>NZ_JACHIU010000001.1:5933396-6247638 GCF_014207705.1 Sphaerisporangium rubeum
TCGCCGACGAGTGGGTGGCCAAGATCATGGCGTTCCGTGAGACGCTCACGCGTGCGCGGCCCGACGTGCTGGTGATGGTGGGTTCGGACCATTTCCACCAGCTGTGGCTGGACAACATGCCGCAGTTCCTCATCGGCAAGGCGCCGTTCTACGACGCCGGCTACTACAACGAGGAACGTGAGTTCGGCCTGCCGCGCATGCTGCTGCGCGGCCAGGAGGACCTGTCGGCCCACATGTTGCGCGGCGGCATCGACGGGGGGTTCGACCTGGCGTTCAGCAACGAGCTGCGCATCGACCACAGCATCACGTGTCCCATCATCACGCTGCGGCCGGAGGCGGACCTGCCGATCGTGCCGGTGTACACCAACATCTTCGCGCCGCCGTTGCCGCAGCCGAAACGCTTCGTGCAGCTCGGCCGCATGATCCGCGAGCTGGTGGAGTCGTGGCCGAGCGACCTGCGGGTGGCGGTGGTCGGCACCGGTCATCTGTCGCTGGAGCTCGGCGGGCCGCGTCAGTTCGGGCCGCACGGCCCTGATCCGGAGTTCGACCGCAAGGCGGTGGAGTGGATCGCGAGCGGCGACATCGAGGCGAGCCTCGCCGAGGTGACGCTGGACAGCCTGTGGACGCCGGGGAACGCCACGCACGGCTTCATGGACTTCATGCTGATGATGGGGGTCGCGGGTGAGGGGGCCAAGGCCGACCACGTGGACACGCTCGACCTGTTCCACACCATGGAGGCGTACTTCACCTGGTATCCCGCAGGAGCGCCGGAATGAGCAAGTACCTGATCGACAAGTTCCTGTTCACCGTGGACCGCGACCCCGACCTGGTGGAGCGGTACCGCGAGGACCCGCGCGGCACCGTCACCTGGTGGGAGGCCGAACGAGCCAACTCGATCCTGAACTGTCACAGCGGCGAGGCCAGCACGTGGCTGAAGTTCGAGGACGACGAGCGTGAGGCACTGGCCGCGCACGACTACGTCAAGTTGTTCGAGCTCGGCGCACACCCGTTCCTGACGCTGACGCTGTTCATCGCGATGTTCGAGCGCGACTACGACGAGCCGCTCGGTTTCCAGCTCGCGTACGCCGCGCGGCTCGCGCACTTCGACCTGCCGTACCCGGACATCGCCACCTGAAGGAGCCGGCATGCGGGCCGCGTTCATCGAGGAGTGCGGACGGCCGCCGCGGGTCGCCGCGCACCGGGCCGTACGCCGTGACGGGGACGCCGTCGTCGCGGTGACGGCCGCGCCGATCACGCCGCTCGACGTCCTGTGCGCCACCGGCACGTCGTACCTCGGCCGGCCCGCGCTGCCGTACGTGCCGGGTGCGCAGGGGGTCGGCGTCGTCGAGGAGGCCAGGGGGCTCGCTCCCGGCACGCGGGTGTGGTTCCCCACGGACGCCGGGATGCGTCCGGGGGACGGCAGCATGGCCGGCCGGTGCGCGGTGCCGGAGAGCGACCTCGTGGTGCTGCCGGCCGAGGTGGACGACCGGCTGACCGCCGCGCTCGGCCTGTCGGCCGTGGCCGCGTGGGCCGCGCTGACCTGGCGTGCCGGGTTCCGGCGCGGTGAGCAGGTGGTGGTGCTCGGTGCGGGTGGCGTGGTGGGTCAGGTCGCGGCGCAGGCGGCGCGGCTGCTCGGCGCACGGCGGGTGGTCTGCGTGTGCCGTCCCGGGGCCGCCGCGGAACGCGCCACGGCGGCCGGCGCGGACGCCGTGGTGACCCTCGTCCCCGGCGAGGACGCCTCGGCGCTGGCCGAGCGCCTGTCGCGTGAGCTGGACGGCGGCGCCGACGTGGTGGTGGACCCGGTGTTCGGCGTCCCCGCCACGGCCGCCGCACGGCTGCTCGCGCCGCACGGCCGGCTGGTCAACCTCGGCGGCTCCGCCGGGGACGGCGCGACGTTCGAGTCCTCCGTGCTGCGCGGCAGAGCCGCCGCCGTGCTCGGCTACACCAACAACGACCTGACGGCGGCACGCAAAGGCGAGGTGCTGCGCGAGGTCCTCACCCACGCCGCCGCCGGCCGGCTGCGGGTGGCGTTCGAGGCCGTACCGCTCGACGACGTCGCCGACGCCTGGTCACGGCAGGCGCGCGGCGAGGCGGAAAGCCGCCTGGTCGTCGTCCCCTGACGGCGAGCGCGGCGGCCCCCGGTGGCGCCGGCGCTCCCCGGTCCTCACGGAAGCCGCGTGACCGTGTCGCGCCTGCGGCGCAGGAAGCCCCGCTCGGCGGTGTTGGCGGTGAGGGTCATCGCGGTGTCGTAGGCCCGCGCCGCCTCCTCCGCGCGGCCGAGGCGGCGCAGCAGGTCGGCACGCACGGCGTGCCACACGTGGTAGCCGTCGAGACCGAGCCCTTCGGTGACCGCCAGGCCCGCGGCCGGGCCGTCCACCTCCGCCACCGCGACCGCGCGGTTGAGCGCCACCACCGGGGTCGGGGTCAGGGACAGCAGCAGGTCGTACAGCCGCAGGATCTGATCCCAGTCGGTGGCCGCGGCGATCGGCGCGTCGGCGTGCACCGCGTTGATCGCGGCCTGCACCTGGTACGGCCCCGGCCGGTCGCGCCGCAGGCACCGGCGCACCAGGTCCTGGCCTTCGGCGACGAGCGCGCCGTCCCACCGGGCCCGGTCCTGCTCGGCGAGCGGCACGAGCGCGCCGTCCGGGCCGGTGCGCGCGGCACGGCGCGCCTCGACGAGCAGCATGAGGGCCAGCAGCCCGAGCGCCTCCGGTTCGTCCGGCATCAGTTCCACCAGCACCCTGCCGAGCCGCACGGCCTCCGCGCACAGCTCGGCCCGGGTGAGGTCGTCACCGGAACCGGCCACGTACCCCTCGTTGAAGATCAGGTAGATGACGGCGAGCACGGCGCGCAGCCGGTCAGGCAGGTCGGCCTCCGCCGGCACGCGGTACGGGATGCGCGCGTCGCGGATCTTGGCTTTGGCGCGGACCAGGCGCTGCGCCATGGTCGGCTCAGGCACGAGGAAGGCCCGCGCGATCTGCGCGGTGGTGAGCCCGCCGAGCAGGCGGAGCGTCAGCGCCACCCTGGCCGCGGGTGCGAGCGCGGGGTGACAGCAGGTGAAGATCAGCCGGAGCCGGTCGTCGCGCACGGGGCCCTCCTCCAGCGGTTCCTCCCCGGCGTGCAGCAGCGCGGCCTCGGCGTGCCGGTCGTCGCGGGTCGCCTCGCGGCGCAGCCGGTCGATCGCGCGGTTGCGTGCCGTGGTGATGATCCAGCCGGCCGGGCTCGGCGGGGTGCCGGTGGCCGGCCAGGTGCGCAGGGCCGTCGCGAAGGCGTCCTGGACCGCCTCCTCGGCGAGGTGGATGTCGCCGAGGACGCGGACCAGGACGGCCACCGCGCGGCCGTACTCGGCGCGGAAGACCCGGCCGATCTCGGAGGTGACCTCCACTCAGCCGCCGGCGCGCAGCATGGGCCGTACCTCGACCGGCAGCAGGCCGATCGCCTCGGTCAGCCTGCGACCCCAGGCGAGGGCCTCGTCCAGGTCGGCCGCCTGGATGACCGTGAAGCCGCCGATGTGCTCCTTGCCTTCGGTGTACGGCCCGTCGGTCATCAGCACCTCGCCTTCCTCGGGCCGCAGCACGGTGGCGGTGCCGGGGTCGTGCAGCGCGGCGGTGAAGACCCAGACGCCGGCGTCCTTCATCTCGGCGTTCAGCGTGTCCAGCCGCCGCATGACGGGGCCGAGCACCTCGGGGCCGGGGGCCGGGCCGTCGGGCTGGTAGATGGTGAGCATGTAGTACTGCGTGTCCACGTTCCCTCCACGGGTGCGAGGTGTGTCTTCACCTCCTACACGAACGGGAGACGGCCGCATCGACAGCCGCGCGGCGGAAATCTATCGCGCCACGCCTTCCAGATAGTGGGCCAGTGCGGCCAGGGTGGGGAGACGGTACAGCGTGGCGAGCGGTATCGGACGGCCGAGCCAGCCGGTCAGCTCGGTGTGCAGTTCGGCCAGCACCAGGGAGTCCAGGCCGTGCTCGTCGATGGGACGGTCGGGGTCAACCTCACGAGCGGGACAGTTGAGGTGCCCGGCCACGTGGGACACCAGCCACGCGCTGATCTCGTCGGCGGACGGATGGGACGCCACGGCCGCCGCCTGATCGACCGGAGAGACCCGCGCCGCCGGCGAGCAGACCTGTCCGTCAAGCGGCTCGGACGCCGCCGGGCCGTCCGCCTCGGCGACGATGTCCTGCTCGGCCCGCAGGTCCCGTATGACGCAGTCGACGGTGACGTTCCTGTCGTGCCCGGCCCCCATCTCCCACCGGATGCCGTCCCCCCGGACCTCTCCCGGGGTCCTGGCGGGGTCGTGGCCGGTGACGGGCTTCTGCCGTCCGGGGCCGCCGGTGAACGGTTGCGCCGCCGGCCGCTCCTGCGGGGTGAAGAAACGGCGGACCAGGTCGCGCGCGTACGCGATGTTCGTCTCGATCAGCTCGGCCGCGACCAGGCTGCCGGCGTGGTAGGTGTGCTCGGCCCCCTGCGACCGCTCGATCCTGTCCATGATCCCGGACGCGAGGTCGGCGGGGCCGAAGTGCGGCATGTAGTCCCAGCGGCACACCTGGAGCACCTCGTCGACGCGGCCGTTGAGCCGTTCCATGCTCTCCGCCGTGAGGACCGCCGGCGCGTCGTCGTCCATGCCTTCGGCGCCGTAGCAGTAACAGGTGCAGACGTCCTGGTCGGGATACCTGCTGTGGTAGGCGCTGAGGCCCCGCGCCGGGCCGGGGAACATGTAGAAGCCGTGCCGCGGGACGCCGGAGACGCGGCACACGACCGTGCGGAAGTCGATCGTGCGGATCCGCGCGGCGACGTCGCGTTCCAGGTCGGTGGGTCGCAGCAGGTGGAGCACGCGGTCGAGTGCCACGGTGAGCAGCAGGTCGTCGGCCTCGACGGGTCCTGAGCCGGCGATGTTCACGGTGACGCCGTCCGGCCGGCGTTCGATCGACTCGATCCGCACACCGGTCCGCACGTCGGACAGCTCCTCGGCGACCCGTCGCCACAGCCTGGCGAAGCCGCCTTTGATCGTGAAGGTGCCTGAGCGGCGGTGCAGGGAGCGGTTCACCGGGATCAGGCCGGTGTGCTCGGCGAACTTGAGGAAGTACAGCGCCGGCATCTCGTCGAGCGAGCCGTATCCGCAGCTGGTGTAGCCGACGCCGAGTGCCGTCGCGAGGCCGGTGACGCCGAGTTCGTTCAGCAGCTCGGACGTGGGACGGGCCAGCGCGGCGGCGCTGTGCGCGAGGCCGGGCCTCGCCACCTCGGGGAAGAACTCCGCGCGCAGATGGTGGTAGCGGCTGATCACCTCAGGCGGCGGCAGCGGCATGGGTTCCACGTGGCAGTTCGGGATGTCGTACACGAACGCCGGTGTGGTGGGCTCGGTCTCGACGCCGAGTTCGCAGGCCAGGCTGAGCAGTTCGGTGTACCGGGTCGTGCAGATGTGCGCGCCGAGGTCGTACACCCGGCCGTCGATCCGCACCGAGGCGGACTTGCCCGCGACCTCGTCCGCGCTCTCCAGCACCACGACCCGGTGGCCGAGGCGTTCCAGCTCACGGGCCGCGGTGAGACCGCTCGGCCCCGCGCCGACCACGCACACCGTGCGCCGTTCCTGTGCCCCCTCCGCCGCGGGCTCGCGCACCGTGACGGGGGTGTGGCGCGGACGTCCATCGGTGAGGCCGGAACGCGCCTCGTGGGCCGGGCCGTAGACGAGGGCCCGCAGATGGTTGATGGAGGCGGGCTCGTACGGGGTGCGGGCGAGCGCGATGCCGAGGCCTTCCGGGGCCACGGCGGGGTCGAACAGCAACTGCTCGGCGGTGACGCCGTCCAGCAGGCCGTGGAAGCGCAGCGTCGCGAGGGTCCGGTACGCGTACCGGTGCGGAAGCCACGGAAGTGACGCGTCGAGCGCGGACCGGTTGGCGTCCGCGTCGTCCCCCAGCGGGTGGCGTTGCGCCTGGAGCAGCAGCGTGAAGCCGCCTTCGGCGACCCTGGACCGCAGATCGTTCCACAGCAGCGACGGCGGCCGGTCGTCCGCCGGGTCGCGTTCCAAGGAGTCAGGCGGGGCCGGCGGGAAGCGGCGGCCGTGCGGGTCGTGGAACCCGACGTCCATGGCGTGCTCGGAGATCACGACCCGGTACCGGATCAGTTCGGGGCCCTCGCCGGTCACGTGCAGGCGCGGCGCCTTGGAGTAGTAGTGGTAGGCCGCGTACGACACCGGCTCGCGCACGCCGTCCCACACGGCGTCCCGCATGCCGGGGAACTCCCTGGCCAGTTCCTCGCGCGCCTCGTCGCCGCCGACCATGTAGCGGGTGTACGCCGCGGCGTGCGGCACGAACAGCAGCCGGCCGGTGCTCATGGTGAGGTTGAACGGCGACCGCGACGGGTCGTGCGGGGCCTGCGGGTCGAGGAGCATCAGCGACATGCCGCGTGTGTCCGGCGCGACGTCGTCGGAGGACGCCGAGTTGCTGAACCGCGTGTACACCGGGTAAGTGCCGGTGAGGAACGGGTGCGGCGACGCGCCTGGCGTGAATTCGATCTCCCCCTGGACGCCGACCGCGTCCGCGTACATGACGCGGCGTCCCGTGATCCGGCTGTGCCTGATCGCCGCGCCGTACCGGCCGATCAGCCGGCCGAACTCCTCGTCCACCGCATGCAGTTCCGGGTCGCCGGGGCCGGTCGACCCGCGCACCCCCGGTGCAACGTCCCGGCCCGCCATCAGGTGTCACGCTCCTCGGGGGTCACCGGCCAGACGGCGGCCTCGCCTTTCAGGTACGCCTCGCGGCAGGCGGAGCGGCGGATCTTCCCGCTGGTGGTCTTGAGCACCAGCCCGCGTGGGCCGAGCACGACCTCGGCGGCGACGCCGTGGTCACGGCTCACCACGCCGCGGACGGCGCGGGTGATCTCGGCGGCCTCCTCGAGGGACGGCGCGTCGCCGTTGGTCTCGGCGAACACGACGATCCGTTCCCCGGCGGCCTC
The DNA here is from genome assembly GCF_014207705.1 of Sphaerisporangium rubeum. NCBI lineage: Bacteria > Bacillati > Actinomycetota > Actinomycetes > Streptosporangiales > Streptosporangiaceae > Sphaerisporangium > Sphaerisporangium rubeum. The sequence goes on from NZ_JACHIU010000001.1 coordinate 5,940,348, forward strand.
GTCCCGCGGGGCCGGCACCGAGAACGCGGCCACGCCGCCGGGACGGATCACCGGGTGCGCGTCGCGCAGGCTGTCCTCGATGTCCTGCGGGTAGTGGTTGTGGCCCCTGATGATGATGAGGTCCTTGTAGCGGCCGGTGACGAACAGTTCGCCGTCGTGGACGAACCCGAGGTCGCCGGTGCGCAGGTACCGCCGCGGGTCGCCGTCGGCCACCACGGCGCGGAACGTCGCCTCGGTCTCCTCAGGCAGGCCCCAGTACCCGCGGGCCTTCGTGACGGAGTCCACCCAGATCTCGCCGACCTCCTCCGGGCCGCACGGCTCCATGGTGCGGGGGTCGACGATCCGCAGCCGTGCGCCTGGCTTGGTCACCCACCCGCAGGCGTGGTACGCCACCGCCGGACGGCCGTCGTCGTCCGCCAGCGGCACGGCCTTCCCCTTCTCGATCGCCTCGGCGTCCACCCGAAGCGGCCCGCTGCCTCCCATGGTGATGCTCAAGGTGTGCTCGGCCATGCCGTACGTCGGGTAGAAGGCCCGCGGCGGGAACCCGGAGGGGGTGAACGCCTCCAGGAACCGGCTGACGGTGCCGGGCCGGATCAGTTCGCCTGACGAGCCGACGACCCGCAGCGACCGCAGATCCAGCCGCGCGCGCCGTTCTGGGGTGGTCTTGCGGACGACCAGGTCGAACGCGAAGTTCGGCGCCGCGGTGTGCGTGGCGCGCACCCGTGAGATCACCTCCAGCCACAGCGCGGGATCACGCAGGAAGGTCAGCGGCGACATGACGTAGGTGCGCGAGGAGAACCCGACGACGGTGTCGAGCAGGAAGCTGACCAGCCCGAGATCGTGGAAGTGCGGCACCCACGTCACCGCGACGGTGTCGTCGCCGAGGCCGAGGTCGCGCGCGATGGCGATCAGCTCGTGGTGGATGTTGCGGTGGCTGACCACCACCCCTTTGGGGGTCCCGGTGGACCCGGAGGTGTACTGCAGGAACACCGGCTCGTCGAGGTCCGCCGGCTCGTACCACCGGCCGAACACCTCGTCGGTGGCGGCCTCGGCCGCGGTTCCCGGGTGGGTGGACACCCAGGGGACGGCGGGCCACCGGCTGTCCGGTGTGACGAGCGAGCGGTAGTCGTCGTGGGTGAGCAGGGCCGCCGCTGCGGAACCCGCGACCACGGCGGACAGGACCTCGGCGTCGTATCCCGGCCGGAACGGGTTCGGCGGCGCCACCGGGACCGGTACGACGCCTGCGGCGAGGCAGCCGAGGAACGCGCTCACGAAGTCCAGCGACGGCAGGTACAGCAGCACCGCGCGGTCACCCTGCCGCAGCCCGTGATCGAGCAGCAGGCCGCGGATCCGCTCGGTCTCGGCCACCAGGCCCGTGACGTCGAGCGAGCCGGCGTCCCGTCCTGCCTCGTCGACGTACACCAGGAGCACCCGCCGGGGGACCCGCTCGTACAGCGCGCGCAACGCCGCGAGCAGCGTCCACTCCCCTGGTGGCATCCCCGGCACCACCCCTGCCGCCTGACTTCTCGCCATCCCCCCGGAAGCGGTCACCGGCTACGTCCCCCTCAGTCAGCCCCCTGATGAATCGGACATTTAGCTACATACTTCCATACACCTCCGAGGCGGCCACTCCGAGGTGGGAGGCTCCGGCACGACTCCGCGCCGGCCCCCTGACATCAGGGGCCGGCGCGGAGCGGCGCGTCAGCCCGCGTCGAGACGCGACAGCTCCTCCGGGGAGAGCCGCAGGTCGGCGGCCTTGGCCGAGTCCTGGATGGTCTCGGGACGCGAGGAGCCGGGGATGGGGATGACCACGGGGGCCTTGGCCAGCATCCAGGCCAGGCAGACCTGCTGGGGACTGACACCGTGGTCGCGGGCCACCTCGGTGAAGGCGGCGAAACGGTCGCCGAGGTCGCCGGCCCGCGTGATGCCGCCGAGCGGGCTCCACGGCAGGAACGCGATGTCCATCTCGGCGCACAGCTCCAGCTCGGGCTCGCTGGACCGGAAGGCCGGCGAGAACTGGTTCTGCACGCTCACCAGACGGCCGCCGAGGATCTCGTTCGCGAGGCGGATCTGCTCGGGGTTCGCGTTGGAGATGCCGGCGAAGCGGATCTTCCCGGCGTCCAGCAGGTCCCTGATCGCCCCCACCGAGTCGGCGTACGGGACCTTGGGGTCGGGCCGGTGGAACTGGTACAGGCCGATCGTCTCCACGCCGAGGCGCTTGAGCGAGGCGTCGCAGGCCTGCTTGAGGTAGTCCGGCGAGCCGTTCAACGTCCAGGAGCCGTCCCCGGGACGCAGGTGGCCGCCTTTGGTGGCGACCAGCACACCGGAGGTGTCCTCGCCGTACTGGGCCAGCGCCTGCGCGATCAGCACCTCGTTGTGGCCGATGTCGTCGGAGTACAGGTGATAGGCGTCCGCGGTGTCGATCAGGGTGATCCCCGAGTCGAGCGCCGCGTGGATCGTCCGGATCGACCGCGTCTCGTCCGGTCGTCCCTCGATGGACATCGGCATACCGCCGAGTCCGATCGCCCCCACCTGCACGTCACCGATACGGCGTGTCTGCATGACGAATCCTCCTCAAAGCCATCATCAGAAGCCACCCATAACCAGCGAACAGGTCCTTACGCCACCAGCGCCGGGTTTGTTCTTTTTTCACCCTAAGCGGGTGGGGAGCGCACGCCGCACGGGCCCCTCGGCCAGGAGGAGGCGGTGGGGAACGTGCAAGCGATGTGCAAGCGAAGCCGCGCAGAATGCGGCGTGAGGAGGCGGCGGACGCGCGCGGCGGCGACTGCCGAAAGCATAAGATATTACCAGTGGTGACGATACGGTTACTTCGCACTCCGGAACGGTTTCCCGTGGTTACGGTGGCCTTCGTTCACCGGCCGTGGCCTGCCGGCGACGGGGCCGGTGACCGCGAACGGGTGAGGGGTGTATGTATCCGGAGCAGGGGCCTGGCAGGTTATCCCCGAAGCGGGGGCGGCGGGAGCAGTTGATCCTGGCGGGCAAGTTCGTCGTCGGCGCGATCACGTTCGCGATCACCGTGGTGGCGTTCTACTTCGCGCTCGTCGACCGGCCGGCCAAGCCCACCGTCGAGGAGTGGAAGGCCAAGGCCGGCGCGGCCTGCGAGCGCAACTTCGGCAGCGCGCAGGTGTCGCTGCACACGGCGCTCCTGCAGGTGGCGCCGCTGGTCAAGTCGCCGCCGCCGGCGGGTAAGCAGGACCCCGCGCTCACCAACGTGCTCCACTCGATCGACCAGATCGCCTCGGCGTTCCGCGTCCTGAACGCCGACATCCGGGAGATCCCGGTGCCTGAGGAGGCCAGCAAGGCCGACATCGACGCGTTGCTCTCCGCCAACCAGGACGTGGCGGCCACGTTCAGCGCCATCTCCACGACGCTCGTCAACTACCAGGTGGGGCAGGTCAGCACCGGCGACCTGCAGAAGACCACCTCGACGATGCAGAAGCTGACCGCCACCACACTGCCCTCGTGGATCGCCGGCGCGCGGCGGCTCGGCCTCACCCCGTGCCTCGTGATCATGGGAGGCGACCTGCCGTCCACCCCGTCGTCCGCGCCTCCGGCGACCCCGGCCCCGCCGAGCGCCGAGCCGACCCCCGAGCCGACGCCGTCCCCCTCGGGTACCGGCCTCACCGAGCCGGAGCAGGCGCTGGTCGCGATGCTGAGCACCAACGTCATGATCGACTGTGACCCGGCGCGTGACGAGGAGACCGACGAGATCGTCGCGGCGGTCAACTGCACCGCCGCGCGCAACGGCCCGTCCAAACGGCCGCTGGTGATGCGGTTCGCCGACAAGGACGCCTTGAACAGGTGGATCCGCACGCGTTCGGTGGGCCTGCCGGACCGCGGCTGCGGCAACGGCGACTCCACCGGCGACTGGCAGCACGACAAGGTCGACGTCGGCATCCTCACCTGCAAGCCCGGCAACGACGACAACTACCTGGCGTTGTGGACGTTCCCCGACGACAACATCGGCGTCATCGCCGAGGCCGCCGACCGCAAGACCATCTGGAAGTGGTGGACCAAGAACGCCTACCTCGTGACGCGTCCCGTCCCGTCCCCCACCGCCTTCTCCCCCGCCGAGCAGGCCCTGGTCGGCCGGTTGAAGACCAGCGTCCTGAAGAGCTGCGACCCGCGGCCCGACGAGGAGAACGACGGCGTGATCGCCGCCGTCAACTGCACCGCCACCCGCACCGGCCCGGCCAAGCGTCCCCTGGTGATGCGATTCTCCTCCGACGACTCCCTGAAGACCTGGCTCGACGGCCACACCAAGGGCCTGTCCGACGCGGGCTGCAGCAACGGCGACTCCGCCGCGGCCTGGAACCACGAAGGCACCGTCAAGGGCACGCTCGTCTGCAAGCCCGGTGACGACGACAACTACCTGGCCATCTGGACCTTCGACTCCGAGCGCATCGCCGTCATCGCCGAGGCCGCCGATCGTGGGACCATCCGCGCCTGGTGGGCCAAGAACGCCAACCTGATCGTCGGCTGACCCGCGCGGCCCGGTCGTCCCGGTTGCCACCGGCCCTTCCCCGGCCCCGCCGGGGAAGGGCCGGACTTTCCGGATAGTTTCGAAACACCGGGCTTCCGCACCCGACCTGATGGCGCGCTGGCCGGCTGTGGCGAACCGGTTGTCCGAAAGTCGCCGAAATACCGCGGTGTCCGGTTTCAGGGCCGGTACGGTGCTGAGGAGCGACGACACCACTCACGCGGCGGTCGGGAGGCGCGTGACCTTGACGCCGGAGAGCCGTCGTTCTACCTTGGCAACAGACCTCTGAAGTTTCGGATATTTTCCGAAACTTTCAAGCCCTTTTCTGTCTGCTGAGGAGTCCGCCGGTGGCGCGTGTCGACCTGGAACGTTCACCCGCAGGGCGGGCCGGCGGATGACGGTCGACCTGCGGGCCGAGGTGTGGCTGGAGGTCTCCGGCGTTCACCTCGAAGGGGTGGTGTGGGACGGCGACGCGGGGCTCGTACGGTTCGTCGACATACCCAAAGGTCGGGTCTTTCATGCCGACCCGGCCACCGCCGAGGCCGGCCACGCCGACCTGCCGGCTCCGATCACCGCCGTGCACCCCACCACGCGACCCGGCACCCTGCTCGTCGCGGACGGTGACGGCATGGCCCTCGCCTCCGGCGGCGAGCTCACCGAGCGGCTCGCCGCGCCGCTGGCCGGCCGGCCCGAGATCCGGATGAACGACGGCAACGTGGACCCGGCGGGACGTTACCTGGCCGGTTCCATGGCGTACGACTCCACGCCGGGAGCCGCCTGCCTGTACCGGCTGGACCCGGACCGTTCCCTGCACACGCTGCTGACCGGCCTGACGGTGAGCAACGGCATCGACTGGTCCCCCGACGGCGCCTTGTGCTACTTCATCGACACCCCGACCCGCCGCGTGGACGTCTTCGACTACGACGTGACCACCGGAGCCCTGTCGGGCCGCCGCGTGTTCGCCGACACCTCTGACGGACCCGGCATGCCGGACGGCATGACGGTGGACGCCGACGGCGGGGTGTGGGTGGCGTTCTGGGGAGGTTCCCGCGTGGTCCGCTACGCGCCGGACGGCACTGCCGACCTGGTCGTGCGCCTGCCGGTGACGCAGGTGACGTCCTGCGCGTTCGGCGGCCCCGGCCTCGACCAGCTCTACATCACCACCTCCACAGAGGGCCTGTCACCGGGTGAGCTGAGCGAACAGCCCGCCGCCGGTGCGCTCTTCCGTGCCGAACCCGGCCACCGTGGCCGACCCTCGAACAGGTTCGCCGCATGAAACGGAGTGACACATGACCACCGTGAGCACCGCCGCGCCGGAGGTCTGGAGGGACGCGGGCCGGTCCCCCGAGGAGCGGGTCGAGGCGCTCGCGGCCCGCATGAGCCTCGCGGAGAAGATCGCTCAGCTGTACGGCGTGTGGGTCGGCATCGACGACGGTGACGGCGAGATGGCGCCGCACCAGCACGAGTTCACCGCGCTCCCCATGGAGTGGGACGAGCTGGTCAAGAGCGGCCTCGGCCAGCTCACCCGGCCGTTCGGCACCAGGCCGGTGGACGTCGCGCGCGGCGCCGCGACCCTCGCCGCCGCGCAGCGCGCCATCGTCACGGCCGGCCGGTGGGGTGTCCCGGCGCTGGTGCACGAAGAGATCCTGACCGGGCTCGCCGCGTGGAAGGCCGGCGTGTACCCCTCACCGCTGTGCTGGGGTGCGACGTTCGACCCCGCGCTGGTGGAACGCATGGGTGCGCAGATCGGCGCCACCATGCGGCGCCTCGGCGTGCACCAGGGCCTCGCGCCGGTGCTCGACGTCGTCCGCGACCTGCGCTGGGGCCGGGTCGAGGAGACCATCGGCGAGGACCCCGTGCTGGTCGGCGCCATCGGCGCGGCGTACGTGCGCGGCGTGCAGTCCGCCGGGGTGATCGCCACGCTGAAGCACTTCGTGGGGTACTCGGCGTCCAAGGCCGGCCGCAACCTCGCGCCGGTGTCCGCGGGGCCGCGTGAGATCGCCGACGTGCTGCTGCCGCCGTTCGAGATGGCCCTGCGCGCCGGCGCCGGCTCGGTGATGAACTCCTACACCGACGTCGACGGCGTCCCGGCGGCGGCCGACCCCGCGCTGCTCACCGACCTGCTGCGCGGCACCTACGGCTTCACCGGCACGGTCGTCGCCGACTACTTCTCGGTGGCGTTCCTCCAGACGCTGCACAACGTGGCGGCGTCCCCGGCGGACGCGGCGCGGCTCGCGCTCACCGCCGGCATCGACGTCGAGCTTCCCACCGTGAACTGCTTCGGCCCGCCGCTGCTGGAGGCCGTGGAACGCGGCGAGGTGGACGTCGCGCTGATCGACCGCGCGCTGCGCCGGGTGCTGCTGCAGAAATGCGCGCTCGGCCTGCTCGACGACGGCTGGTCCCCGGAGCCGCCGGTGCTCACCGAAGGCGGCGAGGTGCTGGACGACGCCGAGGTGCGGTCCCTCGCCGGCGAGCTGGCCCGGCGCTCGATCGTGATGCTGCGCAACACCGGAGCGCTGCCGCTCGCGCCGGCCGCGACGCTCGCCGTGGTGGGGCCGCGCGCCGGCACGCCGCAGGCCATGATGGGCTGCTACTCGTTCCCCATGCACGTCGGCGTCCACCATCCCGAGGCCGGCATCGGGGTCGAAGTGCCGACCGTCGTCGAAGCGCTTCGAGCCGGCGGGTACGACGTGCGGTACGAGCAGGGGGTGCCGGTCCTCGGCGGTGACGACGACGGCATCGCGGCGGCCGTCGCGGCGGCCCGGGACGCCGACGTGTGCGTGGCCGTGCTCGGCGACCAGGCCGGCCTGTTCGGACGCGGCACCTCAGGCGAGGGCTGCGACGCGGCGGACCTGCGGCTGCCGGGCCGCCAGGAGGAACTGCTCGAAGCGCTGCTCGCCACCGGCACACCGGTGGTCCTGGTGCTGCTGGTGGGCCGGCCCTACGAGCTCGGCCGGCAGATCGACCGGCTCGCCGCCGTGGTGTGCGGGTTCTTCCCCGGCGAGGAAGGCGCGCCGGCCCTGGCCGACGTGCTGTCGGGCCGGGCCGACGCGGCGGGCCGTCTGCCGGTGAGCTTCCCCGGGGACGGCGGCAGCCAGCCCTCCACGTACCTCGGCGCGCCGCTCACCCGGCGTGGTGAGGTCAGCGTCATCGACCCGACGCCGCTGTTCCCGTTCGGCCACGGCCTGTCGTACGCGCCGGCCACCTGGGCCGAGGTCACCGGTGGCACGTCATGGGCCACCGACGGCACCTACGACGTACGGGTCACGCTGCGCAACGACTCCGAGCGCGAGGTGTCCGAGGTCGTGCAGGTGTACCTGCACGACCCGGTGGCCGAGGTGGCGCGGCCGGCGCAGGCGCTGATCGCCGCGCACCGCGTGGACCTCGCCGCCGGTCAGACCCGCGAGGTGACGTTCACCCTGCACGCCGACCAGACGTCCTACACCGGCGCGTCGTTCCGGCGTCAGGTGGATCCCGGCGAGGTGGAGCTGCGGGTCGGCGCGTCCAGCGCCGACATCAGGCGGGCCCTCGCCGTCACGATGACCGGTCCGCGGCGCCACGTCGGCTTCGACCGCGTCATGGAGGCGGCCGTCACGACCACGTGACACCGCGCCTGCAGATGTCCGTCACCCTCAGGTGACGGCGTACGGCGGCAGGGGGTGGCCCCGCGGCGGCGGGCCACCCCCGCCCCGGCTTCACTCGCCGGGGTAACGCAGCCCCGCCTGCGCGCGGATCTCGTCCATCGTCCCCATGATCTCGCAGGTCTCGTCGAGAGTGAGGACCGGGCTTTCCAGCGCGCCTTCGCGGACGCGGCGCGCGACCTCCTCGGCCTGGAAGCGCAGGCCGTTGCCGGGGACGGGCCACTCGTACCGCTCCACGGCGCCGGTGCGGCCGGTCAGGGTGAACGACGTCGGACGGTACCACCAGGGGTCGATGTCGATGCGCGCCTCGGTGCCGGCGATGGACGCGCGGTTCGGCAGGAACGCCTCCATGGTGGTCACCGCCACCCCCTGGCGGCCGCCGGCGTACCCGGTGACCACCGAGGTGTGGCCGTCCACGCCGGTGGCGCCGAACTGCGTCGACGACACCACCGAGTCGGGGGTGCCGAACACCATGGACAGCAGCGACACCGGGTAGATGCCGAGGTCGAGCAGCGCGCCGCCGCCGAGTGCCGGGTCGAAGAGGCGGTGCGCCGGGTCGAAGGGGAACCACACGCCGTGCTCGGCGTTCACCAGCCGCACGTCACCGAGACGTCCCTGCGCGAGCAGCTCGCGTACGCGCACCATGTGGGGCAGGAACCGCGTCCACATGGCCTCCATGAGGAACACCCCGCGGGCCCGCGCCGCCTTGACGACCTCCTCGGCCTCGGCGCGGTTGATGGTGAACGGCTTCTCGACCAGCACGGCCTTGCCGGCCTCGATGGCGGCGAGGGCCGCGTCCTTGTGGCCGGTGTGCGGCGTCGCGACGTACACCGCCTCGATGTCGTCGGCGGCCAGCATCTCGGCCTGGTCGCCGTAGCTCCGGGACGCGCCGGTCTCGGCCGCGAACGCCTCGGCGCGCGCGGACGTGCGGGAGCCGACCGCCACGAGCGTGCCGGTGCCGGTGAGGCGCAGGTCCTCGCAGAAGGCCTTCGCGATGCCGCCGGTGCCGATGACGGCCCAGCGCAGAGGTTCAGGGGTCGGGGTGGTCATCGCAGCGATGTCTCCAGTGAAGGGGTGTACTCACGGGGGCCGCCTGGCTTGCCGCGCACCACGGGGTTGCGCAGCACGCCGACGCCGCCGATGCCGATCTCGACCACGTCGCCGGCGGCGAGCGTGAACGGCGAGGGGACGAGGCAGGTGCCGGTCGACAGGACGACGCCGTCGGGGTGGACGTCGCCGAGCATCAGGTAGGCCACCAGGCCGTCGAGCCGCCTGTGTAACCGTCCGGTGTTCGCCTCACCCTGCCATACGGGGGCGCCGTCGCGGTGGATCGTCATGGTGATCGGCAGATCGTAGGGATCCTCGACCTCCCACACCGGCGTGACCCACGGGCCGAGGCCGCACGAGCCGTAGAAGATCTTGGCTTGCGGCACGTAGAGAGGGTTCTCCCCCTCGATGCTCCGGGACGACATGTCGTTGCACACCGAGTAGCCGACGATCTCGCCGTGCGCGTTCACCACCAGGGCCAGCTCGGGCTCGGGTACGTCCACCACCGAGTCGGGACGGACGGACAGGTCGCCGCCGGGCCCGACGGCACGCCAGCCGGCCGACTTGAAGAAGATCTCGGGCCGCTCGGCGTCGTACACCTGCTCGTACACGGTGGCGGCGCGCTCGCTCTCCTCGACGCGGGCCTCACGGGAGCTCTCGTACGTGACTCCGGCCCCCCACACCTCGGTGCGGCCGTCCACCGGGGCCAGCAGCTCGACGTCCGCCAGCGGCACGGCCTCGCCGCGCGGGCCGCCGAGGCGGTCACGCAGCTCGCCGAGCGGCAGCGTCCACAGCTCCGCGAGGGACGCGACGCCGGTCAGTTCGGCCACCACGCCGTCCTCGTGCAGCCCGACACGCGGGCCTGCCTGTCGCGTTCGGTACCTGACGATGTTCACGGGACTCCTTACTCTCGCCGGCTCCCGCGCCGACGGAGTTTCGAGGGAGTTCGAAATCTGTGGCTGTCCGAAATGGTAGCGTTCCGGGTGATTCCACAGGTCAATCCGCGAAAACTAGCCGGAGTGACCTTCGAAACTCCAGACCGGTTTGTTCAGTTGTCGCGCTCGGCCGGCGGCGCCGTGCTGTCGCGCACCACCAGCTTCGTGGAAAGCTCGACCCGGCCCTCAGGCATGTCGACGCCATCCTTGTGGGCCAGCAACGTGCGGACCGCCAGCGCGGCGAGCTCGGCGATGGGCTGGCGCACCGTGGTGAGCGGCGGCGTCACCCACTGGGACATCGGCACGTCGTCGAAGCCGACCACGCTGAGATCGTCAGGCACGCGCAGGCCGCGCTGCCGCACCGCGGCGTACACCCCGAGCGCCTGTTCGTCGTTGGCCGCGAAGATCGCCGAAGGCGGGTCGGGCCGGTCGAGCAGCGCGAGGCCCAGCTCGTGGCCGGAGGAGTAGTGGAAGTCGCCGTGCTCCACCAGGGAGTCGTCGGCCTCGACGCCGGCCCGCTCCAGGGTCGCGCGGTACCCCGCGAGCCTCGCCTGACTGCACAGGTAGCGCATCGGCCCGGTGATCATGCCGATGCGCCGGTGACCGAGGTCGATGAGATGCTGCGTGGCCGCCATGCCGCCACCCCAGTTGCCGGCGCCGATGGACGGGATGTCGCCGTCGGCGTCGCCGACCTGGTCCACGATGACGGCCGGGACCCCGAGCTTGGCGATGCGCCGCTGGTCGGCGGCCGTGAGGTCGGTGACCGCCAGGATGACGCCGCGCGGCACGCGTGCGGTCAGGTCCTCGAGCCACCGCCGGCCACCGCCTGCGCCGCGCTCGAGCACCGACACCACGACACCGATGCGCGAGCCCCGCGCGGCCTCCTCGGCGCCACGGATGATCTCGGCGGCCCACGGCGTGCCGGCGTCGTTGAAAAGGATCTCCATGAGGCCGCCGCCGCGTTCGGCGATCACCGGCCGCTTGGTGCGCCTGGTCGGGACGTACCCGCGCGCCACCAGCATGGCCTCGATCTGGACGCGGGTGGACTGCGCGACGTCGGAACGGCCGTTCAGCACCTTGGACACGGTCGCGCGGGACACCCCGGCCTCGGCGGCGATGTCGGCGACAGTGACGCGCCGGTCCATCGAATCGGACACCAACCGTTGCTCCATCACCGAAACTCGGCTTTCCTGTCTCGACATCATGGTAAGACGTCACGGTGATCCGGACCCGGCGATCGGCCGAACGCCGAGCCGCCGGACCACCTCACCGGTACGTCACGTGCTCAGTGCGAATCGCGCGGCACCTCACTGCCGCGTGACCCCCGCAGGAACCCGAAGTCCGCGCCGCCGTCCGCCTGCAGCACATGCTCGCGGTACAGCCAGCGGTACCCGCCGTCGTCCTCGGACTCAGGCGGCACCCACGCGGCGCGGCGCCGTTCCAGCTCCTCGTCCGGCACGAGCAGCGTCAGCCGGCGGCCCGGCACGTCCAGCTCGATGCGGTCCCCCGTGCGTACGAGCGCGAGCGGCCCCCCGACCGCCGCCTCCGGCGCGACATGCAGCACGACCGTGCCGAACCCGGTGCCGCTCATCCGGCCGTCGCTGATCCGCACCATGTCGGTGACACCGGCGCGCAGCAGCTTCACCGGCAGCGGCACGTTCGCCACCTCCGGCATCCCCGGGTAGCCCTTCGGCCCCGCACCCCGGATGACCAGCACGTCGCCGGGGGACACGTCGAGATCGTCGTCGTCGCAGACCGCGTGGTACTCCTCAGGCGAGTCGAACACCAGCGCGCGGCCGGTGTGGCGCATCAGCTCAGGCGACGCCGCCGACTGCTTGATCACCGCACCGCCGGGAGCGAGGTTGCCGCGCAGCACCGCCGTGCCGCTCCCCGCCGGCTGCAACGGCTCGCCGATCGGCCGGATCACCTCGGTGTTCCAGCACACCGCGTCCGCGACGTTCTCCCCGACGCCGCGTCCGGTGACGGTCACCGCGCCGCCGTGCAGCAGACCGGCGTCGTCCAGCTCACGCAGCACCACCGGCAGGCCACCGGCGTAACAGAAGTCCTCCATCAGGAACCGGCCGGACGGCATCAGGTCCACGATGGTCGGCACGTCCCTGACCAGCGCGTCGAAGTCGTCCAGCGGAAGGTCCACACCGACCCGGCCCGCGAGCGCCGTGAGGTGGATGATCGCGTTGGTCGACCCGCCGATCGCCGCGTTGGCCCTGACGGCGTTCTCGAACGCCTCCCGGGTGAGGATCGCGCTCGGCCGCAGATCCTCCTCGACCATCGCGACGATCCGCTTCCCCGCCTCCTGCGCCACCTCGAACCGCCGCGAGTCCACCGCCGGCCACGCCGCCGACCCCGGAAGCTGCATGCCGAGCGCCTCGGCCACACACGCCATCGTGGACGCCGTACCCATCGTCATGCAGTGACCGTTGGACCGCGCCATGCACCCCTCGGCGACATGCCCTTCCTCCACCGACATCCGACCGGCCTTGATCTCGGCCTCGAACTTCCACACATGCGTCCCCGACCCGACGTCCCCCCCACGGAACTTCCCGTTGAGCATCGGCCCCCCGGTCACCATGACCGCCGGCAGATCCACGCTCGCGGCCCCCATGAGCAACCCCGGCGTCGTCTTGTCACACCCCGACAGCAACACCACCCCGTCCAGCGGATTGGCCCTGATCAGCTCCTCCGCCTGCATGGCCAGCATGTTCCTGTACAACATGGCCGTCGGCCGCAGCAGCGTCTCCCCGGTGGCCATCACCGGGAACTCCAGCGGAAACCCCCCCGCCATCCACACCCCACGCTTGACCGCCTCCGCCACCCGATCCAGATGAGCATTACAAGGCGCCAGCTCCGACCACGTACTGGCGATCCCGATCACCGGCCGGCCGTCGAACACCTCGGCCCCGAACCCCTGATTCCGCATCCACGACCGGTACAACATCCCGGCCCGCCCCTCGGCCCCGAACCAATGCGCACTCCGCCGATGCCGCACCCCGGCCACACCGTGCCCCCCGCCACCGGCCTCCGCGCCAACCCCTTCCTGCCGCTCGAACTGATCCGGCGGATCCTGCTGTCCGTCCCGCTGCGCACCGTCCACCGGACACCACTCCCCCCTCCCGGAACCACCGACCTACCACATCGAGCGTCACCGGGACCGAACCAGGTCGCTGCCACCGTAATGTCACGAACACATCTCGTCAACAGTTTCGCAACTTCCCTGCCAGCCGTCGAAACTGCCCCGATCCATCAGGCTGGCGACAGGTGACCGCGATCGGCCGAGCCCTCACTCCGGGAAACGCAGGAACTCTCGCGGCACGTGCTCCACCAGCCACACCCCGTTGGCGCTGACCATGAACTCGTGACCGGCGGCGTGCATGGCGGCGGCGTCCACGACGAGCACGACCGGTGCTCCGCGCCGGGAGCCGACACGGACCGCGGTCTCGCGGTCCGGGGAGAGGTGGACATGGTGGCGGTTCATGCGGCGCAGACCATCGGTGCGGATGGCTCCGAGGTTGCGGGACACCGTGCCGTGATACAGGACCGGCGGGGGTGCCACGGCGGGAAGGTCCAGGTGGACCTCGACTGAGTGGCCCTGGTTGGCACGGATCCGGCCCGCTTCGAGGGTGAAGCGCTGTTTGTCGTTGGCGACGACCACCTGCTGGAGTTCGGCGGAGGTGATGGGGAAGCCGTGGGTCCTGGCGGCGTCGAGGAACGTGTCGACGTCCACCCAGCCGGCACCGTCCAGGGTGACGCCGATGCGGCCGGGGTCGTGGCGGAGATGCTTGGAGAGATATTTGGAGACGCGTACCAGTCTGCGTTGGTCCATGCGGTCAGTGTTCCGGTGGGCCGTCCGCGGGGGCCACTCCATTTCCTCAGGACTCAGGGGCCGTAGATATAAATCATCCACACACCCACGAAGTACGGAAGGCGTTCGATCGCGGCGACGACCAGTACGACGGCGGTGATCACTGTGGTCACCTGGGTCAGCCTCGTGCGGCGCACGGAGACCTGTGGGGTGGAGTGTTTCGGTGGACGCAGGTGACGCCACACGGTGCCGGTGGCGATGCCGAGTGCGGTGGCGGGGACGGCGGCCACAGCCCCCTTGATGAGGGTGGACTGGAGCAGCGCGGCGATGTGCGGGGAGTCGGCGGGGACGGCGGCGCAGGGGGCCGCGTACAGGCCGGCGCAGCCCGCCAAGATGTCGAGGAAGCGGAAGCCGCTCGCGGCCATGACGCCGGTGAGGAGCGCGGCGAACAGGGCGAGTGCGAGGCGGGACGTCGTGGAGCGTACGGCGACGAGGAAGGCCACGGCGGCCTGGGCCAGGACGATCACGAACGCGTACGCCTCGATGTAGAGCCGAGGAAGCTCCGGGGCCGTCCGCACGTCGTCAGGGACATGGCCGGCGGTGAGGAGGACGAGGGCTGTGGTGGCGAGAAGTACGGTGACGCCACCGGCCAGGCCGGTCACCCTGGCGAGGTCGGTTCGCGGACCGGCACTGGCGCGGCGGCGGGTGAAGGTGAGGGGGACAAGGCAAAGGAGCAGCAGGCCGGGGAGGGTCAGAGGGTTGACGAGAACGTATTCCAGGGGGCCGTAGTGCAGGGTCACCAGCGTGGACCAGGGCTCTGACCACCTCTCGACCACGCCGTGGGGGAAGGTGCTCCGCAGCAAGGTGAACAGCTCCTTGCCGCGGAAGGCGTGCCACACCACGAACCACGGCACGGCGGCCAGGGTCCCGCTGGTCACGACCACTGCCAGTGCGCGGCGCCGGGTGCGGCGCTGGACGTGGAGAAGCCCCCGGGTCGCGGACGCGGCCCAGGCGCCGAGGAACGCGGTACCGGCGAGCAACATCAGCGCGGCGAGGACGTACCGTCCGGGGGACGACGGGAACTGGCCCTTGTCGAAGATGTGCGCGAGGACGAGCTGGTCACCGACGAGGTAACCGGCGGTGACGGCGGCGGCAGGCCGCAGGTACACGCGCGGGGACGGGACCGACGACTCGGCCCAGACGGCTTCGACGATGGCCACCACAAGAGCCGGCACGCACAGCAGGCCGGCCAGTGCGACGCCGAGCAGGGAGAACAACGCGGGACCGCCGAGGAAGTTCTGGAGGTTGCCTGTCATGATCGCGGCCGTCATACCGGCCCCTGTCAGCTCCAAGGTGCCGGCCGGGAGCATGTCGGCGGGAGCATCGAGGTGCGCGATCCGGCGGCCGATGTCCGGGTGGACGCGCGTCCACGCGAGCAGGCCGCGGCGAGGCGAGGGGAACCGGCTGAGCGGAGCGCGCAGGAGCTCGGCGTTTCCCGCGGCGGCGTCGGCGTGCAGCTCGGAGCGGCGCAGCACCGCGGCGCGGGTCAGCAGGACCAGCGCGGTGAGTGCTGCGACGGAGGCGGCGGCCCGCACCGTCTGTGTCCAGTCGTCGGCGACCAGGAGGAGAGCCGGGACGAACGGCAGCAGGCCGAGGAGGAGGAACGAACGCCAGATGGCGATGGTCAGGTAGGTGCGGTCGACGTCGCCGTTGCGGAGATGTGCCAGTTCGTGCAGGAGAATGGCCTCGGCGGCGCGCGGGTCCGTGCTGAGGTGGAACGTCAGGGGGGCGTCAACGGCCAGATAACGGCGGCCGGGACGGCCGAAGACCCGTGCCGTCGTCCACATGTGGGGGGAGAGCAGTAGTCGCGGCGCGCGGGCCAGGCCCACCTGCCGCGACAGCCTGCCGACCATGTCGGCGAGCGCGCGGTCCTGCGGCGACGAGAGCGGGACGTAACCGTTCCGCCTGATGATCCACACCGGGTGCAGCAAGAACCCCAGGCCCGCCACGACGACCAGCGCGACCAGGCCCCAGACGACCCATCGTGCCTGGTCGGCATAGATCGGGCCGGAGCAGGTGAGGAACGCGCCAGGCCACGTGACCCCCCAGCGGCGTTCCATCTCCAGTTCGCACCCGACAGCACGCCGGACGGCGTCGCCGTTGGCCGACACCGCCAGGTACAGCGTGAGGAACGTGGTCGTGCTCGTGGCGAGCACCGCGCCGGCGAGCATGGCGAGGGTCGTGAAGCCGCCGTGGCCGACCGGTGGGCCGCCGGGCCTCTCCCCACTGCCGCCGCTTTCTTCCTGACCGCGGCTGTTCTCACCGGACGTCACCGGCCGAAGGGCCTCCGGCCGCACCGTCTCCTCTCCCGCGAGCCGGTCGCGCAGGTTGGCGTGGCGGAACTGGTAGACGCCGCCGGCGTGACGCAACATCCCGCGGCGGTGCGCGTCGGTGAGGAATCGCATGAGGCGCAGGGAGAGAACGCCGCGCGACGCCAGCCAGAGCCGGGCCACGCAGAAACGGCCCCACGCGGTCGTGCCGAGCGCCACTGCGAGTCCGGCGGTGACGGCTGCCGCCAGTCCGTACGCGGCGCCGAGGTACGGACCGGCGTAGGCCGTCACGGGTAACCCGGCCACCGCGGCGCACACGACCGCCGCCACGGCGCCGTTGAGGGTCGCGACGGCGCGGTCGGCGCGCAGCACCGAGGCGGGGTCGCGAGCGCGGACCTCGTCGGCGGGTTCCTTGAGCCAGCCGACGAGGCCGCCGCACACACCGGCGACCAGGCCTGCGGTCACGCCGACCAGGACCGCCTGCATGACGCCGCCGAGCAGCCAGCCGGTCAGGGATGACGGTGTACCGGCGAGCAGGTCGGCCAGGAGTACGATCACCAGTCCGGCGGCGGCCCCTGCCGCGAAGCCCGCCGTGAACCACGACGTGAAGTGGACGCGGACCGCACGGGCCAAGTGGCCTGACCGGCCGCGCAGAGTCAGGTTGGCGTACACAGGCGGCGTGGGGCCGGACAGCAAGCCGGCCGCTGCCGTCCCGGCGATCACGCCTGTGCAGACTCCCGCGGCGATTCCGATGAGAGCACGGCCGGTCACTGCCGTCACCACGGCCACCGCGAGCGCCACCACCGCCAGGGTCGCCGGCACCACCCGGCGTGGGTCGCTCAGGCGGGGGTCGAGCTCCACCAGCCGCCACCAGGCGAGGCGATGCTCACCGTCGTGCCGTAGCCGGCACGCGAGGAACCCGGCCCAGCGGCCGGCCCGCTCCACCCCGGGCCACGGCGCCGCTTCGTCCTCGCCGAGCGGCGCATACACGGCAGGCAGGAACGCCGTGAGCAGACGTTCCTCGATCTCGTTCCTGCCGAGCCCGCACAACTCCCCCGGCTCGGTGCCCGGCTGCCTGTACACGACGAGCAGCAAATAGATCATCAACGGGGTGGACAGCGCCGCCGACAGTTCCGGCTCCTCGCCGATCGCGGCGAACAGGGCCTCCCAGCGCGCGTCCCCTGCTCGGACGCGGCCCTCGAGGTAGGCCACCACTTCTCGCGCGCCGACCGGTTCGAGTTCGACGACCGCTGCCGACGACAGGAACCGTTCGCTCCCCACCACGGCGGCCTCGTACTCCTCGCTGCGGCACGTGAGCACGAACGGCCATCCGTCGCAGGCGGCGTCGATCCGCTCGATGACCCTCACCCGCGCCGCGACCGGCATCTCGTCCAGCCCGTCGAGCACCGGCATGATCCGTCTCGCCGCCACGAGCGCCGCTGCTACCTCAGGCGCCAGATCGGGGTACTCCTCCCCTGTCCGCCGC
This sequence comes from Sphaerisporangium rubeum, assembly GCF_014207705.1. Classification (NCBI taxonomy): domain Bacteria; kingdom Bacillati; phylum Actinomycetota; class Actinomycetes; order Streptosporangiales; family Streptosporangiaceae; genus Sphaerisporangium; species Sphaerisporangium rubeum. Next base: position 5,958,108 of record NZ_JACHIU010000001.1, read on the forward strand.
GCCACCCACGCGTCGAACGGCTCCGCCGGGTCCCAGCCGGCGAACGCCAGCAGCACCGGCACCGGCGCACCCGGCTGCGCCTCTTCGGCCAGTTCGGCGGCCAGCAGCATCGCCGCGACCGACTTGCCGGCCCCCGGCTCACCGAGCACCACGAGCTGCCGGTACGGCAACGCGCCGAACCACGCGGCCAGCTCCCCCAGCCCACCTCCCGGCCCGGTCTCCCCCGGCGGCCCTTCGGCAGGCAACGGCATCCCCGCTCGCGCCGTCACCGGCCGCGCGGTGGGGACCCAGGTGACCGTGAGCGGATGAGCCCGTGGCACCCCTCGGGCCACCAGCTCCCGCCGCCACTGCCGTGCCACCGCCGCGGCGAGCCGCTGCGCCGCACGCTCGACGACCTCCGGCCCGGTGCCCCCCGCCTGGTCCGCGGTACGCGGTCCCCGCAACGCGAAGACGCACAGCCCGCCGACCAGCGGCACCACGGTGAGGACGAACGCGTAGACGTTGGAGTAGCCGACGAGCCGATCGAGGTCCTCGGTGTCCGACGCCATCCACGTGCGTACCAGGAACAGCGTGACGTAACCGGTCAACGCCACCGCCAAGGCGCCGGCCGCGGCCGCACGCCATCGCCGCGTGCGCCGTCCACCCATGGGACGACATCATGCACGTAGGGTCCGGGCCGCGCTACCCGATGTACCTGTGTGCGGCGGGATGCGTATCGGTGTCGTGGGAGATGAGTAGTGACTGCTCATTCGGTGGGGGTGGGGCCGGGGTGAGGATTTCTGGCGTGGACGGCGCCGGTGGGGTGTCGTGGAAGTGGACGGGGCGAGAGAGATGGCTGGTCGTGGTGTGAGGTTGGGCCGGAGGTCGGTGCTTCTGGTTGGAGCGCTGGTCGTGGCGGCTGTGATGGGGCCGGTGCCGGGGGCCTCGGCGGAGCCTGGACGGTATTCGGGGGAGGACGCGGAGCTGGCTCGTCGGCAGGTGCCGATGCTGGAGATGGCGGATCGGCTGGAGGAGGCGGGGGCCGGTAAGGAGTCGGGGTACGCGGGGGTCGAGCTGGATGTGGCGGCGGGGGTCGTGCATCTGTACTGGAAGGGGGACGCGCCTCGGACGGTGGCTTCGCTGGTGTCCGGCGCTCCTGAGGGGGTCAGGGTCGAGGTGCATCCGGCGGAGCACACGGCCGTCGAGTTGCGGGAGCGGGCCGATGAGGTCATCAGGACACAGGGGCTCAGCGCCGGGGGTGCGGTGCACCGGGTGACGCCGTTGCCGGACGGGAGCGGGCTTGAGGTCGGGGTGACGGCGCGGGCCGCGGTCGCGGCGGTGTCGGCGGAGCCGCTGGTGGTGCGGGCCGAGGTCGAGACGCCGGCGCCTTATGACGGACGGTGGGGTGGGGGCTCGCCGTTCGAGGGGGGTATGCAGATCAGTTCGTGCAGCACGTCGTTCAGCGTGATGAAGTTGTCCTTCTTCACCTTCAAGCTCCTGCCGAAACTCGTCACTGCGGCGCACTGCTACCAGGTCGGCGACTGGGTGACCACGGGGAACTCCAGCACGGGAGTCGTGATCGTCGGCCAGGTCCAGGCGGTGTACCCGGAGCTCGACACGGCGCTCATCGCGGTGGACCCCGGCAAGTTCGTCACGGGCTGGATGTGGGACGGCGGTGTGCTGGACGGGTCGGAGTACACCAAGCCGGTCGTCGGCACGTCGCAGGCGCGCAAGGGTTCGCTGGTGTGCACGTCCGGCGCGTGGAGCGGTGTGCACTGCGACATCAAGATCACCAAGACGGACTCGACGCTGGACTGGGGGACGCACGTGTCGAAGGCCGTGTCCATCGGCGACCAGATGCAGAACACCCTCGCCGCGGGTGGCGGTGACAGCGGTGGGCCGGTGTTCACCCTGACCAGCGATCTCAGCAGTGTGCTCGCGGCCGGCGTCATCATCGGCGGGGACGACAGCCGTCCCGCGACCTGCACCTACCGTTCCAGCCGGTGCTCGACCCGGGTGTTCTTCACCGACTTCCGGACCGTGGAGTCCCACTGGGTCACCAGGATGCCGGGCCAGGGGCCGGAAGGTCAGTGAGCCGCGCCGGCCGCCGGTCCCCCGTGCCGTACGGCGGGGGAACCGGCGGCCGGTGAGCGTTCGCCAAGTGAACGACAACCATTCGCTGATCGGGCTTCCGCACCCTTGGGAAGGTTGCCCAGGGAAAGGCGAAGGGTGATGAACAAGGTCGTGCACCCGCGTTCCGCCGGGGTTCCGGTGGAACGCGGGCCGAAGCGTTCGTCGGTGGTCACTCAGGAGGCGCGGGCCGGGTCGTACCCGTCGGCGGGACGCGAGCCGAAGCGTTCGCCGGTCGTGCAGCGGGGTGGTTCGTATCCGCTGACGGGACGCTGGCCGCTCGTCGGACGGGACGCGGAGCTGGGCCGGTTCGCCGAGGCGCTGGCGGACCGGTGGAGTCAGGGGTTCGTGGTGTGCGGCCCGCCGGGGGCCGGCAAGTCGCGGCTGGTGGAGGAGCTCGTCGTCGCGGCGGAGGCACAGGGGTACCAGGCGGTGCGCGCGGCGACGAGCGAGGCGGCGTCCACGGTGCCGTACGGCGCGGTGGCTCATCTGCTGCCGCCGGACGTGCATCCCGCCAACCCGGTCGCGGGGTTCATGTCGGTCTCACGTGCGCTGGCGGGGACACGGGACAGGCTCGTGGTGCTGGTGGACGACCTGAACCTGCTGGACCAGGCGTCGGTGGTGCTGATGCGGCAGCTCATGGACGTCGGCCTGATCTTCGTGGTCGGCGCGGTCACCTCCGGCGGCCCCGCGTCGGAGGCGGTGGCGGCGCTGCCGTGGGACGCCGGGGTGCACCGGGCCGACATCGCGGAACTCGGCGAGGACGCGGTGGACGAACTGCTGCGGGCCGTCCTCGGCGGGCCGGTGGGACGGCGGACGCTGCACGAGCTGGTCACGCTGTCGGGTGGCAACGCGCTCTACCTGCGGGAACTGGTCCTCGGCGCACTGCGGGCCGGGACGCTCACCAGCGACGGGACGCTGTGGGAACTCGCCGGTGACCCGTGGCCGGTGACGCCGCGGCTGGCCGAGCTGGTCGGCGCGCGGCTCGCGGCGGCGGGTGAGACGGCGCGGCCGGTGCTGGAGACCCTGGCGTTGTGCGGGCCGTTCGGGCCGCTGGACCTTCCCGCTCCCCCGCGGACCCTCATCGAGCTGGAACAGTCGGGCCTGGTCCGGGCCCGCGCCGAGGGCCGCAGGGTGTCGGTGGCCCTGGCCCATCCGCTGTACGGCACGGTGCTGCGGTCGCGGACCCCGCTGATCCGCCGTCGGGCCACGCTGCTGCGCCAGGCGGAACGGCTGGAGTCCTGCGGGGCCCGGCGGCCGGGGGACGCGCGGCGGGTCGCCGCGTGGCGGCTCGCGGCCACCGGCACGGCCGGTGCCGGTCTGCTCATACGGGCCGCCGAGGAGGCGTGCCGCGCCGGGGACCACGCGGGGGCCGCCGGTCTGCTGGCCGAGGTCCCCGAGGCGGAGCGCACCGGCGCGTTCGGCCTGCTGTACGGCGAGGCGCTGCTGGAGTCGGGCCGCGGCGACGAGGCCGAGGCGGTGCTCGCGGATGTGTGCGAGCGGGCCACGGAGCAGGAACGGCATGCCGCGCTGCGGCTGCGGGCCCGCAACCTGTTGCGCGCCGGCGCGGGGACCGAGGTGGCCCTGCGGCTCAACGGCCAGGCGCTGGACCGCGTCCCCGGCGGGATGGGCCGTGAACTGCTGCTGGCCGACCGGGCCGCGATCCTCACGATGTCGGGCCGTCCCGCCGAGGCGGTGGCCCTGCTGGACGCGCTGCCGCCGCGTCCGCCGCGGGACGGCGACCCGGCCGGCTGGCTGTGGGCCGCGACCGCGAAGGCGACCGGCCTCGCTTTGCTGAGCCGGACCCGTGAGGCCTGGAACCTCGCCACCGTGGCGTCCGGAATCGGGACTCCGGCGATGTCCGTCGCGGAGCGAGCCGGTTCGGCGCCGCATCCGGCGGCGGCGCTCACCCCGCTGGTGCCGCTCGTGCTGGCGGCGGCGGAGGACGGACGGCTGGCTGAGGCGCGGGACATCGCGGTCCGTGGGACGAAGAGCCCCGGGGACGACGTCGTGGCCGGTGGGGAGCCGCGGACGTGGATCGGTACGGGGCATGCGATGTGGGCCGCCACGGTGCGTGCGCGGGTGGAGTGGCTGGCGGGGCGGGTGGCGGCGGCGCGGTGCTGGTACGCGGAGGCGGCGGCGCTGGCGCGGGGACGCGGTCAGGTGCCGCCGATGCGGCTCGTCCTGTCGGGGTTGTGCGCGTCGGCGGCGGTGCTCGGTGACGTCGAGGCGGCGCGAGCCGCGCTCGTGGAGTTGCGCGCGTACCCGGCCACGCCGCTGTTCGCCGGTGAGGACCTGCTCGGGGAGGCGTGGCTGGCCGCGGCGGAGGGCCGTCTCGCCGAGGCGCGGGCCGTTCTGACCGGTGCCGCCGCGTCGGCGCGGGACGCCGGACGGCCGGGGGCCGAGGCGTTGCTGCTCACCGACGTGGCACGTCTCGGCGGCGCCAGGCAGGTGACCGAGCGGCTGGCCGAGCTGGCCGAAGTGTGCGACGGCGCGCTGACGGCGGCGCACGCGCGGCTGGCGCACGCGCTGGCGGCGAACGACCCGGACGGGCTCACGCACGTGGCCGAGACGCTCGCGGGCCTCGGGGCCGATCTGCACGCCGCCGAGGCCGCGACCGTGGCCGCCGCGGCGTGGCGGCGCGAGGGCTCTCCCCGTCAGGCCGCCGCCGCGACGGCCCGCGCCGTGGAGTTGCGCTCGCGGTGCGAGGGAGCGGACACTCCTTTGCTCGCGGCCGGCCACGAAGCCGTTCCGCTGACCGTGCGCGAACGTGAGGTGGCTCTGCTGGCGGCCGGCGGGGTGCCGAGCAAGGACATCGCGCGGACGCTGGTGCTGTCGGTGCGCACCGTCGACAACCATCTGCAGAAGGTCTACACGAAGCTCGGTGTCACGACGCGCCGCGACCTGGCCGTTGTGCTCGGTGGGACGACGCACGGCGGACCGGCCGGGGACGGCGGCACGACATAGCGCGAACCGGCCAGGGACGTCGGCACGACGCGCCGCGAACCGGCCGCGCGAGGTGACGGAACCTGACACTCCCTACCCATGAGGTTTGTTTTCATCACGGCCACCGCGCGACCAGAAACGGTCCGGCCGTCACACCACGGCGAGAAATCCGCACTTTTCCAGGCGTTCTCCACAGCAGCCGGAGAATGCCGACCCGCACCGGAACCTTTTATTCGAACCCGGCACAACAACCGGCCTCTCCCCTGCAAATTCCCAGGTTTGCCACCGTTCGAAGCGGTCAGAGGAGAACGCATGAGCGAAAACCTGCAACCCGTTCCCGATGACTGGTCGAGGGCTCTCGCCATTGTGGCGCATCCCGACGACATGGAGTTCGGCTGCGCCGGCGCGGTGGCGGCATGGACGGCGGCCGGTAAACACGTCGATTACCTGCTGCTGACCCGCGGCGAGGCCGGTATCGACGGCATGTCCCCCGACGAGGCGGTCAAGGTGCGCGAGGAGGAACAGCGGGCCAGCGCGGCGATCTGCGGTGTGGAGTCCGTGGAGTTCCTCGACTACGCCGACGGCACCATCGAGTACTCGGTGGGGCTGCGGCGCGACCTCGTCGCGGCCATCCGGCGGCACCGGCCCGAGCTGCTGATCACCTTCACCCACCACGACATCACCTACACCGGCAAGTGGAACTCCCCCGACCACCGCAACACCGGCCGCGCGGCCCTCGACGCGGCGCTGGACGCCGGCAACCGGTGGATCTTCCCCGACGCCGGGGAGCCGTGGAACGGCGTCAAGTACGCCGCCGTCGCCGGCTCGACCAGCCCGACGCACGCCGTGGACGTCACCGACTCCCTCGACGTCGCGGTGGCGTCGGTCGAGGCCCACGCCGCGTACCTCGCGGGTCTCGGTCTTCCCGAAGGCGCGGCACGCGGCCCGCTGGAGGGCTTCACCCGGGCCACCGGCGAGCGGTTCGGCGGCCGGCCCGCGATCCCGTTCGAGCTGGTGAAGTTCTGACGTGCGCGAACATCCCGGAAACGCCGACGAGCCCTGGAGTTCCGGGACTCCAGGGCTCGTCGGGGGACGTCAGAACCAGCCGCCGACGCCGTTGACGTACTCGGTGAGCCGCTTCTCGTTGACCAGCAGGAACGGTCCCGACACCGGCATCACCAGGCCGGCGTCCTTGAACCTCTTCAGGAAGTAGCCGACGCGGGACCGGGTGGTGCCGACCATGCCGGACAGCTCCTCCTGGGTGATGCGGTCCTCGATGGCGAGCAGGTGGTCGGCGCGCTTCTTGCCGAGTTTCCTCGACAGCCGCAGCAGCACGGCGGCGAGGCGCTGCTCGCTGTCCATCGTCACCATCGTGGTGATCACCTGCTGCTGCTCGGTGAGCCGCGCCGCGAGGTGGTCGATGAAGCCGTCCAGGAGCTTCTGGTCGGCCATGGCGGCGCGGAAGCCCGCCACGGGGATGCGCCTGACCCAGGAGGTGCGCATCACGGTCGCGGTCTCGCTGCGCTCGGCCCCGAGGAGGGACGACTCCCCGAAGATGTCCCCGGCGGTGTAGATCGATAATAGACACTCCTTGCCGCAGCGCGCGTAGGTCTGGGTCTTGACCTGGCCGCTCTCGACGAGGTAGAGGTGCGAGTCACGCTCTCCGCAGTTGTAGATATTCGTTCTCTTCGGATATCGGATCGATGTGGCGCCGAGCGCGTCGCTCGCCGCGAATGACCTTAGCTCGTCCCTGAACTGCGAAGTCCGCACTGCAGTCATGCCCGCACCTCGTGACTTTGGCCTCCCCTTACCAAAGACCCCTATACCCGCACATCACAAAAGAAACGGGGAGAGTAAAATCAAGTACGGTCACTCGTACGACTGAAGGCAGACAGGGAGTCGATAAAGTCCCCCAGCAGGGACATCAAATCCGGGTCACCCTTGAAGAGCGAAATATGATCACCGTGCCGCCGGACATGCAGGGTCGCGTCCGGCAGCGTGTGCGCCACCACCTTCGATCCGTCGGGGGACGCCGTCGCGTCGTCGGTGCTGGTGACCACCAGCACCGGCCGGTCGAGACCCGCCAGCCACGGCGTCACGTCGGTCCTCATGATCGCGCCGTTCAGCTTGCAGTACCGGTGCAGCAGCCCCGGCGTGGCATACGGGTAGACCACCAGGTGCGCGAGGTCCGGCGGGACCGCCGACAGCATGGTCTGGCACAGCACCGGGTGGATCATGGCGGCCTTCTCCGGCGCCGCGGCCCCCATCTCCATGAGCGCCACGAGGTTCTGCTGGTGTGAGGTCTTCTCCGCCGACGGCACCCCGGCGAAGTCGCCGTGCCACAGGCTCAGCGACCCGACTCGCGCGGCGTCGCGCCGCGCGGCGGCCAGCCCGATGACCGCGCCGCCGCACAGGCACATCAGGTGCGCGGCCCCGACGCCGAAGTGGTCCATGACGGCCAGCAGGTCGCCGGCCTGCGCGTCGATGTCCGCCGGCAGCGCGCCACCGGCGTCGATGTGGCCGAACAGGCCGCGGCTCTCCCAGGTGACCACGAAACGGTCGCGGGCCAGGAACCGCATCCACTGCTCCGACAGCCGGGCCGGCATGCCGCACGGCGTCACGATGACCACGGCCGGGTCCTCGCGCCGGCCCGCCGTGTACGCCGGCAGCGGCGGGCCGCCACCGGGCACGGGGACCTCCTCACGGGTGGCGAACCCCTCGAAGGCGGCCCCGGTGACCTCGGCCGCGGTGCGTTCGACCACCTCCAGCGGCACGTCCGGGTCCAGCGCGCGGCGCCGGAGGTCCAGGTGCTCGCTCAGCACCCGTTCGAACACCCCGAGCTCACCGGTGTCACCGGTGAGCCGGAACTCCGGTGCGCGAAGCCGCTCCGCCATCCGGTTGAGCAGGGAGGCGACCTCAGCCGGACCGGCCACGCGCACCGGATGATCGAGGACCCCCGCGAGGGGCCGCGCCGACAGCACGGCCTCCGCGAGGCGTGTCAGTTCCGTCGTCTCGGCGGTCACCGGCATCACCGCGTGACGAACGGGTGTCCGGTGGTGGTGGCCGTCGCGATGCGGTTGTGCGGGTTGCCGTTGTGTCCCGCGACCAGCACCGAGCCGTACCGGTCCAGGCTGACCCGGCCGCCGTACTCCTCGATCACGTCGGTGTCGGGGTACACCCGCACCTTCGTCGGCACGTACCGGGACGCGAAGCCGAGCCGCATCTCGTCGGTACGGCCCGAGTGCGGCAACGACGCGTGCATCAGCGTCGACCAGAACAGGATGGCCTCACCCGGCCGCATGACCATCGAGACGGCCTGCGACTCGTCGGGCTTCCAGTCGGGATCCTTCTGCAGCTCCCGGTAGTCATAGCCGAAGAAGCCGCGCCGCACGCCGTCCTTCTCCTCGGCGTTGATCTTGTCCGGGTCGTAGTGCATCTTCTTGGTCTCGTCGTAGAACATCGTCTGATGCGTGCCGGGGATGAACTGCAGGCAGCCGGTCTCCTCGTTGGCCTCGGTGAACGCCGTCCAGACGGTGATGGTGCCGCCGAACTCCTCGTCCTCGGGCCACACGATCTGCGGCTGACCCGACGCGTTGGCGAACGTGTCGGCCTGGTGCCAGTCGGTGCCCTCGTCACCGGGGTACTTGGGGAAGAACTCGGTGCGCCAGCACAGCACGTCCGGTCCGAGCACGCTGGAGACGCGGTCGACGATCTCGGGCCGGCTGACGTGGTCGGCCAGGAACGTCGAGTCCAGGTGCCGGTCGTAGTTGGAGATGTTGGTGTTGCCGGAGGACGCGGCCTCCTCCTGGTACACGGCGTTGCTGCGGTCCATGAGCCGCAGCCGCTCGCGCCGCCAGGCGGCCTTCATCTCGTCGATCTCGTACACCTTGAACGGCCCGAAGTATCCCTGCGTGTGGAAGGTCTTCAGCTCGTCGGGGGTCATGGCGAAACCGGCCTGTGTCCGGATGTCCTGCATCGGTGATCCCTTCCTTACGCGTTCTGTCGTTCCTCGACACAGGCGGCCAGGCCGCGCACCGTCGCCTCGTCCGTCTCCGCGCCGGTGAGCGCGAGACCGTAACGGTCGTTGATCTGCGCGATGATGCGGGTCAGCGCGAGCGAGGTCGCGCCGAGGTCGAACAGGTCGGTGTCGAGCGGGATGTCGTCGCGGTCGAGCACGTCGGCGACGATGCGCCGCACGACCCGTTCCGGCGGCACCTCGTCGGATGTGTCGGGCCGCTTCGCCTGGTCGATCAGAGCGCCGCGGTCCACCTTTCCCTGCAGGGTCATGGGTATCTCCGCAATGGTGTGTATCTGGGATGGACGTGCGTGGACCGGCAGTTCCTCGGCCGCACGCGCGGTGAGCGCCTTCGTCAGCTCCTCGTGGTCCGTGCCGTCCGACGGCACGACGAACGCGAGCAGGCGCACGTCGCCTTCGCCGAAGTCGCGTGGCGCGACGACCGCGCCGGTGACCCGCGGGTCCCCGAGCAGGCACAGCTCGACCTCGCGGGGCTCGATGCGGAAACCACGCACCTTGATCTGGTCGTCGGCCCGGCCGACGTAGGCGTACTCGCCGCCTGGCAGCCGCACCGCCACGTCACCCGTGCGGTACAGCCGGGTGCCGCCGGCGTCCTCGGCGAACCGCTCCGCCGTCAGCTCGGGACGGTCGAGGTACCCGCGCGCGAGGCCCGCTCCGCCGACGTACAGCTCGGCGGCCACGCCGTCCGGCACCTCGCGGCCCGCGGCGTCGAGCAGCCGCAGCGACAGGTCGGGGATCGGCACCCCGATCGGGCTGATCTCCGGGTGCCGCAGGTCGTCGGCGAGCACCCGCCGGTACGTCACGTGCACGGTGGTCTCGGTGATGCCGTACATGTTGACCAGCTCGGGTTTCTCGTCGCCGTACCGCTCGATCCACGATCCGAGCACCTCGACGTCCAGCCGTTCGCCGCCGAAGACGACGTGCCGCAGGCGGAACGGCGACGGCTCGCGCCGGCGCGCGTCCGCCGCGACCAGGTGGCGGAACGCCGACGGGGTCTGGCTGAGCGCCGTGACCCCCTCGGTGAGCAGCAGCTCGCGGAACGCCTCGGGGGACCTCGCGACGTGCGCGGGGACGATGACGAGCCGGCCGCCGTACAGCAGCGCGCTCCAGATCTCCCACACGGAGAAGTCGAAGCTCACCGAGTGGAACATCGTCACGACGTCGTTCTCGTCGAACCCGAACCACTGCTCGGTCCGCTCGAACAGCCGCACGGCGTTGCGGTGCTCGACCAGGACGCCTTTCGGCGCGCCGGTCGAACCCGAGGTGTAGATGACGTACGCGAGGTCGCCGTCGGTGACGTCATCGGCGGGTTCGCCGGGCTCACCGGGCTCGTCGATCCACACGGTGCGCACCGGCCGGTCTTCGAGCACTGCGGCGACCCGTGACACCGCGACGACGGTCGTGACGCCGCTGTCGGCCAGCAGGTACTCGATGCGTTTGTCCGGATATGTGGGGTCGATGGGGACGTAGGCCCCGCCGGCCTTCAGGATGCCGAGCAGCCCGACGATCATCTCGACGCTCCGGTCGGCGCACAGCCCCACGAGGACGCCGGGCCCGACCCCGAGTGCGCGCAGCCTCGGCACGAGGCCGTCGGCGCGCGCGTCGAGGTCCCCGTAGGAGATCTCCTCACCGGGGGTGGACACGGCGATCCTGCCGGGGTGCGCCGCGGCGCGCTCGGCGAAGATCTGGTGCAGGCATCGGCCGGTCATGTCGCGTACATCCCCCAGTGGTGCGGGGTGAGCGCGACGTCCTCCATGCTGGCCGGCAGGAACATGCGGGCCCAGGTGCCGCCGCCGCGCTCGGCGGAGATGCGCTCCTGGAAGTACAGGTCGCGGACCTTCTCGTCCTTCACGTGCAGCGACAGGACCTTGTAGTAGGTCGCGAGCGACTTCAGGTGGATGAGCCAGTGGATGCGGTCGGCGGTGCCGAAGGCCTCCTCGTACACGAAGACCGTGGCCTCGCCGGGGAGGTTCTCGTTGATGGACTCGGCGGCCTCGCGCGCGAAGGTGCGGCCCTCGGAGCGGAAGTCGTAGTCGAGCACCGCGGTGCGGTGCAGCAGCAGGCCGCAGTTGCCGGAGTGCAGGATCTGCTCCGACGGCAGCGGCACCTGCTCGCGCGCGCCGGGGAGGCCGCTGATGGGGCCCTGCTGGGTGTACTGCGCGGTGCTGCGTTCGCGTTCGCCGTCGACCTTGGTGCCGTACATCCCCCAGAACTGCGGCAGCAGGACGGTCTCCCGCATGCTGCCGTCCACGAACATCTGCTCCCAGCCGGCGCCTTCGGCGGGACCGGGCTTGGCGACGTTCTCGCGGTACTCCTCGTCGGCGGTCCCCATGTGGACCATGGCCTCGTAGGCGTCCAGTGAGCTGAGGTGGATGAGCCAGTGCAGCTTGTCCTTGGTGCCGAACGTCTCCTCGTACACGTAGACGCTGGCCACCCCGACCTGCTTGGCGGTCACGACCTCGGCCATCATGCGGGCGAACTTGCGGCCCTCGGCGTGGAAGCCGTTCTTCAGCTGGGCCGTGCGTTCGACGATCACTCCGGCGTTACCGGAATTGAGGAGATCCGCTGCGGGGACCGAGGTCTGCTGCTCGGCCGGCGGAATGACCGGACTCGGATTTGTCATCGCTAGGACTCCGTCTTTTCTCGGTTGTTCGTCACGCTAGTCCGGGCCGCGCGAGCCGCCTGCTCAAAACTGAGCAGGCCTCTCACAGCGGGATGTTGGTGTGGTGGCCGCGCGAAGGCAGGGCTTCGAGCAGCGCGTCCGCGATCCTGCGGCGGGTCTCCTTGGGGTCGATGACCTCGTCCACGACGCCGATCTCGACGGCCTTGGCGACGCCGCCTGCCTCGCGTTCCTGCTGGGTGATGAGGGTGCGGCGCAGCTCCTCGCGCCGGTCGGCGGGGGCCGAGCGCAGTTTCCTGCGGTGCAGGATGTCGACCGCCGCGGAGGCACCCATGACGGCGACCTCGGCGGACGGCCAGGCGAACACCGCGGACGCGCCGAGCGCGCGGGAGTTCATGGCGACGTACGCGCCGCCGTACGACTTGCGGGTCACGAGGGTGACGCGCGGCACCACGGCCTCGGCGAACGCGTGCAGCAGTTTGGCGCCGCGCCGCACCACGCCGTCCCATTCCTGCTTCACTCCTGGCAGGTAGCCGGGGACGTCCACGACGACGACCAGCGGGACCCCCAGCGAGTCGCACATGCGGACGAAACGTGCGGCCTTCTCGGCGCTGGCGGCGTCCAGGCAGCCGCCTTTGCGCAGCGGGTTGTTGGCGAGCACGCCGACCGTGCGGGTCGCGAGCCGCGCGAGCGTGGTGACCATGTTGGGGGCCCAGCGGGGATGCAGTTCCACGCCTGGCGCGTCGACCAGGCCGTCCACCAGGGGTCGGACGTCGTACGCGCGGCGCGGCCGGTCCGGCAGCAGGACACCGAGGTCGGTGTCGGTGACCCGCTCGGGCCGGAACGTCCCCTGGTCGGCGAGCAGCGCGGTGACGCGCCGGGTCTCGGCCATCGCCTCGTCGTCGCACGAGGTGACGACGTGCGCGACGCCGCTGCGGCGGCTGTGCGTGTCGGGGCCGCCGAGCGCCTCCATGTCGACGTCCTCGCCGGTGACCTCGCGCACGACGTCGGGGCCGGTGACGAAGATGCGTCCGCCTTCGCTCATGACCACGATGTCGGTGAGCGCCGGCCCGTACGCGGCGCCGCCGGCGGCCGGGCCGAGCACCAGGGAGATCTGCGGCACCACGCCGGACGCGCGCACCATGGCCGCGAAGATCTGGCCGACGCCGTGCAGGGCCGTGACGCCGTCGCCGAGCCGCGCGCCGCCGGAGTGCCAGACCCCGACGACCGGGACGCGCTCGGCCGCGGCGAGGTCGATGGTCTCCACGATGCGCGCGCAGCCCTCGGGGCCGAGCGCGCCACCCATGCGGGACGGATCGGTGGCGAAGGCGACGGCCCGGCAGCCCGCCACGCGTCCTCTGGCGCCGGTGACACCGCAGGCGTCGTCGCCAGGCAGGGGTTCGAGGGTGCCGTGGTCGAACAACGCGCGCAGCCGGGCCTTCGGGTCACGTTCCTCCATGGCGGGTCACCACGTCACGGGTAGCTCGTGCACGCCGTACACGAACATGTCGAAGCGGAACTTCACCTCGTCCACCGGGATGGCGAGCCGCAGGCCCGGAATGCGGTCGAACAACGTGGACCAGACGGCTTCGAGCTGCGCGCGGGCCAGGATCTGCCCCATGCACTGATGCAGGCCGTACCCGAACGAGAAGTGGTCGTGCTGCTCCCGGTCGAAGTCCAGCCGGTCGGGACACTCGAACACCGACTCGTCGCGGTTGGCCGACGCGACCACCACGACGACGCCGTCACCCTTCCTGATGAGCCGGCCACCCACCTCGACGTCCGCGGTGGCGGCGCGGCGCAGGCCGTAGTCGATGACGGTCTGGTGCCTGATGATCTCCTCGACCGCGGCAGGCAGCTTCGCCGGGTCGGCCCGCAGCTCGGCGATCCGCTCCGGGTTCTCCAGCAGGGCCACCGTCCCCGCGCCGATCTGGTTGGCGATCGTCTCGTAGCCCGCGACCATGAGCAGCGTCGCGATCCCGACGACCTCCTCCCTGCTCACCCCCGCCGCCTCGCGGCGTTCCCCGAGGCGGCTCAGCAGGTCGTCCGCGGGTTCCGCCTCCTTCGCCGCGACCAGCTTGTCCAGGTACGTCTTCAGGTCGTCGCGCACCTGGATACGGCGTCTGGGGTCCACGCTCTGGTTGCCGATGACCTTGGTGGTCTCATGGAAGTACTCACGGTCCTCGTACGGCACACCGAGCAGCTCGGTGATCACCATCGACGGCAACGGCAACGCGAGCGCGTCCACCAGGTCCACCGGCGGTGTGCGGCTCGCCATGTCGTCCACCAGCTTCGTCACGATGCCGTCGATCGCGGGCCGCAGCGCCTCCACGCGCCTGCGGGTGAACTCCGGCTGCAACATGCGGCGCAACCGCGAATGGTCCGGCGGGTCCATGCGGATGAACGTCCCCGGCCCCGGTGGCCGCGCGGTGAGCCGCGCCGGGAAACCCGGGGTGGAGAAGTCGGAGCTGAACCGGGGGTCACCGAGGATGGTCCGCGCGTCCTCGTACCGCGTCACCAGCCACACCTCGCCACCGTCGAAGTCCAGCGTGATGCGGGTGATGGGACGCTCCGCGCGGAACCTGCCGTACGCGGGAGGCGGGTCGAGAGGACAGGCCTTGGCCCTCTCCATGGGATAGGTGTCGGGAAGTCTCGCATCGATGTCGGCGGCGTCCATGTTCCTCAGCATCCGCCGCACGCGTCCGCCGGTCTGCTCAACACTGAGCAGGCCCCGGACACGACGGCGGCCCGGCGGAGCAGTCCCCCGGACACGACAGTGGCGGGACGACCGCGGTCGTCCCGCCACACGCCACTTCGGTCAGGCGGTGACCGTCTTGCCCTTGTGTCCCTTGCCGGCGGCCTTCTTGGCCATCGACATGTCGCGCAGCGGGACCTCCTTGAGGAAGAACGTCGCGACCAGACCGACGCACACCGCGATCGCCGACGTCAGGAACACGTCGTGCAGCGCACCCGCGAGCTGCTCAGGCGACACGCCGCCGCCACCGAACACCCCGGACTGGCCGCGCACCCCGACCTGGCCGGTCAGGATGGAACCGAGGATCGCCAGCGACACCGGCCCCGCGAACATGCGCCAGAACTGGATCTGGCTCGTCCCGACCCCCATCTGGCTCATCGGGATCGCGCTCTGCACCACCGCCGTGGCCATCGGGAACGCGATCCCGATCCCCACACCGATCAGGACCATCGCGACGATCGGCACGACCTGGCCGGTGTGCGTGCCGACCGTGGACAACATCCACAGCCCCGCCACGATGGCCAGCATGGCGAACACCGCCAGGTACCGGTAATGCGTCATCGCCGTCATCGCCTTGCCGGCGATCGGCCCGACCAGCATCAGCCCGAGCGTCATCGGGATGAGCAGCGTGCCGGAGTGCGTCGCGGAGACCCCGAGCACACCCTGGTACAGCAGCGGCACGTAGAACGTGACCCCCATCATGGCGAACGCCGAGAAGAACGCCACCACGACCATCACCGCGAACTGGTTCTGGCGGAACATCGGGAACGGCACCAGCGGATTGGCGGCCTTCCGCGTCTCCACCAGGAAGAACACCACCAGCATCAGCGCACCGCCGATGACCAGCGCAAGCACCTCAGGCGACGTCCACGCGTGCCCCTGACCCGTCAGCGTGAGCCCGATCAGGATCGGCACCACACCGGCGATCAGCGTCACGACACCACCGAAGTCGATGTCACGCCAGCTCGCGCTGGACCGCACGTACGGCACCCCGACGACCACCGCGAGGATCGCGAGCAGCCCGAGCGGCACGTTCACGTAGAACACCCACCGCCAGCTCCACGCGTCCGTGATCAGCCCGCCGATCGGCGGCCCGATCACCATGCTGAGGCCCGCGACACCGAAGAACACCCCCTGCATCTGGGTGCGGCGCTCCGGAGTGTAGATGTCGGCCAGCATCGTGAAGATGTTCGCCATCAGGATGCCGCCGAACAGCCCCGCGAGCCCGCGGAACCCGACGAGCTGCGGCATCGTCTGCGCGAACCCGCACAGCCACGACGCGACCACGAACCCCGCGAGCCCGGTGAGCAGCACCGGCTTGCGGCCGAACATGTCACCGAACTTGCCGGCGATCGGCACGACCACCGCCGCCGCGACCGCGTACGACACCCCGACCCAGGCGTACAGCCCGAGCCCGTTCAGCTCGTCGGCGATGCGCGGCATCGCCGCACCCACCACGGAAACGTCGATCGACGCGAGGGCGAGCGCCAGGATCGCGCCGATCGTCGCGATGAGCTGGGTCCGCGGCGGCAACTCCTGTGGCGCCGCGTTCCCGCCTCTACTCATATCGGACTGGCTCACCGGCCATCGCCTCCCTAAACGATTCCGTGTCTGCCTGTATCTCCTGTGGTCCGAGTACGCGCCGTGCACGCCGATCCGCACACGCAGCCGTATCCAAGCCCCAGCCAACCCCCCCACCCGGTCCGCGTCTGCTCAACACTGAGCATCACCCGGCCCCGCACCGCGGCACAGCGCGAACCAGGCATCGATCGCTGTCCGCCACAGACCCGCACCTGGCCGTACCGGCCGGAGACACTGGTTGATGCACTCAGCCCTGTGCTTTACGATACGAGGCGTGTCGTATAGAAATAGTGGTGAGGAGGCCGCGCGCGGCCGTCCCCGTGACGCGGCTCTGGATCAGCGGATCACCGCCGCCGTACTGGAGGTGCTGGCGGAGTCCGGCTACGAGGGGGTGTCCTTCGAGGAGGTCGCTCGACGGTGCCAGACCTCCAAGGCGAGCCTGTATCGACGGTGGGGCTCCAAGCGGGAGATGGTGATCGCCGCGGTCAAGGCCGGTCCCGCACAGCGCGAGGCCGGCGAGCCGATCGCCACAGGTACCCTGCGCGGGGACCTGTTGAGCCTGTGCCGGCGCCTGGACCAGACCATGCGCGCCGCGGACAGTCAGACCGCGATGCTGCTCCTGCAGGCGGGCCTGGAGGACCCGGACCTGTGCGAGGCCATCGAGAACGCCGTCGGCCCGACAGGAGCCCGGTTACCGCGACAGGTCATCGACGCCGCGATCGCACGCGGCGAGCTGCCCGACGGCGCGGACCCTTTCGCCTTCGAGGAGGTGGTCGGTGCCGCCCTCCTGCTGCGACGGGTCAACGACCTCGCCGTCGACGAGGAGTACCTGTCCGCACTCGTCGACACCATCGTCATCCCAGCCCTGAAGGCATCGTCCGGACGAGCCCCCCTACCCGCCGGGATCTTCTCCGGCCGTCCGGCCCCCACCACCCCTGAGACCACCGCGCCTGACGCGAAGGAGAACGCATGACCAGCCGACCGACGATCAACGGCTTCGACTACCAGGCCCTCCCCG
Source organism: Sphaerisporangium rubeum (assembly GCF_014207705.1). Classification (NCBI taxonomy): domain Bacteria; kingdom Bacillati; phylum Actinomycetota; class Actinomycetes; order Streptosporangiales; family Streptosporangiaceae; genus Sphaerisporangium; species Sphaerisporangium rubeum. The sequence goes on from NZ_JACHIU010000001.1 coordinate 5,975,173, forward strand.
GCGCCGACGGCGTCACCCTCAACGTCGCCGTCGGCGGGAGCGGGCCGGCCGTGGTCCTCCTGCACGGGTTCCCGCAGACCAACTACATGTGGCGCCACGTCGCGGCGAGGCTAGCCGCCGACCACACGGTCATCGTCCCCGACCTGCGCGGATACGGCGACAGCGACAAGCCGGACGGAAGTGACCCCGCCACGTACTCCAAACGCACGATGGCTCAGGACATCGTGACGGCAGCGTCCGCGCTCGGCGTGGACCACTTCGGGCTCGTCGGACACGACCGCGGTGCACTGGTCGCCGTCCGCGCGGGCCTGGACCACCCCGCCGTCGTGGACTACCTGGGGATCCTCGACGTCCTGCCGACCCTCGACACGTGGGCCGTTCTGCGGGGAGTCGACGCCAAGGTCGCCTGGCACCTGTACCTGATGGCTCAGCCCATCGGGCTTCCGGAGAAGATGATCCGCGCGGTCGCTCCGGAATTCTTCGGCTCCTTCCTGGACGCATGGGACCCCGCCGGCACGACGTTCACCCATGAGGAGCGCGCCTACTACATCGACAGCTCGGTCGCCGCGATCGACTCCATCGTCGCCGACTACCGGGCCACCGCGAGCATCGATCTGGAGATGGATCGAGCCACCCGTGAGCGTGGCGAGCAGCTCACGATGCCGGTCGGCGTCATCTCACAGGACTGGGGCTCCCGGCTCGGCTTCGACGCCGCATCGCTGTGGCGGGCCTGGGCTCCGGACCTGACCTACCAGCCGACCACGTCCGGGCACTTCATGGCCGAAGAGAACCCCGAGGAGATCGTCACCTTCATCACCACCCTCGCGACGCGTCCGACCGCGCGGAACCACTGATCGCCCCGAACGCCGGGACGCGCTCCCGGGCCGGCCGCACCACCACAACCATCACCGATACAACCACCACCGGCCCCACACCGCGCGCGCCGACCAGCCACCCTTCTCACGGTTGATCGACCTCTCCGGTCAGCGCGCCTGGCGCTCCCCGACGTGGCCGAACCCGGCCGGCACTCCCCTGCTCAACACTGAGCATCACCCCGGCCCTTCGCTCCTTACCATCGGCCGCATGACGACCCTCCCCGAAATGGCCCACGCTCGCGACAAGGACCTCGTGGCCCTCACCGTGGACGGGACCCGCTCACTGACCGCCGGTCAATGGCTCCACGCCGCCGAGGCCACCGCGGCCCGCCTCCCCGCCACCCGCACCGCCCTCCTCCACGACGACGCCGACTGGCTCACCCACGCCGTGGCGAGCCTCGCCGTCCACATGGCCGGCGGCACGGTGGTCGGCCTCTCCCCCCACCTCCCGCGCGCCGAGTTGCGAGCCCGCATGGAGCGCTGCGAGGTGGCCGGCCTCCTGCACGGCGACGACGTCAAGCCACCCGCGACCACCGCGTGGACCGCGTCCCCCGAGACCCTCGGCACCCTGGACGTCCCCGGCGCCGGTCACCCGCCGTCCCCCTCCGACGACCACGTCACCGACATCATCTACACCTCCGGCACCACAGGAACCCCCAAGCCGGTAGCCGTCCCCCTCGCCAACCTCACCTTCGGCCACGAAGGCCGGGGCCGCCTGTTCACCGGCGTCGACGGCGTGCTGGCCGCCGTCCCCATCGGCACCAACGCCGGCCACAGCGCCATCATGACCGCCATCACGGCCCCCACGACCGTCCACGTCCTCAGCCGCCAGGACCCCAAATCCGTCGCGCAAGCCATCGAGAAACTCAAGGTCTCCATGGCCATAGTCGCCCCCTCCACCGCGACCCGCATGGTGGCCCTCGACCTCCACCACCGCCACGACCTGACATCCCTCAAGATCCTCATGCTCGGCTCGGCCCCCGTCCCCACCCCCACCGTGAAAGCCCTGGCAGAAGCCCTCCCCACAACCACGATCGTCCTGGGTTACGGCTCCACGGAATCAGCCCCCGCCTTCGTCAGCCGTCCCCTCCCCCCAGGCACCCCACTGGACGGCCACCTGGGCCCCCCGAGCCCCGGCACAGACCTGACCATCACCGACCCCGACGGCCACCCCGTCCCCCCAGGCGAACTGGGCGAGATCCGCCTCCGCTCCGCAGCTCCGAGCCGCCAGTACTACAAAGACCCCGAATCAACCGCGAAAGTCTGGCAGGACGGCTGGACCCGCATGGGTGACCTGGGCCATGTGGACGACCAGGGCCACCTCCACTTCTTCGACCGAGCCGCCGACGCTCTGACCGCCTCCGACGGCACCCCGGTCAGTTCCCTCCGAGTGGAACAGGCCTTCCTCTGGCACCCCGCCGTAGCAGAAACCGCCGCCTTCCAAACCCCCGACGGCATAACCACCGCCATAGTCCTCCGCGCCGCCGCCGACGTGAAAGACCTGAAGAAGACCGCCGCCGACCACCTGTCCCCCCACGAACACCCCTCCAAAATCATCCTCGTGGACTCCCTCCCCCGCGGCCCCATAGGCAAGACCCTGAAACGCGAACTCCGCCACCAGGCCACCCCCAAGAAGTAACCATCCGAAAATCCCCCCACAATCCCCCACGAACCGGACCGGCACTCCCCCGAATTCCTCACCGCAGCCCCACCCACCCCCACCTGCGTTACCGTGAGGACGGGGACATCACCAGATCCGCAGAGCGTGATCACGGGGCCATCGGCACATTCGCGGGGGGCGACCACGGCATGGGAGAACCACAACCAGGCACCGGCCCCCTGTCCCCCGACTTCACCGGCATGGACCCACCCCAGATGGACGCCTTCATAAACTCCCTCGAACATGCCAGAAACCAGATCAGCGAACACACCGAAGCCATCCGCCGCGTCCTGACCGCCAACGCCGTCCCGACAACATCCCTCAATCCCATATCCGAAATAGAACACTGGATCGACACAAAACTCCCCGACCTCCGCCGCCGCCACCAAATAGCCCGCGCCACCAGCAACCTCCCCGACTGGTCCCCCGCCGGCACCCCCCACCTGATCCCCTACGCCGAAGCCCAGGCGTCCACCACCCCGGCCGAGTCCCGCCTCCTCGGCACCGAACTCGCCGGCCAGTACAAACGCATCAACCCCGACGCGCTCATGGACCCCCTGCTGGACCAGAAATACCAGCAGATCATCGACACCCTCGCCGACCACGTCAACGACCCCGAGTTCACCGCCGCCTTCTTCGCCGCCCTCGGCCTCGAAGCCACGCTGCTGCTCCCCGTACTGGCCCGCAAGAAGATCGGCATGCCGAACGGCGTGGGCACCGTACAACCCCCCGACCCGTCCGACAAAGTACTGACAACCATCAGCAACGCCTTCGCCACCGCTATCACCGCAGGCACCCACATCCCCGGCATGGCAGCCATCAAAGAAGCCCTCCGCACCACCCCGGCAACCCGCCTGAACCGCTTCGGAACCAGCCTCCTCGTCCTCACCGGCCGATTCCCCGCCGACTGGCTGGCTCAGGTAGTAGCCATCAACACCTCCAACCTCACCACCAACCCCATCGCCGGCTTCCTGTACGCACTAGGAAACAACCCCACCGCCGCACGCCTGACCCTACGCCTGTCCGCCGGCGACTACACAAAAAACAGCACCAACCTGGCGACCCTACTGACCCGCCTCGCCACCCGAAGCCGCGGCGACGGCCTCACCCCAGAAGCAGACTCCTTCGGTCGCATGCTCGCCGCCGCCGCAGGCGCCTACGACGAAAAAGACGGCCACCATTCCAAAGACGCCGCCACCGTGGCCTTCACCATAATGACCACCCTCCCCCAAACAAATGTCGGCCAAGCCACCAGAATCCACCTCGCAGAAATCGCCGCCTCCTACGCCACCGAAATCCTGGAAGGCGCCAACCTAGCCGACAGAAACCACATACTCCCCAGCTCCAACACACCCGTGAAGTCCTCCATCCCTGGCCTGCACCCCGCCTTCCACCTGAACCCGGAAGACACCTACCACTACCTGAAAACCTTCACCGACACCCTCCCCAACCAGGCCCCCTTCCAAGCAGCCATGGGCCAACTGACCACCCGCCTGATCAAAGAAGCCGTCCCCCAGATGCTCAAATCCAAGGACCCCAACCGCCTCGACGACACCTTCGCAGCCCTGGGAAACGTCCGCGGCCTGGAACTCGCCGCCAGAGAGACCTGGGGCAACGCACAAGACCAGGCCGCAGAAGAGTCCCGACAACTACAAAGCCTCCTCATAGGCAACGCCGCCGGCGGAGTCGGCCTAGCCTTCAGCGGAGTAGGAGCGGTCGTCTACACCGGCCTCAGCGCCGCATGGTCCTATTACGACACCACCAAAGCCGCACCCCAGAGTGAGGTCGACAAAATCCGCGCCTCCGACGCACGAGAAACCCTGGGCCGCCAGCACACTATCGCTCAAGCCCTGTTGGACGCAGGATTTCCTCCTGGCACTGCTCCTGAGGATTATCAATCCAAGAGCCGACCTGTAACGCCGATAGCGGACTCCGATGGCCGCCTGCAGCCCTTTCCCGAGATCATTAAGTCAGGAAAGCAAGGGCTCGACGATTTCGACGGATGGTTGATAGCGAACGGCTTGGGAGGAAACGACGACGGATCCTTAGGGGCTATCGCACAGAAAACCGGAGACATCTACGACGGCCGGAAGGCCAATGCCTACGCACGTGCACGCCTCTTTGACGATTCACTCTCATGAGCTCAGACAGTCGGTTTCACCGGTGATCTTGTACACACCCTTGGATGGCGAGTCGAGAACGAGGCGCGTCCGCGTGGTGCTGTTCATCACTGTCACGGGACTGGACAGAGGGCCCGCGTCTACGACCACGTAGGCAGCAACACGATTCAGGGCCCCAAGAAGAGCAGCTCTTATATTCTCAGGGCTTGTGTCCTTCGCCACATCAGTTCCCGATGCTGCAAAAGTCCGCTTGAATCGACCATCAGAGCATTCACGGCTTTCCTCGCCTTGATCGAGGATAGTCACATTCTGCGCGTTACGTTCCTTGAGGAGCTGCATAACGTGATTTTTCAAGACCCGACCGGCTTCAGCTGCGGTAGGACCGTCATCGGATGCGCAGCCGGCTAGAACCATCAGAGATAGCGCGAGTGGCAAAGCGTTACGAAAACCCCTCACGAATCTGAACATGGCGAACAAGCTCCCGCCTCCGCCTCTGGCATGGCGCACTCAAGCCCTACTAAGCTCCGCTAGAACTGTGCGCCTCCAGTATCCCCTGTCCGCATGGCAAGATCTCTGCGGATCAAGATACTTCGACGAGAAGCGACGACGGGTGACCGCGTCACCCGTTCCGATGAGGCGCCACCGCGAAGTCAGGGCTGCGAAGACCGGCCAGCGCTTCACGCCACTGAATAGTGGGAGGAGCGGCGGCGCGGGTCAGTAGCGCGTCGAACTCGTGTGCGCGTAGCACCACGGCCATAGTGGGGAATGTGTGCGGGTCGTGGATGGCGGCGCTGGCGATGTGGCATGCCTGCTCGACCTGTCCCGCTTTGGCCAGTGCGGTCGCGTACGAGAAGCGAACCAGTGCGGGGTTGCTGGTGAGGGCCGGATCGAAGGCCACCAGCGCTCTGGTCGCCGCGTCCTCGGCTCCCACTGCTTCTCCCAGGTCGGCCCATCCACGCGCTTCGTAGAAAGCCTGCTTCTCCGGCTGGAAGGAGAAGATCCCTGGACGCAGCATGTCAGCGGCGCAGCGTTCGAGGGTGACGCGTGACTTGTGGTTCGTCCGTTCGAAGGCGGCACGATCGCCGAGAGCGGCGTGCGCCATCGCAGCGAATCCCCACATCCAGGCGATCGCGGGAGTGGCATTCGTCGCGCTCTCCAGCCTTGGCATGACATGGGATAGGACACCTTGGGGGTCTGCCGAGTACGTGGGGAGGTAGGCGGCGCTCGCAAGCGCGATGTCCGCGAGGTATCGATCCCCTGCCTCTTCCGCTGCTCGCGCGGCGCTCGTGTACCAGCGTCGGGCCGACGGCCATTGGTTGGCGCAGAACATGATCTCGCCGATGACCAGCGACAGTTTCGCGCCGACACGCACCAGACGGCGTTGCACTTCGATCGGCTGACGATGAGCCAGCAGTTCCCGGATACTCCCCAAGTGCACCAACGTCGTGGAGAGCGAGTCCGTTGGCGGGGTCTTCACGACACGTTCCCCAAGCCGATCAGCCGCGTCCTCGAGATACGTCAGCCGACCTTCGCTGACGTTGCGCGTATCCAGAACCTGCTCAAGCAGGTCCGGTCCGCGGGTGAGGCTCTCGGTCAAGCCCAGCGCCATGGTGGCCGCGCCGAGGTGGAAGACTTCGCGGCGGTTCGTGGTCGCCTCCTGGAGGTTGGGGCGGGTGTCACGAGTGCTCGGGTCGTTGGTTCCAGGGTCGTACGGGGCGAGCAGTTCCGCAACGGTGTGGCCGGGGAACATTCGTTCCAGGACGCGGCAGTGGTCCGAATGGGGTTTGGTCCTCACCCGGCCGTTCAGCCAGCGGTTGAAGGCCTCCTTGCTGGGTGAGGAGCCGACCAGGGAACGGTCGATGCTCCGGGCCGCCTTGTCGTACTCCAGGCAGAACGCGCGGTGGGTCACCTGGTGGCGCTTCATGAGCAGTGCTTTCAGCAAGGTCAGCCGGCCGGACATGCGCGACTCCTCCCGTTGACCAGCGGTGATCACTTTATGGGTTCACTCGACTACGTTACGGATCGGAGACCGGTCGGGGAGAGGATTCACGCAGGAGACGGTGGGATGACGAACTGGCGACCACCTCGCGGCGACTGGTGACCGGCGTCGCGGGATATCGGCGGAGTGTCGAAGGGAGGCGGAGGAAGGTGGGTGACAGCCGGCGCGTAGCCGTTCCTGATGCGGATGAGCCCGGAACGGGCCTCTTGGTGGGTTCGACGGGTTCGGTAGCGTGACGCACCATGCGCAGGGTCGTGGTCATCGGCTGTGGCGGTAGCGGTAAGACCACCGTCGGCCGTCGGCTCGGTGCGCTACTCGATGTTCCTGTCACGCACCTGGATGTCGTGTACTACGACGACGAGTGGCGGGGTCTCTCGCAGGAACGGTTCGCTGCCGTGCAGGAGCAACTGGTCTCCGCGTCCGCGTGGGTGATCGACGGGAACTACGCCTCTACCTTGAGCATCCGCCTCAAGGCCGCCGACACGGTCATGTTTCTGGACCTGTCCGCGATGACCTGTCTCTGGGGAATTCTGCGACGTCGGCTACGGCACGGCAGAGGACAGCACAGGAGCATCGGTGTCTACGACCGGATCACCTGGGACTTCGTGAAATACGTGTGGAATTACCGGCGCACCATGGCTCCGCGGGTCCGCGCACTCATCGACCAGCACGCCGGACATGCGTCTGTACACATCTGCCGCAGTCGAGCGGAGATCAACCGGTTGCTCGACCAGGTCATGGAAGCGGCCTGGCGATGAGGGCTGGGTCACTGGCCGGTGGCGAGATGTCCCCCTAGTCGGGCCACTCGTCGCGGACGGGGACGGGGTGGAATGACGGTCATTTGACTGATGTCGGTGCCGGTGTGTTCAGGTGACCATGGGGCCTGTCAGCACGAAGACGGGAAATCCCAGGAGGAAAGCCATGACCGCTGGTACGAAGCCGACCGTTGTTCTGGTGCACGGAGCGTTCGCGGAGTCGGGGGGGTGGGGGCCCGTGGTCGAGCGGTTGCAGGCTCGGGGGGTTCAGGTGGTGGCGGCGGCCAATCCGTTGCGGTCGGTGGCTTATGACGCCGCGCAGGTTCGGGCTCTGGTGGACGCGGTCGAGGGGGATGTTGTGCTGGTGGGGCATTCCTATGGGGGGATGGTGATCAGTAAGGCCGCGGCGGGGGCCGGGAACGTGGTGGCGTTGGTGTACGTCGCGGCGTTCGTTCCGGAGGCGGGGGACAGTGCGGCGAGTCTGTCGGGGAAGTTTCCTGGGAGCACGCTGGCTGAGACGTTGCGGCCGGTGCCGTTGGGGGACGGTGGCCAGGATCTGTATGTCGCGCAGGAGCTTTACGGGGAGCAGTTCGCTGCGGATGTGCCTGAGGAGGTGACGCGGGTGATGGCGGCCACGCAGCGGCCGATCACGGGGGCGGCGCTGTACGAGGCGGCTGAGGGGACGCAGGCGTGGGCCGAGCTGCCGAGTTTCTTTCTGGTGGCCGGTGCGGACAGGAACATTCCGGCGGACGCGCAGCGTTTCATGGCGGAGCGTGCCGGTAGCGAGGTCGTCGGTATCGAAGGCGCTTCGCACGCGGTGTTCGCCTCTCGTCCGGACGAGACCGCTGACCTGATTCTGCGGGCCGCCGGCGTCTGAGCGGCTTGTTGTCGCCTCCCCCGGCTCGGCGCCGCCAGGGGTGTACATCGCCGAGGGAAGGCCGTCACATGCCGCACCGTTATCTGGCCGAGTTGACCACACCGTCGGTGGAGGCGGTGCAGGAGGAGTACGGCAGCCGTAGCGCCATGCGGCGCATGATGGCGGGCTGGCATACCGACGGGGTGCTCGGCGAGGGGGAGATCGAGTTCATCGGTGAGCGGGACGGCTTCTATCTCGGCACGGTCGGCGAGACCGGGTGGCCGTACGTCCAGTATCGCGGGGGTCCGCCGGGGTTCTTGAAGGTGCTCGGCGTCGAGGACGGTGCGAGTGTGCTGGGGTGGGGGGACTTCCGCGGGAACAGGCAGTACATTTCGGCCGGCAATCTCAGGGCTTCGGATCGTGTGTCGCTATTCCTCATGGACTACGCCGGACGGCAGCGGCTGAAGATCCTGGGTGAGGCCCGTATTCTCGACGCGCGCGCGGAGGAGGCGGCTTTGCTCATGGAGCAGGTCGCGCTGCCTGGCTACCACTCACGCGTCGAGCGGGTCGTCACCGTGCGAGTGGCCGGGTTCGACTGGAACTGTCCGCAGCACATCACGCGGCGTTGGACGGCGGACGAGCTGAAGCCGGTGCTTGAGCAGCTGCACACGGAGGTCGAGGAGCTGCGTGAGGAGAACCGCCGCCTGCGGGAACAGCTCGCCGGCGGCGGGGGCTGAGGCCGGACCGGGGGTCAGGTCGAGGTCATGTCCAGGAGTTTGGTCACGGTGCGCCAGTTGCGGGCCGTGGCGGTCACTCCGAGGAGTTTCTCCCAGTACTGGTAGGTGAGTTTGGCGTTGCGGACGCCGTCGGGGGACCAGGTGTAGATTTCCTGGCCCTCGTGTTTGAAGACCTCGGGGGTGAAGTCTTCGGGGTCGAGGTCCTTCAGGGGTTTGGCCTTCGGCTTCTCCGCCAGGAAGGTGACCAGGTAGAGGGACGGGTTGTCGGCCACGTCGCCGAGGGGGTTGGACTTTATTATCGCGGCCAGGTCGTCGTGGGTTCTGGTGAGGACGGCGGACTTCACGGACATGTCTTTTTCCAGGGCCGTCTCTATTTTCTTGGCGGCGGTGGCGGGGGACTTGTCGGTGGTGTAGACGATGTTGCCGCTGCGGAGGTGGGTCTTGACGTCCTCGAAGCCCAGGGATTCGATCAGGTCGCGGAGGGCCGGCATGGGGACCTGTTTGTTCTTGCCGACGTTGATGCCGCGGAGTAGGGCGACTTGTCGGGTTGTGGCCATGCTCAGCCTCTCTGGGGTCGGGCTCCTGCGGTCGCGGTGTGGCGGGGGCGGTACGCCTTTATTTGGTCTACCAGGTAGGACGCGTCGTCCTTTACCCACCAGATGAGAGCCGAACCGTAGGAGTACTGGCACTGCATGCCGAGGACGTACAGGCCGGGGGCCTGCGTCACGCCACGCTCCTGTACGGGGGTGCCTGCCTGGTCGTGGATCGGAGCGTGGACCCAGGAGTAGTCGTACTGGAAGCCGGTGGCCCAGACGACGGCGTCGGTCTCCACGGAGCGGCCGTCCTCGAAGCGGACGGTGTTCCCCTCGCAGGCGATGGTGCGGCCGACCAGCTCCACGCCGTACTTGCGGGAGATCTTCTTGAGGCTCGGGCCGACGAGGATGGTCTTCTTGTGCAGGCGGTCGCGTTCGCCGATCAGGGGCTTGGAGATGAGGCCGAACTTGTCGCCCCACCAGTGCAGGCCCTTGCCGAGGAACTTGCGGCCGAAGGCCGGCAGGTGGGAGCCCTGGGAGAGCAGGACGCGGTGGGTTCGGGTGAGTTCGGGGGCTATCTGCGCGCCGGAGTTGGCGGCGCCGACGACCACGACGGTCTGGCCGGGGATCTGGGACGGGTTGTGGTACGCGCCGGTGTGGATCTGGAAGACGTCGTCGCTGAGGCCGGCGGCGAGGTCGGGGACCTTCGGCAGGCGGTAGGCGCCGGTGGCGATGATGACCTGCGGGGCCTCGTAGACGCCGCGGCTGGTCTGGAGGCGGTAGCCGTCCTCGATCGGATCGAGGGAGGTGACCTTGGTGCCGAGGTGGACAGGGAGGTCGTGCTCGCGCGCGTAGGCCTCGACGTAGTCGGCCATCTCGTCCTTGCCGGGGAAGTGGTTCTTGTTGCCGGGGAAGCGGAGGCCGGGGAGCGCGCAGTACTCGGCGATGGTGAACAGCTTCAGCGAGTCCCAGCGCCGCCGCCAGGCCTCCCCGAGACGGGTCTCCTCGTCGAGGATGACGAACGGGATACCGGCCTTCTTCAGGTAGTAGCCGGCGACGAGCCCGCTCTGGCCGCCACCGACGACGATCACCTCTGTGCGCTCAGCCATGGTCAACGCTTCCCTTCGTACGGTCGTCCAGGCCATCGTCGCGCGGTGGAGGTGAGAGGGCTGCTCAACACTGAGCACCCCGGAGACGCCGATACGCGGGGTGGCCGTGCCACCCCGCGTATCCGATGCGCAGGCGTCTAGACGATGGTCCAGCCGAGGTGCAGCTCGACGGCGCCGCCGGAGGTGGACACGAAGCCACCCTTGCCCTTGAGGCCTTCCAGCTCGCCCTTGGCGGAGCCGTCGACGACGGTCCAGTCGCCCTTGGCCTGGCCGTTGGCGAAGGTGCCGTCGATGGCGAGGACGAACGAGCCCTTGCGGCCGTTGACGGTGCCGTTGACCTCCTGGAGGCCGATGAAGCTGGCGTCGCCCTCCCCCTTGGGGTAGACGAGGAGGTACTCGGCGACGCCTTCGCCCTGGATGTCACCGTCGAAGGTGTTGGTGACGCGGGCCTTGGCGAGCGTGGCCTGGCCCTTCTCCTGCGAATAGGGCTTCTCGTCCCAGCCGGTGATCTGGTAGGTGCCCTTGCTCTGGGTCGACATACTCTCTCCTTTCCGTTGGTCGCGTCCTGTCCGCTACCCGTGGCGCACGGAGGCATGCGGCGGACGGCGGAGCACGATGCTCGTGTTGAAGCCGCCGAAGCCGAAGCTGTTGGACAGCGCGTACTCGATGTCGGCGGGCTGTGCCGCGCCTCGGACGAAGCGGCAGCCGTCGTCGATGGGCCGCCGCAGGTTCAGGTTGGGATGCACGAATCCGTCGCGGAGCTGGATGACGGACGCGACGGCCTCGACGACGCCGGCGGCGCACATGCAGTGGCCGATGAGGCCTTTGGTGGCGTTCACCCATGGTGTGCCGATGTCGTCGCCGAACACACGGGTCAGCGCACGCACCTCGATCTCGTCGCCGAGGGGTGTGGCGGTGGCGTGCGCGTTGACGTAGCCGATCTGCGCGGGTTTCACGCCGGCCATCTCCATGGCGCCGGTCATGACGGTCGCCTCGCCGTCCTCGTCGGGTTCGGGGAGGCTGGTGGCGCTCAGCTTCAGGTCGTACCCGGCGAGTTCCGCGAGGATCTCCGCGCCCCTCGCCCGCGCGGACTCCTCGCTTTCCAGGACGACGCACGCCGAGCCCTGGCCGGGGACGAACCCCTCGTGCCGTACGTCGAAGGGACGGCACCGCACGTGCTCGGGGTCGTCGGTGCCGGCTCCGGCGACGGCGCCGAGGGTCGCGAAGCCGCGTTTCTCCATCGGGGACAGGTCGGTGGTGGCGCCGACGACCAGGCACAGGTCCACGGCGCCGGCCTCGACGAGGCGGCTGCCGTTGACGATGCCGACGTTGCCGCTGGCGGAGGCGCCGCCGACGGTGTAGCCCTCGCCTTTGATGCCGAGGACCTGGCTGATCCGGCCGACGCGGTCGGTGTCCATGTACTGCAGCGCGAAGCTCGCCGGGACGTATTCGGGGTGGTCCTGGTACTTGGGGAACATCTGCTGCACGTAGCCGGAGCTGAGGTTGTGGCCGGCGACGACGATCCCCATGCGGTCGGCGGCCGGCGCGGTGTCGTGCAGCCCCGCGTCGCCGTACGCCTGCATGGCCGACACGAGGTCCATCTGGAGCGCTTCGGGGGAGCGGTGCGCGGCCCGCACCGCTTCCTGGCGCAGCGTCTCCGGCAGGCCGGTGAGCGCGGCGACCGCGTCGGGGAAGCTGAAATCCTTCACGGTCGCGGCGAGCCGCGGCCCGCCGTCGCCGTCGCCTTCGACCGGCTCGATGCCGCAGCGGCCCTCGCGCAGCGCCACCGCGAACTCGGGTACCGAGCCCGCGACGGAGCACACGACACCCATGCCGGTGACGACGACTTTCACGAATGCCTCTTCAGCAGGGCCACGAGCGAGGCGATGTCGTGCACCTCCTGGAACTCCGAGATGGGGATGACCAGCCCGAGGTCCTCCATGGTCATGGTGACCACGTCGGCGCGGTCGACGCTGTTGGCGCCGAGGTCGGTCAGGGTGCCGTGCATGGTGACCTGGTCGGGGTCCAGGTCCGGCAGCACGGCGAGCACGTTGGTCTTCACGGTCGTGAAGATGTCGTCTTCGTTCATCGTCATGTGTTCAGCCATTCGTAGGTCCGGTGGTAGTCCTTCGTCCCGGTGTTGACGAGCAGGTCCCGGTCGATACGGGCTCGGCCGAGGATGTCGTCGTACGCGGTGACGTCGACGGTTCTGTCCTGCTCCGGCACCAGGCACGTGAGGTTGGCGGGGAGCACCGCGGCGTACTCCTCGAAGGTCAGCTCGCAGCGTCCTTCGAGGTGCTCGCCGATCCGCATCGGCGCGAGCGCCTCGGCGGAGCGCTGGTCCACGAGTCCGCTGAAGAACTCCGAGGAGCAGCCCGAGCCGTAGGAGTACAGGCCGACGCGGGCCCCGCCGTCGAGCTCCGCGAGTTCGGCGTGGTCGATGAGGCTGCACAGCGCCAGGTACACCGACCCCGAGCACAGGTTGCCGACGACGCTCGGGTACGCCAGCGACGGCAGCACGCGGCGGGTGAAGTCCTCCTCGGCCCGCGCCGGCGGGATGCCGGCGAACTCGCGCATGAGTTTGCGGTGCGCGGCCTTGACCATGCCGGCGAACGGCGTGTGCATGGCCAGGTAGTCGAAGGTCGTGGCGAAGTCGACGTCCTCGACGCGGGACCGGTAGTCCTCGAAGCAGTTGCTGAGGCAGTCCAGGTACGCGAACAGCGACCGGTCGGAGTCGGCGATGTCGAACGTCGGCGTGGGCCGCGCCGAGTCCAGGGTCTCGTAGCTGTGGTTGCCGAACGCGCCGAGGTCGACGGTGAGCACCCGGGGGTCCTCGCCGATGAGCACGGCGGCGGCGCCTGCGCCGGTGGCGGGCTCGGCGTACTGGCCGCGTTCGTCGACGAGCGCCACGTCGGTGGCGATGACCAGGGCTTTGGCGCCGGGTGAGATGCCGGACGCGACGTACGCCACCGCCATCTGCACGGCCGCGGTCGCGGCGTAGCAGGCCTGTTTGACCTCGACGACCCGGCAGGTGGCCGGCAGCCCCAGGTACTCGTGGACGTAGGAGGCGACGGACTTGCTGTAGTCCAGGCCGGACTCGGTGGATGTGATCAGCAGCTCGATGCGGCTCTTGTCCGCCGGGTCCATCAGGTCGACGACCGGTTTGGCGGCGTTGACGGCGTTGCTCACCGGGTCCTCGAACGGCAGGCCGACCGACCGGTTGCGCATCATCAGGTTGCCGATGCGGTCGGTGTCCAGGCCGCGACCCTCGAACAGGGTGCGTACCGGGATCTGCGCCACCCCGCAGTAGACGTTCAGCGCCTCGATGCCGGCCGTCATGAGACACGCTCGGCGAGGACGTCCACCAGCGCGTCGACGTTCGGCACGTCACGGAAGTCCGACAGCGGGGCCCGCAGGCCGAGCCGGTCGAGCACGCCGAGGAGGATCTCGACGCGGTCGACGGAGTCGGCACCGAGGTCCTTCAGGTGCCGGTCACCTTCTATGGGTACCGAGGGGAGGATCTCGGCGATCTGCTGGCGCACCACCAGCTCGACGTCGTCACGCGTCGTCATGAGCACCTCCGGTTGAGAGCACGTGCAGGGTGCTGACCGCGAGCGTCCTTCCGGAGTCCCGGTCACGGATCACGAGGTTCACGATCTCGTCGCCGGGCTCGCCGGCCGTCTCCCAGGCGTCCACCGAGACGCGCAGCACGGCGTCGGCGTCGGCGTTGCCGAGGTAGCACAGGCGGTGGTCGAGCACGACCCGGTCCAGGAACGCCGCGGTGCCACGGCCGAGGTGCCGCCAGAACCGCAGCAGGGCCCAGTCGATGATCGAGAAGTACGAGGCGAAGTACAGCAGGCCGACGCCGTTGAGGTCGCGGGACGGCTCCACCGGGTAGTCGACGGTGAAGCCGTGGCCGAGCGGCACGCGGCCGGCCGGGGTGCCGTCGAGGAAGGTCAGCGCGGTCCTGGCGTGGTTGTAGACGCGGCGCGGTGAGTACGCGTCCGGCAGGCGCGGCAGGTGGTCGTGCCGGAACCCCACGGGGGACGACTTGACCAGGTCCTCGTTGCTGCCGGGACGGCTCCTGGTGATCCACCGGTTGTAGTTCTCGACGTAGATGCAGTCGGGGTCGTCGAACCGGTAGAACGCGTCGGGGTCCACGGCGCCGGACCGCGCGCCTTCGCGCCGCACCTGGTGCAGGGTCAGGATGGATTCGCTGCCGAAGTCGAACAGGCGGGACCGGACGTCGAGGCGGTCGCCGAAGGTGAGGCTGTTGACGTGCAGCCGGCGGCTCGCCCTGATGTGGAAGTAGTAGAACGACAGGTACGTCGGCGCGCCGTCGGGGTTGGTGGCGTCGAACGCGTTGATCCCGCACAGTTCGCTGACGGTGTCCCACGTCCAGTCGCCGAGGCTGCCGGCGAACAGCGAGTTGTGGCCGCACATGCCGGGCTTCACCAGCACCGACCGGTGCGCGGTGCCGGCTTCGCCGGGTGCGGTCGTGTGGACGGTCATGACACACCTCCGAGGAACTCGGCGATGACGGTGTTGACCTCGGCCGGGCTGGTCAGGCCGGGGAAGTGGCCCGCTTCGGGGATCTCGGCGTAGGTCGCGTCGGGGATCGCGCCGTGCAGCAGGTGCGCGGTCTTGGCGGGGATGACGGTGTCGTGCGCGCCTTGCACGATCAGCGTCGGGACGGTGACGTCGGGGAGGCTCGCGAGCAGGTCGGGCCGGTCGGCGAAGACGTCCAGGTACCGCAGGCCGATCTGCGGGTCCATGCTCTCGGCGCGCAGCAGCGTCGCGGTGAGGCGTTCGCGCTCGGCGGTGAGGCGCTTGGAGCCGCTTTCGGCGATGACGTGGTCGAAGTCCTCGTTCGCCACCACTTCGAGGCGGTTGATCTCGCCGACGCGGTTGCCGATGCGGTGCGAGCTGGCGATCAAGGTGAGCGACGCGGTGTCCTGCGGGTACCGCAGCGCGAACGACAGCGCGGTCAGGCCGCCGAACGACCAGCCGGCGACGTGCACGGGGAACGGTTCCCCGAGCTCTTCCAGCACGTCGTGGCACAGGCGCGCGATGCCGTCCAGCGTGATGTCCGCCGCGGCGGTGGTGCGGCCGACACCGGGGTGGTGCACGCTGACCAGGCGGTACGACTCCGCGAGCGCCGCGAACTGCTCGGCGTACACCCCGGCGCCGATGTTGAACGGATGCATCAGCAGCAGGGTCGGGCCTGAGCCGGCGGTGAAGACCTCCACGTCGCCGTCCGGGGTGCGCACCAGATGGTCGGTGACCTGCGGGTTGTGCTCGCGCAGCACGTCGAGGTTCTCGTTGCGGGGCCGGTGCCGTTCACGCAGCGCCTGCTGGACGTCCTCGGGGACGCTCTCGGCGGGACGGTACTCGGCCTGCGCCGCCGCCGCGCCGGTCAGCGCGCCGTCGGCGACCAGACGTATCACGCCGCCGCCTGCCTCGTGGTACGCCGACGCGATGCGCGCCGCGGCGTCCTTGGCGTCCACCACGCCGAACCCCACAGGGACGGCGAGCCGGACGCAGCCGTCGCGGCCGAGGTGCGGGCCGCCTCTGACGCCGGTCTCCCGGTACAGCCACGCGAGGCACGACATCACCGGGTGGTCGTGGCCGGTGAACATCTCCATGCGGGAGACATCCAGCAGGACGCAGTGGCCGCCTGCCGGTGCGACGACCGGCACACCGGCGTCGTCCAGGCCCTGCCACAGGGTCGCGACGGCCTCCATGCGGGTGCGGACCTGCGCCGACACGGCGGCACGGTCGGTCAGCGCGGCGGCGATGAGCTTGCGGTCGTGCAGGCCGGTGTCCCTGCCGTACGTGGCGACGCGTTCCCGGACGGCCTCGGCCACGCCGGGGTCCCTGGTCGCGAGCAGGCCGCCGCTCGTGAGGCCGAAGTCCTTGGTCAGGCTGATGGTGGCGTGGTCGGCGAGCTCCAGGATGCCGGTCACGACGTCCCACTCGTCACCGCCGGTGCTGTCGGTGATCGCCATCGCGTTCTCCATGACGCGTGCGCCGTCGAGCACCAGCGGTGCGCCGAAGCCGGCGGCGGTGGTCCTCACCTCGCGCAGGTTCGCCAGGGAGATCGGGTGGCCGCCTGCGGCGTTGTCGCTGAGCTCGACGCAGACGAACGCGACATTCTTGTGGTCGCGCAGTGCCGTGCGCAGGGCCTCGACGTCGATGTCGCCGGACTCCTCGGTGCCGGGGATGCGCACCGGCTCGAAACCGGCGTCCACGAGGCTCAGGTACCAGGTCGGGAACAGGCCGTTGTGGAGGACCGTGCCGCGTCTGCCGCGCCACGACCGGCACAGCAGGGCTTCGGCGGAGCGGCCGGAGGCGGTGGGGACGACCAGGGGGAACGGCAGCCAGTCGACGTGCGGGAGTTCGTCCGGCATGCCGGTGGCGCGGGAGGTGAGGTCGCGCATGCGGCCCTGGATGAACGGGGAGTCCAGCTCGGCCCAGGAGTCGGTGACGAGGTCGGTCTCGACGCGGCCGGCGGGGACACGGATGGGGTTGAAGCCGTGGGCCTTGAGCAGCTCGTCGCGCGCCGCCACGGCGGCGTCCGGCGGGACGGTCTCGCGCGGTGCCGTGGTCCGGCGCTCCTTCGTGGCCGTGCGAGCGGCCTTCGGCTTGCGCTGCTTGGCCCCGGCGGTCGGCTTGGCCCCGGCGGTCGGCTTGGTCCCGGCGATCTGCTCGGCCTCGGGGGACGCGTGGGCCTCTGGGGTCGCCTCCATGTGCGGGTCGGCGATCATGAGGATGACGTCGGCCACCGACGTGCGGTCCCGGCCGGCCGGCTGGCACAGGTAGATGGGGACGTTCACCGGACGGAACTTGTTCTTGAACTGGAAGTTTCCCTCGCCGAAGATCCCCACTGAGCGCAGTTCGCCGAGTGCCTCGGCCACGTCCCGCGCGGCGTTCCCCGCGTCGCCGTCCATCTGCACGCCGAAGCTCGCGCCGAAGCTGAACATCGAGACGCCTTCCGCGACGAGGATCTCGATGATCTTCGTGATGGCGTACTCCAGGCCGCCGAGCGGCATGTCCTTGGGGTAGAACTCGGCGTCCAGCAGGTACGCGTTCTCCGACGGGATCTTGGTGATGATGACGGCGTTGGTCAGCGCGTCGTCCCGGTACGTCAGGAACATGCGGTGCCTGCCGGTGTCCAGGGACCCGTGCTCGATCTCGCGCCGCACCACCGCGACGTACGGGTTCACCATCTGCTTGCCGTGACCCCAGCGGTCCACCAGCTCGGCGGCCTCACGGTCCACCGCCGCGTCCGCACCCGGGTGGTACTCCACGGTGCGGCACTCGGCGTTCTTGGCGAAGCGGCGCACCATGTACCGCAGCCGCTCCATGCGGCCACCCTTGAGCGTGAACTTCTCCAGGTCGTCCAGCCGCTGCACCGCGCCGAACGGCGTCGCCGTGTACGGCCGGCCCGCCACCTCGTCCACCGGGATCAGCGAGAAGAAGTTCGGCCTGTGGCCGTTGCGGCGCGCGTAGGCGTCGTACTGCTCGACCAGCACGGGGAAGTACTCCTCGGAGCCGACATAGCTCCAGGCCAGCAGGTTGCCGTCCTTCTCGGAGAAGTTCAGGTACCCCTCGCGCTCGGCCCCGAGGAACGCCAGCGGCGCGATGTCGCGGCCCGCGAGGCCGCCTTCCTTGGCGTGCCGGCGGTCGATCTCGGCGAACGTCTCACGCAGGTCCGGGTGCTCCGCGACCCGCCGCTTCGCGATGATCAGCGGCTCACCGTCCCGTACGTCCACGTCCGTGCCGGCCACCTCCGCGACGGTCTCGGCGCGGCGGGTCTCCTCCAGCGATCCCGCGCCGTACTCGCCGTCCAGGTGCGCCGCCAGGTCGGCGACGGTGGGGTGGTCGAACAGGAGGGTCTTGCGCAGCGCGCCTACGCGCTTCTCCAGCGCGCTGACCACCCGCAGCATCTCGAAGGAGGTGAGGCCGTTGTCGGCGAAGGTACGTGCGGGGTCGACGTCCCGTTCCACGACCTCGGTGACGATCCGCGAGACCCGCTCCTCGGTGGTCCCGGCGTCCGAGGCCTGCTTGGTGATCACTCGTTCCGAGACGACCGGGTCGTCGGGGTCCGCCGGCTCCGGGGCCGCGTCGGGGACGACGGACGCCGGTGCGGCGGCCTGATGGCCGGGGATGGCCTGCTCCACGGCGCGGCTCAGGCGTTCCAACGTGTCGTACTCGTACAGCTCCGAGGCCTGGAGGTCCAGGGAGTACGCGGCGTTGACGCCTTTGACGAGCTCCATCCTGAAGATCGAGTCGAGGCCGAGGTCGGCGAACGGCGTGTCCGGGGAGACGTCCGCCGGGTCGGTGCCGAGGATGCCGGAAAGGCGTTCGCGCAGCATCTCCTCGACCCCTGTGCCAGGGGCGGGATCGGTGTGCGGTGCCGGCTCGGTGGCGGTGACCGCTTCGGGGGTGGTGATCGGCGCCGCCGTCCGGGAGCCCGTGGATTCGCGGAGCCTCAACCCGCTCGGCCGCTCCTTCCCCGAAGGACGCTCCGGCCGTGACGAGCTGGGACGCAGGCGCACCTTCGTCCTGGTCGTTCGGGTCGCCGGCGAGGACTCGGTACGGTCCGCCGCCGGGGTCTTCGGACGCTCGGCGGCCGGGGTCGTGGGACGGTCCGCCGGGGTCTTCGGACGCTCGGCGGCCGGGGTCGCGGGACGGTCCGCCGGGGTCGTGGGACGGTCCGCCACCGGGGTGGCGGCGCTGCCGGCGGCCGGGGTCGTGGCTTTTCCGTTCGGTGAGCGGGACGGGATGGTGAACCAGTGCTCGGTGCGTTCGAAGGGGAAGCTCGGCAGGGAGACCCGGCGTGGCCGGGGGGCCGGCCACAGGTCGTGCCAGGCGATGTCGGCGCCGTCGACCCACGCGCGGGCCAGTTCGGTGAGGTCGCCGGAGGCCGGGGCCGTGGCGGTGCTTCCCTTGCGCACGGTGCCTCGGTGGACGCCGGGGGTGCCGGGGCCGCCGGTCAGTGCCACGATGGCCTGCTGCAGGGTGGCGGCCTCCACGGCGAGACGTTCCGCCATGGGTTCGCGGCCGGCCTGCAGGGTGAAGCAGACCTGGTCCAGGTCGGCGTCCGGGTGGTGTGCCAGGTGGCGGGCCAGACGGCGGGTGTACTCCTCCAGAGCGGCCGGGGTGCGCGCCGACAGCACCAGCAGGCGGGGGCCGGCGGTCCGTGGCTCAAGCGACCCGGTCCTCTCGTGTGCGCCGGTCGTCTCGTGTGACCCGGCGGCCGGTGTCCGTACGTGCGAGCCGTCGCCGGTCTCCCGGCCGGACGGTTCGTACGCTTCCAGGACGACGTGCGCGTTGGTCCCGCCGAAGCCGAAGGAGCTCACTCCGGCACGCCGGACCAGGACACCCGAGGCGTCGGGGACGGCGTCCCAGGGACGGTGCCGGTCGTTGACGTAGAAGGGGGTGCCGTCGAGGCGCAGGTACGGGTTCGGCTGCTCGTAGTTGATGGTCGGCGGCAGCTCGCCGTGGCGCATGCACAGCAGGACCTTCAGCAGGCCGGCGATGCCGGCGGCGGCCTCAAGGTGGCCGATGTTGGTCTTCACCGAGGTCACCGCCACATGCGGCTCGGCGGGGGCCGGTCGGTCCCACTCGTCGTACAGCCGTGCGAACGCCTTCTTCAGACCCTCAATCTCGATGGGGTCGCCGAGGCGGGTCCCGGTGCCGTGCGCCTCGATGTGGGTCACCGTCGCGGGGTCGACACCGGCCCTGCGGTAGGCCCGGACGAGGACGTCGGCCTGCGCCTCGGGGTTCGGCGCGGTGAGCGAGGTGCTGCGGCCGCCGTGGTTGACCGCGGTGCCCCTGACGACGGCGAGCACGTTGTCGCCGTCGGCCAGGGCCGCGGCGAGCGGCTTGAGCAGTACGGCGCCGCAGCCCTCGCCGCGCGCGTACCCGTCGGCCCGCTCGTCGAAGGTCTTGCAGGCCGTGCTGAGCATGCCTGACTCGGTGAACGCGACGTACAGGCCGGGGCTCAGGGTGAGGTTGACGCCGCCGGCGACGGCCATGTCGCACTCGCCGTCCTCGATGGCGCGGACGGCGCGGTGCAGCGCGACCAGGGAACTGGAGCACGCCGTGTCGATGGCCTCGCTCGGGCCGCGCAGGTCCAGCACATGGGACACACGGTTGGCGAGGATGCAGCTCGCGACACCGCTCGCCGTGTGCGCCTCCACCGGGACGCCGTGCTCACGCAGCAGGTCGTCGTAGTCGCAGGCCGACACCCCGGCGAACAGGCCGGTCACCGTGCCGGCCAGGTCGGACGGCCGGTAGCCGGCGTCCTCGACGGTCCGCCACACCGTCTGCAGGAACAGCCGCTGCTGCGGGTCCATCGTCGCCGCCTCCTTCGGCGAGATGCCGAACAGCGCCGCGTCGAACGACCGCACGCCGTCGATGAACCCGGCCCGGACACCGGCCGTGCCGGGGTTCTCCCGCAGCTCGGCCCGGTCCTGCGGCACCGGCCGCACCAGGTCGTCCCCGGCGACCAGGTGCCGCCAGAACGCGTCCAGATCCTCCGAACCAGGCAGCGTCCCGGCCATGCCGATGATCGCGATTCCTTGAGTCCCGCTGGATGCCGGTGCCACGGCGTGTGTCTCCACCGGTTCCTCGGTGTGGCCGTCCCCCAGGATCCGCGCCGGTTCCTCGGTGAAGGTCTTCGCCGGTTCTTCGGTACGGCTGTCCGCCGGTTCCTCGGCGCGGGTCCGCGCCAGGTCGTGGTGACGGCTGTCCGCCGGTTCCTCTGCGCGGCTCTGTGGCGGTTCTTCTGTACGGCCCGGCGAAGCGCCGTCCGGACGGTTCCGTTCCGGGTCGTCGCGTCGTGCGGCCACTATCGCGCCGCTGTGGTTCTCCGCCAGGTAGGCGCAGAAGCCGCTCAGGTCGGCGGCCTCGAACAGGACGGTGGGGAGGAGATCGATGCCGTACAGCTCGTTGACCTTGTCCACCAGCTCGGCGATGGAGATGGAGTCAAAGCCGCTGTCGGTGAGGTCGCCGTCAAGGTCCACGTCGTCCTCGTCGACCAGCAGGAACCCGGCGGCGATGCGCCGGAGGTCGGCACGGACGGCCTCGTGGGGGTCGACGTCCCCGGTGCCGGCCGCCGCGTCGTTGCCGGTGCCGGTCGTGGCGTCGTCCCCGGTGCCGGCCGCCGCGTCGTTGCCGGTGCCGGTCGTGGCGTCGTCCCCGGTGCCGGCCGCCGCGTCGTTGCCAGTGCCGGTCGTGGCGTTCCGGTCGGCGTCGCCGGTGCGCGTCGCGTCCTGGACGTCGTGGCCGTCACCGGTCGGGGTGGTGTGGTCGAGGTGGCCGGAATCGTGATTCGCGGGGGTGTCCACGTCCGGGGTCTCCCTTCGCTGTGTCCGGCCGGTGCCTTCCACTACGACCAGGCAGGGTTCCTGGCCGGCCAATCCCCTTGCGAACGCCGTGAGGCCCGCGCGTGTCGCCATGGGGACGCTTCCCCAGCGGCGCGCGAACATTCGCCGGGTCACGTCGTCCACGGTCATGCCGCCTTCTTCCCACAGGGGCCAGCAGACGGCGATCGTCCGGCCGGCGCCGCGGGCCTCGCGGGTCTCGGCGAAGCGGTCGAGGAAGGCGTTGGCGTAGGTGTAGTCGGCCTGGCCGAGGTTGCCGGTCTCGGCGGCGACCGACGAGAACAGGGCCATGAAGTCGAGGGGTTCGTCGCGCAGGGCCTCGTCGAGGAGCATCGTGCCGAGGACCTTGGGGCCGAGTACGGCGTCGGCGTCGGCGCGTTCCTTGCGTGCGGCTCTGGCGTCCCTGTGGACGCCGGCGGCGTGGATGACGCCGTTGATCGGGCCGAAGCGGCGCCGGGTGTCCCCGACGAGGCGGGTGAGGTCGCCGGGGTCGCGGACGTCGGCCTGGACGTAGGTGGCGGGCAGCGCCTCGACACGGGACCGCAGGTCGTCGTCCAGGGATGAACGGCCGGTCAGGACGAGGTTCACGGGGCCGTGCGCGGCGAGGTGCTCGGCGAACGCGAGGCCGATGGCCCCGGCGCCGCCGGTGATGAGGTACGTCCCGCCGCGCCGCAGCCGCAGGCCCGCCTGGCCCGGCTGGAACGGCGCCAGGACCTTGCGTTCCCGGACGCCGTCGCGGTACCGCACCTCGGTGACCTGCTCCTCGGGTGTGGCGGCCTCGGCGGGGTCGCGCAGTTCGGCCAGGATCGGCTGCTCGTAGCCGGTGGCAGGCAGCGCCACGGTCACGCCGCCGAAACGGCTGTGTTCGAGCGCGAGGGTGCGCAGTACGGCGGTGAGTGCGGCGTGGTGGGGACGGGGGCCGGTGTCGTCCTCGGTGTGCGCGACGACGGCGCGCAGCGGGTCGCGGCCGGGGGTCGCGAGGAGCGCGGCGGCCGTCCACAGCAGAGGGTAGAAGCTCCGGTCAAGCTGCGTGCCGACCGTGTCGGGCCTCGGGAACGAGCCGGTGAGGAGCTGCACCACGGCCTCGGGGGCCGTGTCGCGCTCGGCCAGCTCGGCGGCGAGCCGCCGCGTGTCGGCGGGGCCGCCGGCCAGGTCGAGGATGTAGAGGTCGTCGTCGGCGGCGTAGGTGGTGCCGTGGACGGCCATCAGGCAGCGTGTGCCTGCCTCCCTGAGCCGCGCGGCGAACGCGGCGACGGCCCGTTCGTCGTCGCCGAGCAGCAGGACGGTGCGCGGCAGCGGGCCCTGGCCGGTGAGCGGAGCGCGTTCCCAGACCGGACGCAGGTAGGTGCAGCGCGCGTCGGCGTCCTCGTCCACGGTGGTCGTGACGAACGCCTGCGCGTTCTCTCCGCGCACCGGCTCGGGTGTCTCCTCCACCGGGGTCTGCTCGTGCGCCGGTTCCCGTGTCTCGTCCGCCGAGGCGGGGACGTCGGGGCCGGGGAGCCAGTAGCGGCGGCGGTCGAAGGGGTAGTCCGGCATGGTGACGCGGGCCGGGTGGGGGGACGGCCACAGGGGTCGCCAGTCGACGGGGAGGCCCTTGACCCACAGGCGGCCGAGTTTGGTGAGCTGGCGGCGTTCCATGAGGGACGTGACGAAGGCCGCGCCGTCGTCGTCGCCGAGGAGGTCGAGGTCGTCGGAGGACGCGCCGGCGGTGCCGGTCGTGACGCCGGCGGGGTCGCCGCCGGCGGCGAACTCGCGCAGCGCGGCGGCCAGCCCGGCCAGGTCGCCGGCGCGGGCCGCGAGACGTTCCGGCAGTTCGGCGCGGCCCACCTGGCTCGTGTAGGCGAGGGCTCGCAGCGTCGGCGCGCCGGGCTGCTCGGCCAGGTCGGCGACCCGGCCCGCCAGGGTCCTGAGCTGGTCCCCGGTGCGTGCGGAGAGCAGGACGATCTCCTCTTCGGCGGTGGACGGCGGCGGCGGTGTGTCCTGCGGCATGTACTCCTCCACGACGATGTGCACGTTCGCGCCTCCGGCGCCGAAGGAACTGATGCCGGCGCGACGGGGGACGGTGCGCGGGACGCCGCCGACCTCGACGACGGGACGGGTCCACTCGGCGGCCTGAGCCGGGTGGAACGGCGAACCCGCGAAGTCGATCTTCGGGTTGGGGGTGGTGAGGCCGGCGCACGGCGCGACCTGGCCGTGCCGCATCTGCAGCAGGACCTTGGTGAGGCCCGCGATGCCGGCGGCGCCTTCCAGGTGGCCGATGTTGGCCTTCACCGAGCCGACGGCGCACCGCTCGGGGGCCCGCGCGGTGGAACGGAACGCCTTGGTCAGGCTGGCGATCTCGATGGGGTCGCCGAGCGCGGTGCCGGTGCCGTGCGCCTCGACGTAGGAGATGGTCGCCGGGTCCACACCGGAACGGCGTATCGCCTCGGCGACCAGTTCGGCCTGCGCGTTCGGGTTCGGCACGGTGTAGCCGGAGGTCCGGCCGCCGGCGTTGGCGAACGCACCCTTGATGACGGCGTGGATCCGGTCGCCGTCCGCCACGGCCTCGGCCAGCGGCTTGAGCAGGACGGCGCCGACCCCCTCCCCCGGCACGAACCCGTCGGCGGCCTCGTCGAACACCTTGCACGTGTCGCCGGCGGACAGCATGTTGAACGAGCACAGCGAGACGTGGTGCGCCGGGTGCAGGATGAGGTTCACCCCACCGGCGACGGCCATGGCGCACTCGCCGCGCCGCAGGCTCTCGCAGGCGAGCTGGATCGCGGTCAGCGACGACGAGCAGGCGGAGTCGACCGCGAAGCTCGGGCCGCGCAGGTCCAGCACGTACGACACGCGGTTGGCGATCGACCAGTACGCCGAGTGGGCCCCCGCGTACCGGCCGCGCGGCCAGCCCTCGGCGGCGGCCATGCGGCCGTAGGAGCCGTACATGGTGCCGACGAACACGCCGGTGCTCGGTTCCCTGGTGTGCTCGCCGAGGTAGCCGGCGTCCTGGAGCAGCGTCCACGCGGTCTCGAGGAACAGGCGCTCCTGAGGGTCGATGGCCGCGGCGTCCCTCGGCAGGATGCCGAAGAACGCGGGGTCGAACCGGTCGACGTCCTCGATGAACCCGCCCCATCGGCTGTAGGTGCGGTCCTTGCGGCCACGCTTGGGGTCGAAGAGGCCGTTCAGGTGGAATCGGTCCTCGGGGATCTCGGTGACGCAGTTGACGCCGTCGGCGAGGTTGCGCCAGAAGGTGTCGAGGTCGGGGGAACGCGGGTAGCGGCCGGTGACCGCGATGACGGCGATGTCCAGCGGGCCGGTGCCGCCTGGCTCCTGGACGTCCGCGACGGGGGCCTGCGCCGGCACCGGCAGCGGGCCGGGGGACGGCTCCTGAGCCGGTTCGGTGACCTGGGTGGAGGTCTGCGTGATCTCCGCGGACGGCACGCCTGCGGGTTCGGGCTGGAGCAGGGGACGCAGCCGGTCCTCGTACTCGGTGAGGAGGTGGTTCGCCAGTTCGTCGATCGTGAGGTTCTCGAAGAGCAACGTGGCCGGCAGGGTGCCGAGGTCCTGCTCGAAACGCTGCACGATGTTCTGCGTGACCAGTGAGTCGATGCCGAAGTTGTCGAACGTGAGCTGCTCGCCGAAGTCCGCGTTCCGGTACTTGAGCACCTCGGCGAACACCTGCTTGATGTAGGCGCGCACCGGCTTGTCCAGGGACGCAGGCGCGGCCCCGGGTGCCGGAGCGGACGGCGGCACCGGCGCGGTCCGGCGTGCGCCGACCAGGACGCACTGGTCCAGGTCCTCGACGGGGGTGCCGGGGATGCCGTGGGTGCGGGCCGGGGTGAGGCCGGTGGCGCGCAGGACGTCGTGCCACTGGCCGGAGCCGAGCAGCGGCGCGTGCGGGAGGCGGCGCTCGGGGTCGGTGAAGCGCCACCAGCCGGGGGTCAGGCCGAACGTCAGCGTGAGGAAGTCCGCCGCGCGGGTGACCTCGTTGACCAGCAGCACACCACCCGGCGCGAGCAGCGTGGCCGCGTTCCGCACGGACTGTTCGATGTCGGTGGTCGCGTGCAGCACGTTCGTGGCGAGTACGACGTCGAACCCTCCGGCGGAGAGATCCTGGTCCGCGGGCTCGCGTTCCACGTCGAACAAGGCGTAGGAGACGAAGGGGAACCGTTCCCCGAACGTCTCCTCACCGTGGAGCAGGAACGCCGAGGAGACGTCGGTGTAGACGTACTCGACCGGCACGCGTGTCGCCGCGACGGCCGGCAGCACGAACGCCGTGGCGGCACCGGTCCCGGCGCCGGCCTCCAGCATGCGCACCGGCCGCCGGGTCTCGGCGTACACGCGCCGCGCCGCCTCGGCGGCCTCCCCGGCCAGCAGGCGGTTGAAGTAGTCGGACGCCGTCTGCCCCCGGTACACCTGCTCCACCAGCTCGACGCTGCCGCCGGGGAACATGACCTCCATGGGGTCCCGGTCGCCGGCGAACACGTCCGTGAGCGCGTCCACGCACGTCGTGAGCAGACGGACGTGCGGCTCCATGTCGGGGAACCGCGCGAGCAGCCCCTCAGGTCCCGCCGTCGCCGTGCCGTCCGCCTGGACGGTCAGCGTGCCGTCCTCCAGGTGGATCCTGCCCGACGTCGCGAGCATGTGCGTCACCGCGTCGAACAGCCGTCCCCGGTCCTGCCGGACCCGGAGTTCCCCGCGCAGGTCGCTCACCGCGATCCGCTCGCCGGGTGCGGGGAGCACCGGGGTGAGCGCACGGAACGCCAGGTCCCGCGCCAGTTCGTCCAGAGCGGCGAACGCCTGCCGCGCGCGGTCCAGCTCGTTCGGCCCGGCCGGCGCGGTCCGCCGCCGGACCCCCATGTCGGCGAGTCCCCGGGGGGAGCCCTTCACGACGACGGCCTGGCGCAGGCCGTCCTTCAGGACGCGGGTCAGGGACGCCAGGCCTTCTTCCGGCTCGATGGAGCCGATGCCGAGGCCGGCGAACCGGTCGGCGTAACCCTCGCGTGCGACCGCGCCGACGCTGCCCCAGAAACCCCAGTTCACCACGACGGCCTTACGGCCCTCCGCGGCGAGGCGCAGGGCGTAGGCGTCCTCGAAGGTGCCGGCGGCGGCGTAGTTGGCCTGGCCGGCGGCGGCCACGAACGACGCCGCCGAGGAGAAGAAGGCGAGGAAGTCCACCGGCTGGTCGTGCAGGCCCGCGGCGAAGGACGCGGCCCCGGTGACCTTGGCGGCGAGCACCTCGGCGAAGGTCGCCTCGTCCATGTTGGCGAGGCTCTTGTCGCGCAGCACGAGGGCCGCGTGGAAGGCGCCGTTCAGGGGGCCGAACCGGTCCGCCGCCGCCGTGACGGCCGCGCGGAACGCGTCCCGGTCGGCCACGTCGGCCCGCAGGTAGACGGCCTGGCCGCCGAGGGACTCGATCTCGGCGATCTGGCGGGTGACGGCCTCGGTGGCGGGTTCGCGTCCCACCAGGGCCAGGCGTGCGCGCACCGTCGTGGCGAGGTGGCGGGCCAGCACCTGGCCGATGCCGCCGGTGCCGCCGACGATCAGGTACGCGCCTTCGTCCCGGAACACGTCCCCGGCGCGCGCCGTGCCAGGGGTGTGCGGCTCAAGGACCCGGACCAGCCGCTGATCGCGCAACGCGACCAGCGGCTCGGCGCAGTCCTCCGCACGCAGCCGGTGCGCCAGCTCCCCGGGGTCGGCCGGGGCCGGTCCCACGTCCACACAGCAGGTCTTCCAGCGCGAGTACTCGGCACCGGCGCTGCGGATGAGGCCGATCAGCCCCGCCGCGTGCGGGACGACCGGTTCGCCGGCCGCGGGGATCATCGGCCTGCTCGCGTCCGGGCCGATCGACTCACCCATGGCCGGCTCACCCGTCTCCGAGGCGGTCGGCTCGACCATGGCCGAGATGCCGGCGCCGGTGTCCGGCACCGGCAGCGCTCCGGCGACCACGGCCTTCAGCGTGAGCGCGCGGCCGCCGTACTTGGCGGCGATGAGCTGCTTGACCAGGCGGAACACGGCCGGTGTGGTGGGGTCGTCCTCCGGTGGGGACTGCGGGTCGGCGGTGCGCGCGAGGACGTAGACGGTGTCGTACGCCGTCCCCGTCAGGTCGGGGGTCTCCCCCAGCGGCGCCACCGTCGTGCCGTCCCCGTGCAGGTCGGCCAGCGCGCGGGCCACCGGCTCGTCGGCCGGGGTGTGCAGGATGAGCGCGGTTCCTCCCGCGGGGGGTTCGGTGAGCTGCTCGGCCGCGCGCCACGCAGGAACGAAGATCATCTGCGGGTCCTGCCGGACGCGTAGCGTCACCCCGGTGAACCTGGCGCAGACCTCACCGCGCTCGTCGGCCAGCCAGACCGAGTACCGGTCCCTGCCGTGCGCGCGCGCGTAGGCGCGGCCGGCGCCGGTGAGCGGCCGCAGGAGGTCCACGGACTCCACGGCGAACGGCACCGCAGGCGCCGGGTCGTCCCCGCCGCGCACCGCCGCGATCGCCTGCAACGCTCCGTCGAGCAGCGCCGGCTGCGGCGCCTCGGTCCCCCACCGGCGCGGCGGCGCGCAGAGCTCCGCCAGCACCTCGTCCTCGCCGGTCCGCAGCTCGCGCAGCACCTGGAACGCCGGGCCGTAGCGCAGCCCCGCCTCGTCGAACGCGGTGTAGAGTTCCGCGCCGTCGATCCACCGCGTGCAGCGAGCCGCGATGGCGGCCAGGTCGAGCGGTTCCACGTCCTGCGCGCCGGGCCGGATGACACCGTTGGCGTACGTGACCGCGCCGTCCTCCAGGGTGAACGACGTCCTGCCGTCCTCCTCGGTGAAGGAGAAACCTGCCTGACGCGGCTCGGTGATCTCGTACGGCCGCAGCCAGCGGACCTTCGAGATGGTCAGCGGCAGCGGAAGACCGGACCGGCCGGCGGCCATCACCAGGGACGCGACACCCGGCAGCACCGGCGTGTCCATGACGCGGTGGTCGGCCACGATCCAGTCCTCGGGACGGATCAGGTCCGGGGTGGCCGATGCCGTGTCGTCCCGGCTCGGGTCCGCGGTGGCCGCCGCGTCGCCGGCGACCCGGTCCGGCGTCACCGGAGGCGTGCCGCCGGGTCGTGCGGCCGTGCCGGTGGCCGCCGTGGTGCCGCGCGGCGCCGCGACCCAGTGGCGGTCGCGTGCGAACGGGTAGACAGGCAGCGGGACCCTGCGGCCGGGACGGTCGCCGAACAGGCCGGGCCAGTCGACGTCCTCACCGGCGCGGTACCGGCGGACGACGTCGGCCGACGCGCCACCTGTGCCGGCGCCGGCCGGAGCGCGGAGCGCGGCCAGCAGTCCGTCGAGGTCGCGCGCGACCACGGCCGTGCGGACCGGCAGGTGGGGACGGCCGACGGCGAGGGTGTAGGCGACGTCGCGCACGTCGAGGCCAGGGTGTGCGGCGAGGTGGTCGGCGAGGTCGCTCAGGCGGCGGTCCAGGGCCTGCTCGGTGGCCGCGGACACGGGGACCACCACCTCGGCGGCGGGGGCCGGGTCAGGAGCCGGCGGGGTGCCGGCCGGTTCGGAGACCACGATGTGGCAGTTGGTGCCGCTGAAGCCGAAGCTGCTGACGGCGGCGGTACGGCGGCCGGAGGGGCCGGGACGCCAGTCGGACAGCTCGGTGACGACCTTCAGCGGGAACCTCTCCAGGTCGATCTTCGGGTTGGCCGTCGTGTAGCCGGGGGACGGCGGCAGCCGCCGGTGACCGAGGGCCAGCAGCACCTTCAACAGGCCACCGATCCCGGCCGCGGTCGTGGTGTGACCGACGTTGGCCTTCAGCGAGCCGAGACCCTGGACACGGGTGCCGTCTCCGTCACCGGCCGAGTGACCGTGGACGCGGACACCGGATCCTCCTCCCTCTTCCCCGCTCACCGCCGCGTGATCGCGGTCCTCGGTGCGCGGGCCGAAGACCTGGGTCAGGGCCTTGGCCTCGATGGGGTCGCCGAGTGCGGTGCCGGTGCCGTGGGCCTCCACGTAGTCGATGTCCTCGGGACGGATGCCGGCGCGGCGGTGCACGGCGGTCAGGAGTTCGGCCTGGGAGGCGGCGCTCGGCGCGGTGATGCCGTTGGTCGCGCCGTCGCCGTTGGTGCCACTGGCCCGGATGACGGCGTGAACGGTGTCGCCGTCCGCGAGCGCGCGGTCGAGCCGCTTGAGGATCACGGCGCCGACACCTTCGCCGAGCACGATGCCGTCGGCCGACTCGTCGAACGGCGCGCACCGGCCGGTCGGGGACAACATGCCGGCGCTGCTGCACCAGATGTGCATCTGCGCGGTCGTCATGACCGCCACCCCACCGGCGATGGCCGCCTCGCACTCGCCGCGCCTGATGCTCTCGCACGCCAGGTGCACCGCGACCAGCGAGGACGAGCAGGCCGTGTCCACCGCCATGGTGGGGCCGCTGAAGTTCAGCAGGTACGCGATACGCGCCGGCAGCACCGACGACACGTTCCCGAGGAACGCGTGGCCGCTGTCACTTTCCCCCGCCGCCGCGAGCAGCCGCGAGTAGTCCCCCGCCGCGCACCCCACGAACGTCCCCCACGGCCGCCGCTCCCCCGTACGCGCCGCGTACCCGGCGTCCTCCAGCGCGTGCCACGCCTCCTCCAGGAACAGCCGCTGCTGCGGGTCCATGGCCTCGGCCTCCAGCGGCGAGACGTTGAAGAAGCCCGCGTCGAAGGCGTCCACGTCGGAGAGCATCGCTCCCCACTTGCTGTACGTCGTCCCCGGCGTCCTGCGCTCGGGGTCGTACACGGCGTCCACGTCGAACCGTCCGGCGGGAACCTCACCGATGCTGCACCGTCCGGCGGCGAGGTTCTCCCAGAACGCGGCCAGGTCCGGCGCGTCCGGGAACCGGCCCGCCATGCCGATGACGGCGATCTCGGCCGTGGTCGTCCCGGCCGGCGCGGGTGCCGCCTCGACCGGCTCGGGTCCGGCCACCGTCACGCCGGGTCCGGTGGCGCCGGGTCCCTTGGAGGCGGGTCCCGTAGTGATGTCGGGTCCGGTGGCGCCTATTTTCTTGGTGCCGGGTCCCGCTGCGCCGTTCCGCGCCTCGGTGGCTGGACGGAGGTCGAGTCGGACCTGGTCAGGGCCGGTGGACGCGGACGGCACGGAACGTGCGCCTGGCTTGCCGAGCCTGATCTGGCCGTTCTCCGTCAACAGGGACGAAGGGGATGCGCTGATCTCGTCCACCGGGGCCGAGCCGTTCGAGGTGGTCGGCGCGGCCACCGGGGAAGGGCCGGGGTCCGGTGCGACGACTCCGGCCGTCGGGTCGGCGGCCGGGGACGGTGGGGAACCGGTGGCCTGGTCCGTGGTTTCTTCCGCGACGGCCGGAGTGGGCCCGGGGGTCATCGGAGCGTGTTGCGTGGCGGCCGTGGTGAGGACGAAGTCCACCAGAGCGGGGATGGTCGGGTGGTCGTAGACGGCCACCGAGTCCAGGTCGACCTCGAATCGGCGGTTCACGTCGCGGACGATCTCCACGGCGCCGATCGAGTCCAGACCCATCTCGCTGAAGCTCTGGGTCTCGTCGATCTCGTCCGCCTCCAGATAGAGGTGGGACGACAGGGTCGCCATCACGACCTCGCGCACCGCGGCGGCGTCCGGCGACGGCGCGGCGACGGCGGGCTCCGGGGCCACGGTCTCGGCCACGGTCTCGGCGACAGGCTCGGGGGTCGCGGAGGGCTGTGGGGTCGTGGGACGGCCGTGGAAGTTGCCGATCTTGTCGAGGTGGGTCTGGACCAGAGACGCGGACTGCTCGCCGAGGACGCGTTGGTGCAGGTCGACCTCCCTGGCGACGACCTCGGTGAGGCGGCCGAGGGTCCGGCCCGCGAGTTCGGTCTTCAGTGCGCGCAAGGCGGGAAGGGGAAGCGCGGCGATGGAGCGCGCGTGGCGGAGCGCGGCCTTCAGGACGTCCTGCTGCGGGAGGATCGTGACACCGGCGCCGCGTCGTTCCAGTTCCTCACCGCTGACCGAACGCGCCGTGTACAGCATCTCGTGCGCCAGCGACCGGCCGAAGCGCTCCTCCAGGACGTACGTCGCACCCATGCCGGGGGTGAAGCCGAACTTCATGAAGTTGGCGCTGTACACCCCTTCCCTGGCCATCAGCACGACGTCCGCGAACAGGCCGTACGCCAGGCCGCCACCGGACGCGTGGCCCTGGATCGCGGCGATCACCGGCCGGTCGCACTTCAGCATGCCTTCGTACAGGAACGGCACGTCGGTGAAGCGGCCCTGGCCCTCCGACAGAGTGCGCAGCGCCTCCGGGGTGCCACCCATGCTGAACACCTTGCCTGCGCCGGTCACCACGACGGCCTTCACGTCGTCCCGCTCCGCGATCCGCGCGAACGCGTCCCGCAGACCCGTGATCAGCCCCTCGGTGAACATGTTCGGCCCGGAGTTCATCGTCACGAGCGCCACACCGTCCTGGACGGTGAACCGCAGGTCCTCCTGTTCCTGCGGCTGCTGCTGTTCCACCGGGTACGAGACGGCGGGTTCGGCGTCCGGCGCCTTCGACGTGTCCGCGTGAGTGACGTCCGCGGGAATCGCCGTGTCGCTGTACGGGTCGTCGGCATGCGCCTTGTTCATGTGTGGAGTCTCCGCGTGCGTCGTGTCCGCTCCGGTGTCCGTGGGGGCCGTGGTCACGAGCGGCGTGCCGGGGTCCTTGCGGTTGCCGCGCCAGCCGCCGATCCAGCAGCGTTCCTCCTGGAACGGGTACGTCGGCAGCGAGACCCGGCGGGGCCGGTCCTCGGCGGTGTGGCACCGCTGCCAGGGGACGCGGCCACCTGCCGTCCAGTACGCGGCGAGGTCGCCGAGGCGGCCGTCGCGGAAAAGGCGGACGCTTTCGTCGGGGGTGGGGCCGTCCTCGGGTGCGTCGGTACCGGCGGTGCCGGTGTACGCGCCGGGGCCTGGGTCGTCGCCTGCGGCGAACGCCGCGAGCCGGTCGCGCAGCGTGGCCGCGTCCGGGACGACGAGAGCCAGTCGCACCGGCAGCGCGGCCCTGCCGACCTGGGTCGTGTAGGCCAGGTCGGCCGGCGAGACGGCGGATCCGTGGACCTGGTCCGAGGACTCGCGGTCCCGGCTGTGCCGGTCCTCGCTCGGCTGCTCACCGGTGGAGGCCTCGATGGCCGCCAGGTCGTCCACGGTGCTGTCCAGCGTGATGCCGGGGACGGCCGTCAGGCGCATGAGCGAGGCGGCGTCCAGGCCAAGGTCACCGAAGGTCTCGGTGGGGTCGATCTGGTCGGCGGGGACGCCGAGGAGATCGGCCACACGCTCGGCGACGTGGCTCCGGCCGACCGGCGCCTGCGGTGGCTCGGACGTGGCGGTCGCACCGGTCGCGCCGGTCGTGGAGTCCAGGAACCGGACGTACGCCTGCGCGTAGTCCCTCAGGGCCTTCTCGCCGCGTGCCGACAGCAGGAACAGGTACGGGCCGGTTGCGGACGAGCGTGCGGGAGGAGCGTCGTGTTCCTCCACCAGGAGGTGCGCGTTCGCGCCGCCTGCACCGAAGGCGCTCACGCCGGCGCGGCGGGGGGTGTCGCCGGAACGGGTCCACGGGGTGAGGGTCTGCTGGACGTGGAAGGGGGTGGCGGTGAAGTCGATGTGCGGGTTCGGCTCCCGCGCGTGCAGAGACGGCACCAGGTGGCGGTGCTTCATCTGCAGCAGGACCTTCGTCAGCCCGGCGATGCCGGCGGCTCCCTCCAGGTGGCCGATGTTGGACTTCACCGAACCCAGCGCGCAGCCGGCCTCCGGCTCTCCGGAAGCCGAGCGCGGACCATCGACGTCGGAACGACCATTGGACGTGCCGTCGTCGAAGGCCTTGCGGAGACCTTCGACCTCGATGGGGTCGCCGAGGGAGGTGCCGGTGCCGTGGGCCTCGATGTAGCCGACGGTGGAGGGGGACCAGCCGGCGCGGCGCAGTGCGGTGCCGATGAGTGCGGCCTGGGAGGTGGGGCTCGGGACGGTGGCGCCGCTGGTGCGGCCGGTGTGGTTGACGGCGGAGGCGCGGATCACGCCGTAGATGTGGTCGCCGTCCCTGCGGGCCGCCGCCAGCGGCTTGAGCAGGACGGCGCCGACACCCTCACCTGGTACGTAGCCTCCGGCGTCCTTGCCGAACGCGCGGCAGCGGCCGTCCGGGGAGAGGAAGCGGCCCTGAGCGAGCTGCAGGTACTTCTGGGGGTGCACGCTCACGTTGACCCCGCCGGCCAGGGCCACCGTGCACTCGCCGCGGCGCAGGCTCTCGACGGCCATGTGCGCGGCGGTCAGCGACGAGGAGCAGGACGTGTCGAGCGCCATGCTGGGACCGTCGAAGTCGAAGGTGTAGGAGACACGGTTGGCGATGGAGGCGTGCATGGCCAGCGGAGCGACGCCGCCTTCGCCGCCTTCGACGAGCTGGTAGTGGTTCCACATGACGCCGGCGAACACGCCGACGCTCTCACCGGTCAGCGCCTCCGGCGGGTACCCGGCGTCCTCCAGCGCGTGCCAGCAGGTCTGGAGGAACAGCCGCTCCTGCGGGTCCATCCGTTCGGCGTCGCGCCGTGAGACCCCGAAGAACGCGCGGTCGAAGCGGTCCACGCCGTCGAGGAAGCCACCCCAGCGGCCGTACGTCCTGCCTTCGCGGTCCTGGTCGGGGTCGTAGAAGGCGTCGTGGTCCCACCGCTCCGCCGGCACCTCGGTGACGCAGTCGCGGCCTTCGGCGAGGTTGCGCCAGAACGTGTCCAGGTCGGGGGCCTGCGGGTACCGTCCGGCGAGGCCGATGACGGCGATCGCGTCGTCGTCGGGTCCGGCGGTGGCCGGTCCGGTGACGGTCCGCTCGGCGTGGGCCGGCTCGGCGGTGGTCCGCTCGGCGTGGACCGGTTCGGCGGGTACGCCATCGGTGGGGGGCTGCTCGGTCTGCTCCGGTGCGCGTAGCAGGTGGGGGACGCGGTCCTCGTCGCCGTGCAGGACGACGAAGCCGGGGCCGCCGGTGGCGAGGCCGCGGGTCAGGACCGAGAAGGCCTCCTTGGTCGGCAGGGGGGTGAGACCGGTGTCACGGCGTGAGCGGTCCACGGCGGCGGCGTCGATGCGCATGCCGCCGTCCTGCCAGTACGGCCAGCCGATGGCGAGCGTGGTGCCGGTGCGGTCGTGGCGCGCGGCGCGGCGGCGAGCGAAGGACTCCAGGTAGGCGTTGGCGTACGCGTAGGCGGACTGGCCGGCGTTCGGCAGGGTCGCCGCGAGCGACGAGAAGACGAGGAAGAAGTCCAGGTCGTCGTCCTTGGTGGCGGTGTCGAGGTTGGTGACGCCGCGTGTCTTCGGGGCCAGCACGGCCTCGACGTCCCCGGCGTCCTGCCGGAAGTACAGGCCGTCCCGCTGCACGCCTGCGCAGTGCACGACGCCGTCGACGCGGCCGTACCGGTCGCGCGCGCCGGCCACGGCGCGTTCCACCTCGGCCAGGTCCGTGACGTCGGTGCCGGTGCCGCGGCTGAGCACGACGACGTGTGCCTCGTACTCGGTCTCCAGGTGCTCGGCGAGGAGCCTGCCGATGCCGCCGGCGCCACCGGCGATCACGTACACGCCGCCGTTCCTGACGGGGACGGTGCCGGTGGTCAGCTCGTGCTCGACGTGGCGGCGCACCGTGCGGACACCGCCGTCGTAGCGGATCTCCGCCTCCGGGGACGTGTCGCGCAGGGCTCGCGCCAGGTCGTCCGCACCGGCCCTGACGCTGCGGCAGCGCAGGACGGGGGTCTCCGCCGAGATGGTACGGGCCAGGGCTCCGGCGGCGTCCCCGGCGGGGTCCGTGCCGTCGTGCACGTAGGTCAGGGTCACCGGGTCCTGCGGTCTGGTGTCGATGATCGCGCAGGCGAGGGACCGGATCCGCAGGCACACACCGGTGGCGTCGTCCCCGGCGCCGGCGGCGAGCACGACGTGACGCGGGAGCGGCGCCGTCCGCGTCAGGCCGGCGAGCAGCCGTGCCGCCTGGTCGCGGTCACGCAGATCGAGACGGTAGGTCCGCTCCCCCGTCTGCTCGAAGTCGTCACCGTGCTCGGCCCGCACGACGGTGGCGGCACGCAGACCGGCGAAACCGGCAGACCCAGCCGGCCCGGCAGAGCCAGTGGACCCCGTGGACCCGGCCGGGCCCCCGGATCCGGCGGACCCGGCGACCTGAGGTGCGATGACCAAGACGTCGCCGAGGTCGCCGTCCTGTGTGCCGGGTTCCGGCACCCACACCTCGCGGTACGCCACCGTGCGCTCGGGTCCGGACACCGGAGACGTCTCAGGGACGCTCGCCGGCTCGTGCTCGGTCGCCGACGGGACGTCCCGCGGCTCGGCGTCCGCCAGGCCGTCGTACGTCTCGGCCAGGTGCGCGGCGAGGCTCTCGATGTCGCTGTACTCGAACAGCAGCGTCGGGTAGAGGCTCCGGCCGACGAGCCGTTCCAGTTCCTCGCTGAGGCGGACGAGGGTGACCGAGTCCAGGCCGAGGTCGTAGAAACCCAGGTCGGCGGGGATCTCGGCGGCCGGCCTGCCGAGGCGTTCGGCGACCATCTCCCGCAGGCGCGTCACGAGCGCCTTCGGCGCGGACCGCTCGGCGGACTCCTCGGGTCCGGCCGACTCGGCCGAGTCGGTGGACTCGATGACGAGCAGCTTCTCCATCAGTCCGGGGTGCCTGATGCGCTTGCAGGACAGGCCGGTGAACCCGGCGACGAACCGGCCCTCCTCGTCGTACAGCTCGTAGTCGTTGGTGATGACGTCGCCGGACGGGGCCAGGGTCTCGGGACGGCGCGCGTACACGTAGAAGGACGGGCCGAGGCGGTGCGGTGCGCGGAACTCGCGGACGTACACCGGGATGAACGGCTCCTCGCCGGACGCCTTGGTCTGGCCGAGGCCCGCGATGGTGGACGCGTCGAGCGCGGCGGGGTGCAGGTGGAACCGCTCGTGGCCCGGCTCGGGGGCCGCGAGCCGCAGTTCGGCGAGGAGGCCGCCGCCGCCGTGATGCAGGGGACCGGCGCACTTCATCGCGTCGCCGTGCCTGATGTCCTCGGCCCTGGCGCGTTCGTACAGGTCCTCCATGTCGCCGGTCCGTTCGGCGGCGGCCTTCAGCGCCTGCGGGTCGATGGGGGCCGGCTCGGGGTGGTCGGTGAACACGAGTTTGCCGACGAGGTTCCTGCGCCACCCCGACAGGGGGGTGCCGTCCTTCACCCAGCGGCTCTCGGTCGTGATCTCGTGTTCGCCGTCGCGCGCCTCCTCCACCGTGACGCGCAGCTCGCGGTCGGCGTCCTGGTTGGTGGCGACGGCCTCGGTGAACAGCACGTCACGCAGCACGGCGCGGTCGTGGTCCCACCCGGCGGCGGCCAGGGTGCGGTAGATGATGTCGAAGAACACCACGCCTGGCATGACGGACACTCCGTGCACGCGGTGGTTGCGCATGATGAAGTCGGCGTGCGTGAGCAGGGTCTGACTTTCGATCGCCGGCATGTGTTCAGGCACCCTTTCTCGCTCGGTCGCCGTTCGTCGTGAGTTCGAGGTCGAGGATCGAGAGCGGCTTGCTCGCGGTACGGCCGCCGGTTTCTGGCCGTCGGGACGGCACCGCCGTGCCGGGCCGCTCGCCACCGGGCCGCTCGGCGCCGCCGTTCCGCTCGGCGCTCTCGGGCCGCTCGGCGCTCTCAGGTCCCGTGGGCCGTTCCGGCTTGTCGAGCCAGAGGCGTCTGCGGGTGAAGGCCGGTGCGGGTCGCGGGTCGCGTGGTGGTGGCGCGCCGTCGCGTGCGCCTGGCGGGAGTTCGCTCACGATCAGGTGCGCGTTGGTGCCGCCGAGGCCGAACGAGCTCACTCCGGCGACGCGCGGCCGTCCCGTCGCGGGCCAGTCGCGGGTCTCGGTGGCGGGCCGGAACGGGGAGGCGGCGAAGTCGAACCGGGGGTTCGGGTTGTCGCAGTCCAGCGTCGCGGGGATCCGGCCGGTCTCCACGGCGAGCGCCGCCTTGAGCAGGCCGGGGACGCCGGCGGCGGTCAGGGTGTGGCCGATGTTGGTCTTGACGCTGCCGATGGCGCAGACCCCGGTGTCAGAGGTCGTCTCGCGGAACACCTCGGTGAGTGCG
Source organism: Sphaerisporangium rubeum (assembly GCF_014207705.1). Taxonomy (NCBI): domain Bacteria; kingdom Bacillati; phylum Actinomycetota; class Actinomycetes; order Streptosporangiales; family Streptosporangiaceae; genus Sphaerisporangium; species Sphaerisporangium rubeum. The sequence goes on from NZ_JACHIU010000001.1 coordinate 6,013,247, forward strand.
CGCAGCTCGATCGGGTCGCCGATCAGCGTGCCGGTGCCGTGCGCCTCGATCAGGCCGATGTCCCGCGCGGTCCGTCCGGCGGCGGCCAGCGCACGCCGTACGACCTCGGCCTGGGCCTTGGGGTTCGGGGTGGTGATCCCCATGGTGTGGCCGTCGTTGTTCACCGCGACCGCGTCGATGACCGCGTGGACACGGTCGCCGTCCGCGATCGCCGCCGCGAGCGGCTTGAGCAGGACGACGCCGCAGCCCTCGCCGGGGACGAACCCGTCGGCGCTCGCGTCGAACGTGTGGCACCGGCCCGTCGGCGACAACGCCTTGGCCGCGCTGAGCTGGAGGTAGTCGTTCTCGTCGAGCAGCACCTCGACGCCGCCGGCGAGCGCCAGGTCGGCCTCACCGGCCAGCAGGCTGGTGCAGGCCAGCTTCACGCTGACGAGCGCCGACGAGCAGGCGCTGTCCACGACGAGGTTGGGGCCACGCAGGTCGAAGTGGTGCGCGACCCTCGCGGCGATGAAGTTCTGGTCCGCGGCCAGACCGCCTGGACGTACGCCGGCGCGGCGGCCGTAGTCCGACATGCGGGCCCCGATGAACACGCCGAGGTTCCCGCCGCGCAGTTCCTCCTGGTCGTACCCGGCGTCGCTGATCGCGGTGGCACAGCATTCGAGGACCAGCCTGATCGCGGGGTCCAGGACGCGGGCCTCGTCGTCGCTCATGCCGAAGTAGCCGGGGTCGAAGTCCTCGATCCCGTCGACGAACGCACCCCATTTGCTGATGCTGCGGCCGACCTGCGGTTCCGGTGAGTACAGCTCGCGGTGGTCCCAACGGGACGGCGGGACCTCGCGGACGGCGCTGCGGCCGGCGAGGAGGTTGTCGAAGAAGGTGGCGATGTCGGGGGCGTCAGGGAGGCGGCACGCCATCCCGACGATCGCCACCTTGGTCTCGGTGCCGGACGGGGTCGCTCGGGTCTTCGTGCCGGACGGGGTCGCGCGGCTCGGCACGATCATGGGTGCGCTGTGGCTTCCCACCGGTTCGTCGTCGGTGACCTCGGACGTGTCGTCGTCCGTGACTTCGAGCTCGTCGTCCGTGACTTCGGGGTCGTCCTGGTGGTCCGCGGCTGCGGGGTCGTCGAGGCCGAGGTGGTCGCGCAGGCGGTCGAGGGTGGGGTGCTCCAGCAGCGCGGACGGCTCCAGGCTCGCGCCGAGGCGTTCCTCGATGCGCTGGACGAGTTCGGCGAGCATCACCGACTCGACACCCATGTCGCCGAACTCCATCGTGGGGTCGAGGTCGGCTCTGGGGATGCCGAGAGTTCGGGAGAAGATCTCGGTGAGCCAGTCCTCGGTCCTCGGACGTGGCGCGCGTGCCACGGCCTTTGGACGCGGTGCGGGTTCGACCGTTCTGGCAGCTCCAGCCGTTCTGGCCGCGCCGGTGGTCGTGAGCAGTGTGTCCAGGTCGGGAACGGTGCCGTCGCGGGGAGGACAGGGGACGACCGTGGCGCCGTCCCGCAGGGTCAGCACGCGGTCGAGCACCCGCAGGCCGTCCTCGTCGCCGATCGTGTCGATGCCGATGGCCGCGCAGGGGTTCGGCGCACCCTTCGCGCCGCCGGTCTCGCGCCACTGCGGCCAGTCGATCGAGCGGAACCGCTGGTCGCCGGAGCGCCTCCGGTAGCCGGTGTAGAGGTCCATGAAGGCGTTCGCGGCGGCGTAGTCGGACACGCCTGCGGCGAGGCGGGGGACGGCGGCGCTGATGGAGGAGAACGTCACGAAGAATCTCAGGTGGTCGCCTGCGCAGGCTTCCGCCAGGGTCTCCAGGCCGTCGGTCTTGGGGGCCAGGACGGTCTCCATGTCGCTCGGGTCCTTGTGCGCGAGAGAGGGACGGCCACGGCTGCCTCGGCCGGCGCAGTGGACCACGCCGGCGATGTCGCCGAGGTCGCGGCGTACGTCTGCCAGGAAGCGCTCGACGGCTGGTCTGTCGGTGAGGGGTCCGGTGTGGACCATCACCTGCGCTCCGGCCTGCTCCAGGGCCTCGATGGCGTCGGTCTGCTCGCCTGGCTGGATCGGCCGTTCGCCGAGCAGGGCCAGCTTCCTGGCGCCGCTCGTGCACAGGTGCCGTGCCACCAGTGCGCCGAGGCCTCGGGTGCCGCCGGTCACGACGTGGACGCCGTCCGGGTCGATGTTCAGTGGGGTGTGGTCGGTGGTCAGTTCACGCAGGGCCGGACGGTGGCGCGTGCCGTTCCTGTGGCAGACCTCGCTGTAGTGGTCGGTCGTGCCGGCCTCGTGGAGAACGGCCTCCGCGGTGGGCTCGTCGATGTCGAGGACGGTGGCGGCCACTCCGGGGAACTCGGCGGAGATCATGCGGACGAAGGAGGCCATACGGCCGCCTGCCATGCTCGGCCTGGGGCCGTCCAGGTCCAGCAGCCCTCTGGTGACGTGCAGGACCCGAAGGTCGGCGCGTCCCCCGAGGGCTCGCTGGAGCAGTTCCAGGCGTCCCAGTTCCCCTGCGGGGTCCTCACTGCCGAGGTCGCACAGGTCGATCCAGCCGACGAGGTCCGCCGGGAGGTCGACCTCCGGGCCGGGGCTTTCGACGAGAACGGCCCTGTCGGGGCCGATCTCTGCTGCGAGTCGCTCCGCCAGTTCCTTCTGCGAGGTGAAGAGGACGAGGACCGTGCCGGCGCCGGCTATCCCGGTCCCGGTGAAGTCTCCTGCCTCCACCCAGGTCTTCTCGTAAAGGGGGATCTCTTCTCCACGACCGTCCCCGGCGCGGGTTCCCCGCCGTACGACGGCGCCGGATTCGCCGTACCACGTCCCGCCGTCGCGGCGCCGAAGAGTGGGGCCGTCGTGGCGGGAGGGGGTGGCGGCCGCTTCGGTGCGGTCGGCAGAGCCGGTCCGGTCGGCGTGGTCGGTCCGGTCGGCGTGGTCGGTGGGGGACGGGAGGCGGCAAGGGAGGCGGGTGAAGGGGTAGGTGGGGAGGGGGATTATTCGGGAGGAGGGGTGGCGGCGGGAGTCCCAGTCGATGTGGCCGCCGGTCACCCAGTGGTGGGCCAGGGTGGGGAGGTCGGGTGGGGTGGTCTGCCAGGTCTGGGGTTCGTGGCCGGGGTTGCCGGTGGTGGCGCGACCTCGGATCACGGGGGTGGGGTCGCCGTTGGTGTAACGGGTCAGTCGGGACACGAGGTCGTCGGTTGACGCGGCGATGAGGGCCAGGCGTTCGCGGAGGGGTTCGCGGCCTACCTGGAGGGTGTAGGCGATGTCGCGCAGGGACGGGCCCTGGTCGGCGTGGGTGCGCAGGAGGTGGGTGGCCAGTTCGGCGGCGGTGAGGGGGGTGGAGGTCTCGCCGGAGGCGATGCGGCGGAGTTCGTTCAGGAGGGTCGCGGGGTCGGACGAGGTGTGGTCTCGGCGGAGGAAGGCGGCGAGGCGGGTGCAGACGGCGTGCAGGCGGTCCTCGTCGCGTGCGGACAGGACGATCAGTTCGGGGTGGCCGGGGTCAGAGGTGGGGTCGGGGAGGAGTGCTTCGGTGGAGGTGGGGAGGTGGTCCCTGGTGGAGGTGGGGAGGTGGTCCCTGGTGGAGGTGGGGAGGTGGTCCCTGGTGGAGGTGGGGAGGTGGTCCCTGGTTGAGGGGTTCTTGGTGGCGGTCGGGAGGTGTTCTTCTATGACGGCGTGGGCTATGGTGCCGCCGGCGCCGAAGGAGCTGAGGGCGGCGCGGCGGGGGGTGCCGGGGGTGGTCGGCCAGGGGGTGCGGTGGCGTTGGAGGCGGAAGGGGATCTGGTGCCAGTCGATGTTGGGGTTGAGGTCGTCGGCGTGGAGGCTGGGGGCCAGTTCGCGGTGGCGGAGCTGGAGGACGATCTTGGTGAGGCCGGCGATGCCTGCGGCGGGTTCACCGTGGCCGAAGTTGGACTTGATGGAGCCGATGGGGATGCTGCCGGGTTCGAGGCCGGTGGCGGCGTAGGCGCGGGTGAGCGCGGTGGCCTCGATGGGGTCGCCGAGGTCGGTTCCCGGAGCGTGGCATTCGATGTAGCCGATGCCGGCCGGGGGGACGCCGGCGTCGGCGAGGGCCCGGCGGACGACCTCGCCTTCCATGGCGGCGCTCGGGACGGCCCAGCCGTTGGTCCTGCCGGTGTGCAGCACGGCGGTGCCTCGGATGACGGCGTGCACGCGGTCGCCGTCCGCGACGGCCCGGGACAGCGGCTTGAGCAGCACCGCGCCTGCCATCTCGGCGGGGACGAAACCGTCGCCGCCTGCGCCGAAGCTGCGGCAGACGCCGTCCCCGGCGGACATCTTCATGCGGTTCTGCTGGATGAACTTGTTCGGGTGGAGGGACAGATTGACGCCGCCGACGATGGCGAGCTCGCACTCGCCGTGGCGCAGCGACCGTACGGCGAGGTGCAGGGCCGTGAGGGACGAGGAGCACATCGTGTCGATCGACATGCTGGGGCCGATGAGGTCGAGGTGGTACGAGACACGGTTGGCGATCCCGGCCGGGGTGGCGCCGGTGTCCTGGGGAGCGCCGCGCAGGGTGCTCTCCACACCGAAGTACGGGTACTCGTTGTGCATCACACCGGCGTAGACGGCGACGTTCGAGCCGTGCCGTTCGCGCAGCCGGGTGCGGGGGTAACCGGCGTCCTCCAGGGTCTCCCAGACGACTTCGAGGAAGATGCGTTCCTGGGGGTCCATGAGTGCGGCGTCACGCGGGGTGATGCCGAACAGGTACGGGTCGAACTCGTCGACACCGTCGAGGAAGCCGCCGCGCATGATCTCCGCCGGCCAGCCCTCGCGGACCCGTTCGTCGGGAACGCGCCTGGTCGAGTCACGGCCTGCGGCGAGGTTCTCCCAGAGCGTGTCGAGGTCCGGCGCGTCCGGGTAGCGGCCCGCGATACCGATGATCGCGATCCCGTCCCCGAGGAGGGCCCCGACACCGTCCCGGACCGGAGTTCTGTCGTCCCGCACGGCGTCCCCGGAGGGTACGGGCCGGGGAGCGGCGGTGGTGACGTCCGGCCGGGACGGTGCCTGGTGGGGGGCCTGGTGAGAGGCCTGGTCGGGGGCCTGGTCGGGGGTCGGTGCGTTCTGGTCGGCGGGAGCGCGCCGGCCTGCGGCGGCGAGAGCGGAGGCGACGCCGGCGAGGTCGGTGTGCTCGTAGAAGAGAGTACGCGAGCGTTCGCCGAGATCTTCATGCAGCCGTGTGTTGAGCTGCGTCACCATGAGGGACGTGAGGCCGTACTGCTCCAGCGGCGTGTACTCGCTGAGCCGTTCGGCCGGGATCCCGGACACCTCCGCATAAATGCTCTTGAGGTAGTCACACAGACCGTGGTCGTCGTCGACCTCCGGCCGTACCTCCGCGACGCCGGCGCGCACGGGCTCGGCGGCACGCGTCGGCTCGATGGCACGCGTCGGCTCGTCGGCCGGCGTCGGCTCGACCGCATGCGTCGCCTCGGTTGCGGAGGTCTCGTGCCGTACGGCGAGGGGCCGCCGGTCCTGAGCGGTGCCGGTCCGTCCGCCGGGGCCCTTGATCCAGTACGGTTCCGCGGCGAACGGGTACGGCGGCAGGGACACCCGGGACCCGGGGACCGGCCAGTAGTTCTCCCACCGCACGTCCTGGCCGGAGACCCATGCCGCGGCGGCGTCCGGCTCGGCGGCCGGGGGTTCGGCCGAGGCGGCGGCGGGACGGTCGGCGACGCCGGTGGTCAGCGCGTCGCAGGGTTCGCCGGCCAGGTAGGCGCGCAGCGCGGCGCGCAGGCCGTCGAGGTCGGCGCACGTGACGGCGAGGCGGTGCGGCAGCGCGGCGCGGCCGGTCTGGGTGGTGAAGGCGATGTCGGCCACAGCCGGGGCCGGCTCCTGCGTGAGGTGGTCGAGCAGGCGGCGGGCCGAGGTGGTGAGCTGGTCGGGGCCGGCCGCGGACAGCAGGACGGCGTGCGGCCTGCCGTCGGCGCGGGCCGGTGCGTACCGTTCGTGCCGCGCGGGTGAGCGGAGCACGGCGTGCGCGTGCGTGCCGGTGGCGCCGAACGCGTTGACCAGAGCGATACGCGGCTCGTGTTCCCAGGTGCCGAGCCGGTCGGCGATCTCCACGGCGGTGCCGTCCAGCTCGGCCAGCGGGTTGGTCCGGCCGGACAGCAGGGTCGGCGCGATCCGTCCGTGCCTGATCTGCAGCAGCACCTTGGTGAGCTGCGACATGCCGGACGCCGCCTCCAGGTGGCCGATGTTCGGCTTGACGGTCCCGGCCGCGACCGGTTCCTCGCGTCCGCCGAAGACCTCGGTGAGCGCCTCGATCTCGGCGGCGTCGGCGAGCCCGGCCCCGGCGGCGGCGCATTCCACGTAGCAGACGTCGGCCGGGTCCACCCCGGCGCGGTCCAGGGTCTCCCGCATGGACGCGGCCATCGCGCCGGCGCTCGGCGCGGTGAAACGTCCCGCGTGACCGGCGTGCGCGGTCCAGGTGGCCTCGATGACGCCGTGGACGACGTCGCGGTCCCGTACGGCGTCGGCGACGCGGCGCAGCAGCACCACCCCGGCGCCTTCGCCGACCGTCCACCCCGGGTTGTCCGCGTCGAAGGCGCGGCTCGCGGGGTTCTCGGCGAGCAGGCCGAGTCCGGCGAGCACACCGGTGTGGTAGTCGTCGGCGACGAGGTTGACCCCGCCGACGACGGCCGCGTCGCACTCGCCGCGGCGCAGGCTCTCCACGGCCAGGTGCAGCGCCGTCAGGGACGACGAGCACGAGGTGTCCACGGCGAGGCTCGGGCCGGTGAAGCCGAAGAAGTGCGAGATCCGGTTGGCGGTCTCCGACGCGGTGGCCGACACCACGGCGTCCCCGCCGTCGCGCCACGCGGCGGCGCCGGCGTGCTGGTAGTCGTGCCACATCGCGCCGACGAACACCCCGACACGCGGTGCGGCCCGGTGCAGCGACGCGGCTGTGTGGCCGGCGTTCTCCAGGCACTCCCACACGCTGTGCAGCAGCAGCCGCAGCTGCGGGTCGAGCGTCTCGGCCTCACGTGGCGCGGTGTGGAACAGCAGGCTGTCGAACCGGTCGATGTGGTCGAGGTAGCCACCTGGTACGCCATGGCCGCGCGGTCCCGAGGACCCGGCCGCGGTCTCGCCGCGTGGTCCGGTGCCGGCCGAGGACCCGCCTTCCGTGAGCTCTCCCGTGGCGATCGTGGACACGCCTTCGGTGAGGTTGCGCCAGAAGGTGTCCAGGTCGTCGGCGCCGGGATAGCGGCCGGCGAGGCCGACGACCGCGACGCCTTCGCGGGGGCCGTCGGCGGCGGCGGGGACCGGAGCGGTGAACATGGGGGTCTCGCCGGTCTCGACGGCGCGGGTCGCGAAGCGCGCGGGGCCGCCGAGGAAGGCCTGCAGGAAGTGGTGGCCGTCGTCGAGGGCCAGCCGGTCGCGCAGCGGGCCGAACGAGACGTCGCCGATGGGGCAGAGGCCGATGCCGCAGGCCGCCTGGCCGGACATCAGGAGCTGGCCCATGTAGCCGGCTTCAAGGGTGAGGTAGCGCAGGCTCTGCTCGGCGTACAGGGGCTGGATGCCTTTGGTCTGGCCGACGAGGTACAGGCTGAAACCGGCCTGGTCGTACAGGGGACGGTTGTAGACGAAGTGGATGGACCTGCCGGGGTCGGGCCGGTCGTCGATGAGCTGGAGGACGTGTTCGCGCGGGTTGTAGTAGTAGACGCCTGCCGCGACACCGTCCACGGCGCCGCGCTTCACCTGCGCGTACACCTGGACGGCGTAGGTGTCCCCCGCCGACGGGTACAGGTGGCGTTCCCTGCCGCCGACGGTGGCCTCGCGGAGCAGGCCGAGCAGCTTGCAGAAGGAGCGGTACGGGATGCCGCCGTCCTCGAACTCGCGGCTGCTGGCACGCCAGTCGTAGTGCTCGTCCGCGACGTCCAGCCGGTCGAGGCGGACGATGCTGGCGGTGGGCTCCAGGGGCCGCAGGTTCCACGCGCCGTCCTTGAACCGGGCCCGGTCCTCCGGCGAGAAGAACTCGACCTCCCCGGGACCGTCCTGCGACGGTGCCGCCTGAGCGCCGGCCGGGGGCTTGGTCCCAGCCGGGGCCTCGCTCTCGACCGGGGCCTCGCTCTCGACCCGGGCCTCGCTCTCGACCGGGGCCTTGGTCTCGACCGGGGCCTTGCCTTCCGCGTCCCCCGTCGTCCCGGTCGAGGCTTCGCTCGGAGCCGGAGGCCCGGCCGGGGTCCGACCGGCGGGGAGGGTACCGGCGACGACGGCCGCGATGGCGTTGACGGTGGGCTCGTCCAGCAGGGACGACACCGGTACGCGGCGGCCGTGCTTCTTGCGCAGGGCCTTGGAGACCTGGACCATCGTGAACGACGTGGCACCCTGGTCCCACAGGTCGGCGTCGGGGTCGATCTCGGGGACCGCGAGCAGGTCGGTGAACAGCGCCGAGATCTCCGCGACCAGCTCAGGCGAGACGACGGTCTCCGGTTCGCCGGACGCCGGAACCGGCGCGGACCCGGCAGGTTCAGCGGCGGCCGCTGAAGGCGTCGCCTGCTCAGAGGTGGCGGACCCGGCGGAGGCGGCCGGGTTCTCGGCGGTCTCGGAGGAGTCGTCGTTCAGGGGCCACGGCAGGGCCGCGCGGTCCAGCTTGCCGTTGGACGTCGCGGGGAAGGTCGGCACGAAGGCGACGTAGTTCGGCACCATGTACGCCGGTAGCGTCTCGGCGGCGTGCCGCCGCAGGTCGGCCACGGACGGCGGCGGAGTGGTCTCGGCGATGACGTAGCCGACGAGTTTGCGTTCCCCCGACTGGTCGTCCCGTGCGAGCACCACGACGTCCCGTACGCCGGGGTGGGTGCGCAGCCGGTGCTCGATCTCGCCGAGCTCCACCCGGAAGCCGCGGATCTTGACCTGTGTGTCGGCGCGGCCGAGGAACGTCATGACCCCGTCGGGGAAGAACGCGGCCCGGTCGCCGGTCCGGTACATCCGCTGCTCGGGGTCGTCCACGAACGGGTCGCGGACGAACCGTTCCCGCGTGAGTTCCGGCTGGTTGCGGTACCCGAGGCTGAGGCAGTCCCCCGCGATGTACAGGTCACCCTCGACCCCCACGGGACACGGTTCGAGGTCCTCGTCGAGGATGTAGTACCGCGCGTTGTCGATGGGCCGGCCGTAGGGGATGCTGCGCCAGTCGGGGTCGATCTCGCCGACCTCGAAGTAGTTGGACCACACGGTGGCCTCGGTGGCACCTCCCAGGCTGACGATCCTCGCGTTGGGGAACAGCCCGCGTACGGCGTCCGGCAGCGGCAGCGGCGTGTAGTCGCCGCTGAGGAACACCAGCCGCAGGTCCCCTGTGCCGTCGTGGCCCCGCCGGTCGGCGAACAGCGGCGAGAGCTGGTTCAGGGTGGTCGGCGCGGAGTTCCAGAACGTGATCGGCTCGGTGAGCAGCACGTCGAGCAGCAGTTCGGGGTCGCGCTGCTGCTCCTCGTCGGCGATGTAGAGCGACGCGCCACGGCCGAGCAGGCCGAAGATGTCGAACACCGACAGGTCGAACCCGAGCGACGTGACGCACAGGCCGACGTCGTCCGGCCCGAAGCCGTAGGTGCGGTCGCACCAGTTCAGCAGGTTGAGCAGCGGCCGGTGCGTCACCTCGACGCCTTTGGGCTTGCCGGTGCTGCCGGAGGTGAAGATGACGTACGCGAGGTCGTCGGCGCCGTTCACCGGCTCGGGGTCGCCGACGCCGGCGTCGTCGAGGTCGAGGTCGAGGTCGATCTCGACGGTGCGCACGTGCTCGGGGACGGGCCAGCCAGCCGTGCCGGAGCAGGTGACGACGATGCCGGCCCCGGCGTCGTCCAGCATGACCTTGGCGCGCTCGGCGGGAAGCGTCGGCTCGACCGGCAGGTACGCGCCGCCGGCCTTGAGTATGCCGAACACGGCGGCCACCATGTCGGCCCCCCGGCACAGCCGGATGCCGACGACGGTCCCCGGCGTCACCCCCATGCTCCTGAGCCGCCACGCGATGGTGTTGGCCTGGCGGTTCAGCTCGCCGTACGTGGTCGTGCCGGCGCGCGTGCGCAGGGCCACGGCGTCGGGCCGTTCCCGTGCCTTTTCCTCGAACAGCAGGTGCGCGGGCCGGCTTTCCGGGACCTCGCGCGCGGTGTCGTTCCAGGTGTACAGGATGGTGTCCCGGCCGGCGTGCTCCTCGGCGCCGCGCCGCAGGGCCCGCTCGAACGCGTCGAACAGCTCGCGCAGACGGCCGTCGGGGAAGCCGGCCTCGACCGCGTCCCAGCAGTACCGCAGCCGTCCCCCTTCGCGCGCGATGATGCAGTCGAGCGCGACGTCGGGGGTGTAGGTCATCCAGGGGCCGAGTTCGACGCCGTCCGGCAGGGGGTGGTCGCCGAGTTCCAGGGTGCTCGTGTAGACGACGGGGAAGCCGTAGGAACGGGTGCGGCGCTGCTTCATGGTGATGCCGCGCAGCGCGCCGAGACCTTCGAGGGTGCCGTGCGCCAGGTCGGTGTCTATCTGGCGGCGGTACTCGGCCGGTGTGCCGGGGCCGGTGACCCAGCTCAGCGCGGTGTACTCGCCGGGCCGGTGCCGTTCGGACTCCTCGGTCCAGCGGACGACGGCCACGGTGAACGGGTCGGTGAACTGCTGCGACAGCGCTTCGGTGAGCGCGGCGAGCACCACCTCGTCCGGCAGTTCGGCGCCGGGCCGTTCCTCGACGGCGCCGTCGAGCCGTACGCGGGGGGCCGGCGGCGCGTCGAGCGGCGGGCCGGGTGGCATGTCGTCGAAGCGGTGCGTCCAGTAGTCCGCGTCGTACGCCGGGGTGTGCTCCTCGGGGGGTGCCGCCTCGCGGAGGGTCGCCTCGGGGTCGGCGTACAGGCGGAACAGGTCGCGCAGGACGACGTGGATGCTCCTGCCGTCCAGCACGGACAGGTCGATGGCGGCGTGCACCATGCCGTCGCGGCTCGCGCGCACGTCCCACTGGGGCCAGCGGCCGAGCGGGTACGCCGACGCGGTCATCTCGTCGGGGGTGACGGCGTCCACCATCGGCACGGTCCACGTACGCGGCGCGCGGGGCCGGGTGCGCAGGCGGCCGTCGTGCGTGACCTCCGAACGCAGCGCGTCGTAGGTGGCGACCAGGCGTGTCCACGCGGCGGCGAGACGGTCCACGTCCAGGTCGCGGACGTGGAAGCTGTGGTAGACCTGGCAGCCGTCGTAGTCGCGGGGGCCGCCGGCGCGCGGCACGTAGTAGGCCTTCTGCAGCTCGTTGAGCGGCCGTTCCACGGCGTCGCCGTCGGTGGCGAGCGCGCGCAGCGAGTTGAGGAACGCGGCGTACGCGACGTCGAGCGCGCCGGGGGTGAACCGGTCCGGCGTGACGTCCCAGCGGAACCGCAGGGCCCCGTCGTCCTCCCACATCTGGTGGTCGAGCGCCACCCCGGAGGTGCGGCTGACGGCGTACGTCACCGGCGGCACGGCGTCGTCGGGCCGCGCGTCGAGCAGGCTGGTGAACACCACCGGCAGCGGCGCCGAGGCCCGCAGTTCCCGCATGACGGTCACACCGGACACCGCGGCGTGGCCGAGGTCGGTCCACAGGCGGTGGTGGACGTCGCGGATCGCCTCGTCGAGCGGCTCGCCTCGGGTGTCGTCGGCGACGAACACGGCGGTCGAGGTGAACGGGCCCACGACCTCGTCCACCTCACGCGGCAGCCACGCGCGTGCCGTGGTGGTGAGCGCCAGCGAGCAGGAGCCGCCGAAGGCCTCCGCGAACAGCGTCAGGACCAGGGACGTCGGGGAGACGTCGAGGCCGGTGGCGACGCGGCGCAGCGCGCTCCACTCGTCCGGCGTCAGCTCACCGGTGATGGCGGTGCGTTCCACGCTCTCGGCGGCGCCGGAGGCGGCAGGCGGACCCGGCGGCATGTCCCGCAGCCGGTCCTTCCAGTGGTCGAGGTCCCCGTGTGCGCCGGGGCCGTCGCGGTACTCGTCCAAGGCGATGACGCAGTCGCGTGCCGACAGCGTGGCGGCGGTGAGCTCGTGGGAGGGGTCGCGGTAGCAGCGCCACCAGTCGCGCAGGAGGATGTCGAGGCCGCGGCCGTCGGTCACGCTCGCGTCGATGCCGAAGTGGACGGTGCCGGGCCGGGTGACCTCGACGGAGAACGGCGGCCAGACGCCGGGCTCGTACACGTGGCCGGTGAGCCGTTCGCGTGCCTGCTCCGGCGATCCGTCGTGGACCGGCAGGGACCAGCCGGGGGCCTGTTCGAGCACGGCCTGCGTGCCGTCGTCGCCGATGACGAGCCGCAGCGCGTCGTGGTGGTCCACGACGCGTCGCCAGGCGGCTTCGAGGCGGCCGGTGTCGAGGTCCGCCACCTCGAACTCGCGGTACACGTGGCAGCCGACCGGGTCGTCGGTGAGGTCCTCGTCCTGGCCGAGCATGTACGCCTGCTGGATGGGGGTGAGCGGGAACGGCGCGAAGCGGTCCTCGGGCCGTGCGGTGACCACGGGCCCGGCCCCCGCACCGGTGCCGGCGGTCGCGTGACCGGCCGTACCTCCGGCTTCCATGTGCTCGGCGACGCGGTCCGCCAGGTCGGCCGCCGTGACGCACTCGCCGAGGCGCTCCACCGGGAGGTCCAGCGAGAACACCCGCTGGATCTCGAACCACACCCGCACCGCGGAGATCGAGTCCAGCCCGTGATCCCGGAGGACCGACTCCGGGGTCAGTTCGTCCTCACCCGGCAGCACATCGGTGAGCAGCCGGACCACCGTCTCAAGGACACTCTCGTTCGACACCATGGTCCTCCTCCCGGTAACCGACGCTAATCACGCGACCCCGACATGCCTGCTCAAGACTGAGCAGTCCCCCATCAGTGCGCTCACATCAGCTCAAAACCACCGGCCCCGGCATCGCAGGTCAGACCCGGCTCCACCCCCCCTGCCGCACCGGCACAAGTTCGCTCCCCCACCGGCCGGGACCCGGCGGATCACGCCTGCTCAAGACTGAGCAGCGACCCCCCGCGGCCCCCGGTTAGCCTCGGCGGCATGTCGAAGGCATGGATCGCCGGAGGAGCCCCCCGCGAGGACGCCGAGGTGCGCCTGTTCTGCTTCGCGCACGCCGGCGGTGGCGCCGCCTTGTTCCGCCAGTGGGAGGACCACCTGTCGTCCTCGGTGGACGTCTGTCCCGTCGTGCTCCCCGGCCGCGAGGGCCGCCTGCGCGAGCCCGCGTACAACCGCATGGCCGACCTGATCCCGGTCCTCACCGAGGTCCTGGCCCCGCACACCGACCGGCCGTACGCGTTGTTCGGCCACAGCATGGGGGCCGCCGTCGCGTGGGAGGTCGCACGCGCGTTGAAGGCACACCACTCCGCGCGGACCACCGGCGGGAACGCGGCGACCGCGCCAGGCGAACCGCTGATCCTGTTCGTCTCCGGCCGCCGGGCCCCCCACCTGCCGACGGCGCGCCGCCGTTTCAGCGACCTCACCGACGACGACCTGCTCACCGAGCTCGCCACCCTCAACGGCACCCCGTCGGCCGTCATGGACCAGCCCGGCCTGCTCGACGTCTTCCTCCCCACGCTGCGCGCCGACTTCGAGCTGAACGAGCTCTACACCCCGCTGAACGCACCCACGCTGACCTGCCCCATCTCGGGCCTGCACGGCGACGCCGACCCCGAGGTGGACCCCGACGAGATCACCGCGTGGCGCGACGCCGGCGAAGGCGGCTTCTCCCTGCGTGTCTTCCCCGGCGACCACTTCTACCTCAAGGGGCCCGGTCCCGAGGTCCTCGACGCCATCCAGGAGGACCTGGACCGCGTGCTGCTGACCCCCTTCGTCCACTGACCCCCGGGGGGGTCAGCGCGCGGAGAGGTGACGCAGGCGGGAGTGCAGGACGGCGGCGGCGTCCGTCATGAGGTGGTCGGCGATGAGGTCCACGTGGCGGTCGCGCCGGTCGGCGAGGCCGATGGTCCTGGCGTAGTGGTTGAACGACCCCATCGCGGGGCCGCAGTGGATCTGGTAGTCGACGCGGCGGCCGGGGGTGCCGGACAGGGCCAGGCGGATGGAGTGGACGAAGTACCAGCGGAAGACCAGGGCCATCTTGTGGCGGGGGTTGGCCTCGGCCCGGTCCAGCTCGCCGGGCTTGTTCGCGGCCAGGTAGGCGGCGGTCTCGTCCCAGACCTCGGCGAAGGAACGGCGGAAGTACTTGTCCTGGACGGTGCGGGCCGTGGCGGGGTCGAGGTCGTCGAGGCCGCCGTGGTTGCGGTACAGCTGGTAGAGCTTGTTGGCCCGCGCCGGGAACAGGGTGCCTTTCCTCGCGACCTGCACCCGCGCGCCGAGCTCGAACATGTCACCGGCCGGCGCGTACGTGGTGTCCTGCACGTCGAGGCCCGCGAGCATGTCCTTGACCTCGTCGGAGGTCCCGGCCTCCACCGAGCACTGGTTCACCGAGCCGGTGACGACGAAGTCGGCGCCGAGGACGAACGCCGCGGCCACCGCCTCAGGCGCGCCGAGGCCGCCTGAGGCGCCGACGCGGATCGGCCCCGCGTACCCGTGGGTGCGGTTGGCGCGGTCGCGCAGCTCCAGCATGGCCGGCATCAGGCCGTAAGGGGAACGGCCGTCGGTGTGGCCCGCGCTGTCGGCCTCGACGCAGACGTCCTGGCTGACGGGGAGGGACGCGGCGGCCTCCGCCTCGTCCGGGGTCAGCTCGCCGCGTTCCACGAGACGGCGCAGCACCGGCTCCGGGGGTGGACTCATGAACGCCGTGGCGACCTCGGGACGTGACACCTTGGCGAGGACGTGGCGCACGGCCACCGGACGGCCGCGGGAGTCGCGGTGGGCCCCGGTGAAGCGGTACCGGACGAGCGGCGCGGTGACGTGCGGGTACGCGGCGGCCTCGACGTGGCGGACGTCGTGCTTGAGGTACAGCTCCACGGTGTCCCGTTCGAGGCCGTTCTCGTCGAACCCGTACAGCAGGTTCATGCCGAAGCCCTCGCCGGTGCCGAGTCCGCGCCGGATGGCCTGGATCGCGTCCTCGATCTCGGCGAGCTTGAGCCCACCGGCGCCGAAGAAGCCCATCAGGCCGGCCTTCCCCATCCTGACCACCAGGTCGGTGGAGGCGATGCCTTTGAACATCGACCCGGCGAGGTACGCGTGCCGCAGGCCGTAGTCCGCACGGAACTCCGGCGAGCCGAGCCGCGCGGCGAGGTCCGTGCCGGATGCTCGCGAGGGTTCGGCGCCGCGCGCGGGTGCGGGACGCTGCGCCGGTACGGCCGCGGCGACCGGCGCGGGTGACGCCGCCCGCGTCGGGACGTCCGGTGACGCGGCGCCGGGGACCTGTGCCGGTTCGTCCGGCACGGGGTACTTCCGCGTGACCTGCCACAGCTTGGTCAGCACGTCCCCCGGGCCGATCTCCTCCAGCCGGTCCACCCCCTGCCGCATGAGGTACCGCAGGCCGTCCAGCCACCGCACCGGGCTGTCGATCTGCCTGCGGAGCGACTCGGCGATGTCCCCGGCGACGTGCGGCCGGCCGGTCACGTTGGCGATGACCGGGACCCGCGGTTCGGCGTACTCCACCGACTCCAGCGTCCGGCGGAACGCCTCCGCCGCGTCCTTCATGTACCGCGAGTGGAACGCGGTCCGCACGTTGAGCGGCACGCACTTCCCTCCGGCCTCCGTGATGACCTGGGAAACCGCCTGGATCTCCTCTTTGGGACCGGCGACGACCACCTGTTCCGGCGAGTTGTCGTTCGCCACGTCCACCCCGGTGCCGGCGAGCAGTTCCTCCAGCCGTTCCCTCGGGACGCCGAGCACGGCGCTCATGGTGCCGCCGCTCGCCTCCCCCATCAGCTCGCCGCGCCGCATCACCAGCCGCAGGCCGGTCTCGAAGTCGAAGCATCCGGCGGCGAACAGCGCCGCGTACTCCCCGAGGCTGTGTCCAGCCAGGTAGTCGGGCCGTTCCCCGTCGTCCTCCGTCCGCGCGAGGTACGTCAGCGCGTCCACCGTGTACAGCGCGGGCTGGACATACCGGGTGTCGCGCAGGCGGCGCACGTCGCGGCACAGCTCGGCGATCGAGTAGCCGAGGATCTCGTCGGCGCGCGCGCACAGGTCGGGGTGGCGTTCGAGCAGCCCGTCCCCCATGCCGCGGCGGTGGGAACCCTGACCGGGGAAGGCCCAGACGACAGACATCGGCAGCGCGTCCTTTCTACCGCTCCCAGGGGAAGCGTTTGTGCGTGGCGTAGTCGGTGAGCCGCCGCCGTACCTCGGGGGTGGACATCAGGCGGCTGAACTCCTTGACGGCCGTCGCCTCGACCTCGTCGGAGAGGATCCACATCTGGCGGAAGTAGCCCTTCATGTCCCCGATGATCGACTCGTCCATCTTGGTGAGCCGGTACGCGAGCCGGTTGACCAGTGCCTTGGGGTCGTCGGCCACCGCGTCCACCAGGTGGAACCGTTCCGCTTCGACAGCGTCCACCGGCTGCGTGCTGAACGTCATCGTGTACGCCTTCTGGAACCCGGTGCGCCGGATCAGGAACGGCAGCACGCAGCACGGCAGCAACCCCCACAAGGCCTCCGGCAGGCTGAACGTGCTGCGCTCGCTCGCGTACACGAAGTCGCTCGCCGCGGCCAGTCCCACGCCGCCGCCGGCGACCCGGCCGTCCACCCGCGCGACCACGGCACGCGGCGTGGTGGTGAGCCGCTTGAGCAGGCCGAAGAACGCGGCGCCGCCGTCGGAGGCGTCCTCACCCGCGGCGCTCTCGAGGTTCAGTCCGGTGCAGAAGACGCCGTCGCCGCCGCCTTCGAGCACGAGGATGCGGCAGTCGGGGGTCGCCTCGGCCTCGTCGAGCGCGTCGTGGATCTCCTTGATGGCGACCCCGTCGATGGAGGGCCGGATCTGGAGCCGCAGTGTCGTCGCCATGGTCAGCTCCAGCGGTACTCGCGGTGGAACTCCGCGATGCGGTCGAGAACGAGCAGGCCCCGGCCGTCGAACTTGTCCTCGAACAGGTCCGCGTACGGCTTGGGGTCGAACACCGCGTCCCGCACCCCGAAGATCCGGTCGGCGCTCAGGTCGGTGATCAGATCGAGGTCGTCCACGGTGATCTCCCGCCGGTCATCGAGGGCCTTGCCGATGTCCACGGCGGGCCGCGCGCCTGCGGGGACGACACCGCTGTAGAACTCCGACGCGCAGCCGGAGCCGTACGAGAACAACCCGATCCGCCGCGCCTCGGTGAAGTCCCCGTGGTCGAGCAGCGAGCACAACGCCAGGTACAGCGCGGCGGAGAACGTGTTCCCCACCCGCATGCCGTACGTCAGCGTCGGCACGACCCTGGCGGTGAAGTCGGCCTCGATCTCACGCGGGCCGTACTTCTTCTGTTTGCGCAGCAGGCTGCGGTGCGCGCCTTTGACCATGCCGGCGAACGGCGTGTGCATCGCGAGGTAGGTGAACGTGTCCACGATGTCGGCCCCGGCGACCCGCTTCTGGTACGCGGCGAAGCTCTCCTCGACGCACCGCATGTACGCCAGCAGCGACAGGTCCGGGTCCACCGAGTCCATGTCGTGCCGGGGCCGCAGCGTGTCCATCACCTCGAACGTGTGGAACCCGCTGGCCCCCCGGTCGATCTCCAGCACCTTCGCCTCGTCGCCGACCAGCATGGCGACCGCGCCGGCCCCCTCGGACGGCTCCCAGTACGACGCCTTGACGGTGGCGCTGGCCGCGTCGGTCGCGACGGCCAGCGCCTTCACCCCCGGCACCGGGTTCGCCGCGACCATGCCGGCCGCGGTCTGCAGTGCCGCCGTGCCGCCGTAGCAGGCGTGCTTGACCTCGAAGGACCGGCAGTTCGGGCTCAGCCCCAGGTGGTGGTGGACGTACGTGCTGATCGGCTTGCCGAAGTCGAGCCCCGACTCGGTGCCGACGACCAGCACCTCGATGCGGTCGCGTTCGGCCGGGTCGAGCGCGTCCACGATCGGTTTGGCGGCGTTGACGGCGTTGGTGACCGGGTCCTCGCACGGCACGTTGACCGAGCGCCGTTCCATCATGAGGTTCGCGAAACGGCTCATGTCCAGGCCGCGGGCCTGGAACATGCCGCGCACGTCGAGGAACGCACGGCCCACGTACGCGCTGATCGCCTCGATTCCCAGCGCCACGACCTCACCGCCTGCCGGCGAGATGCGGCACCATCACCGTGTCGTTGATGCTGGTCGGCACGAACAGCCGGTCCCACTTGCCGCCACCCTTGGCCTCCGGCACCCGCTCGGCGTCGTAGACCTCCTTCTCCATGGCCTCGCTGCGGTCGACCTCCTGGACCAGGCGGTAGTCCTCGAGGCTGCGCAGGTGGATCAGGCAGTGGACCTGGTCCTGCTGACCCCACGTCTGCTCGTAGATGAAGGCCGTCGCCTGACCCGGCAGCGCGTTGTTGATGTGGTTGGACCAGTCGTAGAGGAACTGCCGTCCCTCCTCGCGGAACTCGTACCGCACGTCCCCGGTCCGCAGGATGATCGCGCCGGCGTTCGCCGAGTTGAGCTGCTGCTCCGGCGGCTGCGACGTCTGGTGCGTCGCCGGCGGCACGAACGACTCACGCCGCTCACGCGGATCGGTCGGCTCCTCGTGGTGGCCGTGCTCGGCGAACCCGTGCTGCGGACACATGATCTTCTCGCGCAGGCTGCCGTAGACGAACATCTTCTCCCAGTTCCCGCCGCCTTTCTTCGGCAGCCGGTCCCGCTGGGAGATGTCCTGGAACGCCGCGTCGTGGTCGACCATCTCCAGGAGCCTGCTGTACAGCTCGGGGGACTTCATGTGCACGAACCAGTGCACCCGGTCCTTGACCCCGAACACCTCCTCGTACAGGAAGGTCGTGGCCACCCCCACCTGGGCCCGGTTCATGTAGTTCACCAGCTCGACGCTGAAGTCCCGGCCCTCCTCGGCCATCTCGTACTCCAGCTGGCCGACCCGGTGGATGATCAGCCCCGCGTTCCCCGAATGCAGCAACTGGTCCGCCGGCAGCGTCGTCTGATGCTGCGCCGACTTCTCCGCCTCCCATACTCCCGTCTCCGCCATGACTCCCCTCTCCGAGATTCGTCCTTGTCCGACCTTCACCGAAAGGCCGGGGGACGTCCGCTCAATCTTGAGCAGCCCTCGAATCAGGCCGGAATCAGGAAAGCGCGAGCCGCCGCTGCTCCTCCTCGACGATCCGCCGCGCCAGCGACTGCTCGGAGACGTCCACCGCACCGGCCGTCGCGTCCGCGAGATCGCTCCGCCGTGCGTACGCGTCGAACAGGTCGTCCTTGGCGGCCAGGATCGCGAGCATCCGCTGATCGACCGCGTCCACCGACAACAGCCGATGCACCTGAACCGTGCGAACCTGCCCCATCCGATGCGCACGAGCGACCGCCTGCGCCTCCAACGTGGGCTTGACCTGCGGCTCACACATGATGACCACAGACGCGGCCTGCAGATTCAGCCCCGTCCCCCCGGCCTGCACCTGACTGAGCAGCACCGCGTGACCAGCGGCACGCGAGAACTCGTCCACCAGTTCCTGACGCCGCACCGCAGGCAGGGCCCCCGTGAGCGGCCCGTGCACCCGGCCGTCCAACGCCGCCTCGACCGCCGCCAGCACAGCACGGAAGTACGAGAACACGACAACCTTCAACCCGTTGGCCCGCGCGTCCTCCACCAGTTCCAGCAGCCGCTTCAACTTGGCCGAGGTGGCAGGCTCGGCATAGGCCGCACGACGCATCGCCATGAAGTTCCCCGCCGCCACCGCCTCCCGGTACGCCGCCATGTCCGCACCGCTGAACTCCACCCACTCGTCCACATCGACCCGTTCCGGCAGCTCCGCGAGCACATCCTCCTGATTCCGCCGCAGATAAACCGGCGCCACAGCCCGCCGGAACGCCATGGCCCCCGCCGCCACCTCCTCCCCCCGCAACTCCTCCGCCATCTGAGGCCGCAGATAAGACACCAACACCCGGAACTCCTCGACCCGGTTCTCCATCGGCGTCCCCGTGAGAAACAAAACCCGCTCGACCCGCGCACACCAAGCCGCCACCGCTTTGGCCCGCCGAGTCTCCGGATTCTTCACAAAATGCGCCTCATCCACCACCAACAACCCAACCCGCACCCCGTCCACCACCCCACCCGGCACCCCGTCACGCACCCCGTCCACCACCCCACCCGGCACCCCGTCACGCACCCCGTCCGCCACTCCACCCGGCACCTCCAGCCGGTACAACCCGTCCATGGTCACCACCGCGACCCCACCCCGCCGCGACCACACCTCCCAAGCCGCCTCCCGCTCCTCCCCATGCACCCGATAAGCCGCCAGCGTGCTCCGACCCTCGATCTCCCGAACCCAGTTCACCAACACACTGGCCGGACACACCACCACAAAATGCGTCTCCCCCCGCGCCTTCAAATGCGCCAGCACCGCCACCGCCTCGACCGACTTCCCGAGCCCCATCTCGTCCCCGAGAATCACCCTCCCCTGCGCCAACGCGAACCGCGCACCGAACGCCTGATACCCCCGGAGCGAAACCCGCCGCTCCGCGTCATCCAGCTCCTGCGCCTCGACCTTCGCCACCAGATCCCCAGGCAGAACCCCATGTCCACTCTCAACCGGCTCCCCCGCGATCTCCGCGAGCAAGCTGTAATACTCCGCACTCCTGAACTCGAAATCCGTCCACGCCTCGAACTCCGACCCCGCCGGCCGCAACAGATCCGCCGTCGCCTGAGCGATCGACAGCCGCGTCTCCCGAGCCCCCGCGAGCACCCCCGCCATCTCCTCAACGGCATCCCGAGCCCTCTCCCTCCTCCCCGAGTCCGCGAACAACATCCGCACGAACCCCCGCGCCGGCCGAGCCTCCTCCAGCAACCCCTCCACCTGACCCACCACCCCGCGAGCCACCTCGACAGCCCGCGGCAGCTCCGGCCCCGCCTCGACCAGCCGCCGCAACGCCACGACCAGCTCCCCGGAAAGCCGATCCCGCCGCTCCGCGTCGATCCTGATCCCCGCCGCCTCGACAGCGGCCCGCCGAATCGTCTCCGCCGCCGCACGCACCTGCCGCACCGTCCCCGCACCGACCCCCGGCAGCAACTGCAACTCATACGCGGACGCGTCCAGCACATCGAGCACCGTGGAAAACCCGTTCCGCTCCAACACCCCCACCCGCAACCGCCCCTCGGTCACATCATTGATCCGCGCGACCGGAATCCCCGCAAGCTCCCCCCGCGCCACCTCCCCCCGCACCGCGGCCAACGCCTCAACAACCCCCCGCCGCACCCCCGCATACTCCTCAAGCAGCCCCCGAGCCTCCCCGAGCAACCCCTCGGCATCCCGGCACAACTCCCTGACCCGCCGTCCCACCCGCACCCCACCTCCGTCCCTTCCTGATCGCGAACCACGCCTCTGCCCTGTGTGGACGTGCGCTGAACAACCAACCCGGCGACCCGAACTCGACGCCTATGTGTCGCAGAGCGGCCGGATCGTGCTCGGCACCAGCATGACGACGTCCGCGCGTGCCATCCAGCCCCGCCTAGGTCGACCATCACCCTCTACAACCCCCACGGCAGACGGGCCGGCGACTTCACCCCCGAACCCAACAACGGCGTATTCACCCTGACCCTCGCCGAGTACCTCAGGACCTTCGAGAAACTCGGCTACGCGGAGATCCGGACGACCTGACCCGACGTCACCCCGGGACCGCACCACGGGGCGGCGCATGCCGTCAGCCGGTCGATCCCTGGTCGTTTCACCGGAAACGCTTGGCACGCGGCCCTGACCAGTGCCATCGTTCATCACGCTCAGTGGTCGTCCGATTACGGAGGCTGATGGTGGAGGCAAGCGAAAAGCAGACGGCACGTCCCGAACTGGTCCGCGCACGACGCCGCAGAGGCATGAGCCAGGAGGCGGCGGCCGAAGCACTCGGCGTGTCGCTCACGACCTGGGCCCGCTGGGAACGAGGCGAACAAGGCGTACGCGCACGCCACCGCGCTCGCCTCGCCGCGGTCTTCGGCGCGACCCACGCGGACGTCGAGCGGTGGGTAGACGGCTGGACCCTCCCGGAGACACCTTCCTGGCCACTCGCCGACTGTGGCGACGGTTCGGTCACGGCTACCGTGAAGTCGGCCGACCTGCTGTGGAGGTTCGAGATGGATCAGTCCCGCCGACACATGCTCGCCACCCTGCCGTTCGTCCCGGCAGCACTGGCGGAGTGGCTGACCTCGTGGACGTACGACAACCCCGCCGCGTCGGCCGCGCACACCGGGACCGGACGCGCAGTCGGCATGACCGACGTTCAGCGCATCGACGAGGCTCGGCAGATGTTCAGCCAGATGGATCACCAGTTCGGCGCCGGACTGGTCCGTCCCGTGGTCCTGCGCTACCTCCACACCAACGTCACGCCGCTGCTCCACGGCCGCTACGACGACGAGGTCGGAGCGGCACTGATGAGCGCCGCCGCCGGTATGAGCCGGATGGCAGGCTGGACCGCCTTCGACATGAACCTGCACGGCCCGGCGCAGCAGCACTTCGGCCAGGCGCTCAGGTTCGCCAAAGCGGCCAACGATCCCTTGACGGCCGTATGGATCCTGACCGCCATGACCCGGCAGGCGATCCACATCGATCAACCACTCTGGTCTCTGCGCCTAGCACGTTCCGCCAGAGAGACCGCACGGCAGGCGCAGGCGTCACCACGGGTCATGTCCCTGTTGATCTCACGCGAGGCCTGGACGACCGCGCTGCACGCCAAGCCAGGCGAGTCCGGCGACAAGCACGCCGCCAGGCAGGTTCAACGGCTGCTCGGTGAAGCCGAGCGCGCGTACGGACAAGGCCTCAGCGACAGCGACCCGGCGTGGGTAATCACGTACGAGGCGGCGGAGCTGCACGCCGAAGCCGGCAGGTCATGGGGACTGATCGGCGAGCATCAGCGCGCGGCGGCCTGCGCCGAAGCAGCAGCCGAGACGTTCCAAGGCCGCCTGCCACGCTCCGCACAGTTCAACCGCATGCACGCCGCCGACGCCTACCTCAACCTGGGTGAACTCGACCAGGCCCTCGCCACCGCACGTCCCGCCGTCCGCCAGGCCAAAACCCTGAGCTCCAAGCGCTCCGTGGAGTTCGTCAAGTCGTTCACGACCCGCCTCGACCCCCACAGCACCACCATCGCCGTCCGCGAATTCCGCGACCACGTGAAACAGGAACTCGCCGCCTAGCGTCCCCGGTCCTCGATCACCGGCAGGAGTCGCGAACGGTCGGTTCACGCCGCACCTCCGATCGCCACCTGACACGCCACACGACCACTCAGTTCTCCACGGCGTACCGGAGGTAGAGCGTCCCCTTGGAGAAGGTGTGCTGATCGAGCAACCTCAGGTTCCTGTGAACCCCCTCGGGAAGTGAACGTGTACCGCTGCCGACGATAACCGGACAGACGACCAGGTGGACCTCGTCGACCAGACCGGCCCGATGCGCCTGAGCAGCGAGGTTCGCACCACCGATCGACAGATCCTTCGCCGACGACTCCTTGAGCGCACGCACGGCCTCCGCATCGAAGGTCCGCTCGATGCGCGTCCGCGCACTGCGCGGCTCCGCCAACGTCGTGGAGTAGACGACCTTCTCCGCGGACCGCCAGATCTCGCTGTAGTCGAGGATGTAGTCGGGAACGTCCGGCTGCTCATGCACCGTCTCCCAGAAGACCATGACCTCATACATCCGTCGTCCGTTCAGATGAGTGCCGAGCGGCCGAGCCAGATCGTTCATGAACCGGTGCACCTCCTCGACCGGCTCGGCCCAGCCGAACTTGCCGTTCTCATCGTTGACCCGACCGTCCAGGGACACGATGTCGACGTGGATCAGCTTCCCCATGACTCCTCCTCCATGACGCGGTTGCATTATGCAATCGGTTCCAACCTAGATTAAACTGATTGCAAAACGCAACCGGTAGGAGGCTCAATGCTCGAAGCTCACCGCTCAGGTTGCCCCATCAACCTGTCGCTGGAAGTCCTAGGCGACCGCTGGAGCCTCCTCATCCTCCGCGACATGATCTTCGGAGGCCGCCGCCACTTCCGCGAACTCCTCACCGCCTCCGACGAGCACATAGCGTCCAACATCCTCGCGGCCCGCCTCAAACACCTCGTCGACCTAGGAATGCTCACCAAACACGCCGACGAGACCCACAAACAAAAGGTCGTCTACAGCCTGACCGAGGCATCCATCGACCTCGTCCCAGTCCTGGCCGCACTCGGCACCTGGGGAACCCGCTGGCTACCGGTCACCAAGGAAATGTCGATCCGCGCGACAGCCCTCTCCGAAGGCGGCCCCCCGATGTGGACCCGCTTCATGACCGAACTACGCGAAGAACACCTCGGCACCCCAGCCGGCCCACCCCCCGCCGGCCAAACCGTCCGCGACCAACTACAAGCCGCCTACCAGCGCACCCTTGAGGCACATTCACACCCGGAACCGTGACTCGCCGACCACCGACGCCGCACGTCCGGTGTCCCGCGAGTTTCCCCTTCCTCCACGAGTCGTCCTATCCGGCCATGACCGTCTCCGGCGCCGCCGCACCATGGACCCGACGCAGGTACTCCATGGCATGCTCGGACGCCGGATCCTGGTTCAGCCGGTCACGGTAGAAGTGGAGGCGATCCTCGCAGTCGTCGATGATCTCGCTCCAGGTACGGGCCCAGATGCGGACTCCGCCTTCCCACTCGGCGATACATCCCGGAGGCAGGTTCGGCGCGCTGGCGTCGCGTCTCACGATGTCGTCCATCTCGGTGGAGACGACCCAGAAGTCCCAGCGCACACGCGGGTCACGGAACTGAGGATCGTTGACGACCGCCTGCGCATAGCTCTTGATCTGCGCGACCTCCACCTGGCCGATCTTCACCTTCGGAGCCTTCAGTTCGACGATGAGGTGTTCCCTGCCAGAGTTACCCCGGTGAGCGCGACCGAGAAGCAGGTCGACGATTCCTCTTCTGCCGTCCTCTCGCCGTACCGGATCGAGCCGACCATCCTCCGGCTCGCGTCCCAGTTCCTTGAGGTGACGCCTCAGTACGGCGTCGAGGCTCTGGTCGCTGATCATCAGTGCATAGGCGTCGCCGAAGATCCAAGTCTCGCGTTCCAGGATCTTGTGGAGTTCGCTCCGTTCCTTCACGGTCCTGCTCACGTCCGGCTCGAAGACCAACTTCCGCAGAGCGGCAAGGAAGTCGAGCCGATCCCCCACTTCCCCGGTCGCCTTGATGACCTGCGACAGACTGGTCCGCTGAAGGATCCGCTTGAGCTCGTCCTGCTCCGCCTGCGGCAGCCGGAACAACTCGTCCAGCACCGGATACAGCCCGCCAGGGTCCCGTGAAATAACCGCACGAAGCAGCCGCAACGTGGTCCGCTTGCTCTGAGCCGCCCCCGGCAGGCGCCGCGCTATCCTCGTCGCCACCTCGTCGAACATCTCTCGTTCGACGGCCTGCGCCGGCTCTACAGGTTCACCCGAGTACGGATAGGTGCCCTCGTTCTTCCACTCCTGGATGAGCCTGACCCGCCGCTCCATGTCGCGTTTCTTGAAGTGCGCACGCAACCTTTCCCGTGCGCACTCCAGCAACCCACTGAGCTCGTCCATCTCAGCGAGCGGCAGATCGTCACGCCGCTCCACGAAGCCGTCCCACAGCAGATAGGCCGTGAAGTGATAGCCCGGTGCCTGTATGCCTGGGGAGGACTCGTCGAGCACGACACCGTTGGCGTCACAGAGCGCCAGCACACGTCCCACGTTCTTCGGCCACCCGATGACACGCAGCAGCGGTTCGGGATAACCGCCTGAACCTGACCAAGGCACCGGATACTCGGCTGTGTCGGTCCAGACGGTGGCAGGGTCCAGGACATCACCCTGGTAGCTGATCCGCACCCCGGGATTGGCCGCTAGGAAGGGAGCGAACGTCGAGGTGAGCTGCTGCGCGGTGTCGTCCTGAGTGAGCCGGTTGACGTAACCGGCGGGGACGGAAGCCTCCACTCTCGTCCCGGTCGCGCCGGACACGAGGACAGGTTCGGAGATCTCGAAGTCCGCGGGCCGGTCCGCCACGCCGCTGATGACCGTGCGCTGCATCCGGCCGTCGGCCGCCTGCGCCACGGTGATCCATTGAACCTGCTCGCCGAGCGCGAAGGCCCGGAGCCGTCCCTGGCCGCTGTGGCCGTGCAGTCCGCGTCGCAGATCAGGGGAAACCTTGGCGGTGGCCTTCCACGAACCGCCGAGCCCTTCGAAGTAGTGCGCGCACGAGGCGTTCGGCATGCCGTGGCCGTCGTCGGTGACGACGACCGACTCCACGCCACCGATCTCGTTGACCTCGACCTCGACGCTGACGTTGTGCGCCTCCGCGTCCAACGCGTTCCAGATCATTTCCGCCACGGCCCCTGCCGGGTCCTTGAGGCGAGCGAGTCGCAGCAGGTGGTCGGGTTTGGCTTCGATGTGAACGGTCCGCACGCGGTCACTATCGCAGATCGAGTAGCTCACCAGGCGTCGTTGCGGCGAGAGGCGTCGTGGCAGGTGGGTACTTGTGGAGAGCTGCCGTCTTGCAGGTAACTTGTACGGTCTTCTGGACGTGGCTCGGGGAGAGGTGGGACGCGGGATGGTGGGTATGGATGTCGCCGGGTTGGTCGCCATCGATGTGCACACTCATGCGGAGGTTTCGCGGGAGGGGCACAGGTCGTTGAGTGATGAGTTGTTCGAGGCTTCGGCGAAGTACTTCAAGGGGGCCGCGCGGCCGTCCATCTCTGAGATGGCGGCGTACTACCGGGAGCGGCGGATGGCCGCGGTGGTGTTCACGGTGGACGCGGAGCACGCTACGGGGCATCCGGCGATCTCCAATGAAGAGGTGGCGGAGAGTTGCGCGGAGCATGCCGATGTGTTGATCCCGTTCGCGAGTGTGGATCCCTGGAAGGGGGTGGGTGGGGCTCGGGAGGTGCGGCGGCTGGTCCGGGATCACGGGGTGCGGGGGTTCAAGTTCCATCCGAGTCTGCAGGGGATGGCGCCTAACGATCCGGTGGCTTATCCGTTGTACGAGGCCATCGAGGAGGCGGGGGTGCCTGCCCTGTTCCACACGGGGCAGACGGGGATCGGGGCGGGGGTGCCGGGGGGTGGGGGTGTGCGGTTGAAGTACTCGGATCCGATGCTGGTGGATGACGTCGCGGTGGATTTTCCTGAGTTGCGGATCGTGCTGGCGCATCCGTCGTTTCCGTGGCAGGACGAGGCGCTGGCGGTGGCGACGCACAAGCCCTACGTGTACATCGACCTGTCGGGGTGGTCGCCGAAGTACTTCCCGCCGCAGCTCGTGCGGTACGCGAACACGTTGCTCAAGGACAAGGTGCTGTTCGGGTCGGACTATCCGCTGATCACGCCTGATCGGTGGCTGGCGGACTTCGACACGCTTGACATCAAGCCGGAGGTCCGGCCGCGGATCCTCAAGGACAACGCGGTGCGGCTGCTGGGGCTCGGCGGCTGAGCGTGTGCCGGTGTCGCGGGAGGGCTCCCGGCGTCCCTGAGCGCCGGGGGCCGTACGCGACACCGTTCGCGGCTAGATGCCGGGAAGGTCGCTCTCGGTGAGGTCGAGCCGGACGGCCAGAGCGCGCAGTTCATGCCATACCGGTGCGGGAATCGGGATGCCGGATTTCTCACGAGACGCACGGGTGGCGCGTTCGGGGTCGCCGGGAAGCCGGACCGTGTCGAAGCCCTGGGCCGGGGGTGTGGCGCGCAGGGCCTCGGTGGCGTCGTGTGCGTCGGCCGTGTAGTCGTGCTCGGGGACGAAGGCTCCGGGTCGCATGACGATCAGGACGACGCCGTTGCCCCAGACGTACTCCGGCAGGCAGGAGGGGTGGTTGCCGGACAGCGCGCCACCGAGCAGTTCCACGAGGACGGACAGGCCGAAGCCCTTGTGTCCGCCGAACGGCAGGAGTGAGCCGCCGGCGTAGAAGGCTTCGGGGTCGGTGGACGGACGGCCTTCGGCGTCCTGGATGAGGCCTTCCGGGACGGTGCCGCCGGCGGCGCGGACGACGCGGAGTTTGCCTTCGGCGACGGCGGCGGTGGCGAAGTCGACGATCACGGGAGGGCCGTCGCCGGTCGGGACGCCTGCGGCGAACGGGTTGGTGCCGAGCATGCGGCGCGCGCCGCCGTACGGCGCGACCGCCGGGTCGGCGTTGCACCACATGACGGACGGCAGGCCGCGCGCCGCGAGCAGTTCGACGTACTCGCCGATGCGGCCGACGTGGTTGCAGTTCCTGATGGTGACGACGGCGGCGCCGAACCGGCCGGCGAGGTCGGCGGCGTGATCCACGGCGAACAACGCGGCCGGTTGTCCCCAGCCGCGGTGGCCGTCCACCACGGCGGTCGCGCCTTCGCTTCTGACCACCCGCGGACGCGCGTCCGGTACGGCGAGGCCGCGGTCGGCGAACTCGGCGTACCAGGGGAGCCTGATCACGCCGTGCGAGTCGTGACCCGCCAGGTTGGCCGAGACCAAGGACTCGGCGACCTGGCGGGCCAGGTCGCCGGGGGTGCCGAGGCCTTCCATGAGGGTTGCCGAGAAAGCAGTCAGCCGGTCGGCGGTCAGCACCACAGGGTCAGGCGCGGGGGCCCCCGGGGTTTCTGACCCCGGGGGGATGGCGGTCGTCATCGGGCCACGCTTCCGATCTGGATGGCGGTCGTCATCGGGTGGCGCTCTCGGCCGTGCGGGCCGAGCCGATGGTGCCGCCGGCGTTGAGTGCCAGGTTGCCGCCGTCCACCGGGAGGATGACGCCGGTGACGAAACCGGCGGCGTCGCTGCCGAGGAACACCGCGACCGCGGCGATGTCGGACGGCTCGGCGAGCCGGCCGAGGGGGATGCCGGCCACGAACCGGTTCTCCACCTTGCCGCCGTCGAAGCGCTGGTCGGCGAGCAGTGAGCCGATGCCTTCGGTGCGGACCTGGCACGGCTGGATGGCGTTGACGCGGATGCCGTACGCGGCCCACTCGACGGCGAGTTCCCTGGTGAGCTGGTTCACCGCGCCTTTGGTGATGCTGTAGGCGAAGTTGCCGCGGCCGAGCGCGCTGGAGCCGCCGATCGAGCTCATGTTGACGATCGAGCCGCCACGGCCGCCGGCGATCATCAGTGCTCCGGCGGCCTGCGCGGCGAGCAGGTAGCCGGTGACGTTGACGTCCACGACGTGCTGCCACTCGTCGAGCGTCAGGTCGGCCGGCGGGGTGTGACTGCCGGCCGCCGCGTTGTTCACGAGGATGTCGACCTGGCCGTACCGGTCGGCGATCCGCTCGAACGCGGCCTCGATCTGGTCCGGGTCCGCCATGTCGCACTGGAGGAAGGCGGCTTCGGCGCCGGTGGCGGCGAGCGCGTCGGCCGCCTTCTGGCCGTGGCCGGCGTCGCGGTCCAGGCCGACGACGGTGGCGCCGCGTTCGGCGGCGCGGGCCCCGATCGCACGGCCGATGCCTTGACCCGAGCCGGTCACCACGAGCACCCGGCCGTCGAGGCGGAACGGGTCGCCGCAGCCGAGCAAGCCGTCGCCGCCTGCGCCGTTGACAGAGCCGCCGTTCACGCCGTACCGCCGTCCACCACGGGGTTCTCCAGCGCGCCGAGGCCGCTGATCTCCACACGGACCACGTCACCGGGACGCAGCCAGCGCTTCGGGTCGCGGGCCATGCCGACACCTGACGGGGTGCCGGTGGCGATGACGTCACCGGGGTTGAGGGTGATGACGCTGCTCAGGTACGACACGAGCGTGCGCACCGGGAAGATCATGTCGCTGGTGCTGGCCTCCTGGAGCACCTCGCCGTCGATGGTGAGCCGCAGCGTGAGGTCCTGCGGGTCGCCGATCTCGTCGGCGGTGGTGATGTACGGCCCGATGGGGCCGAAGGTGTCGAAGCTCTTGCCGAGGTCCCACTGCGTGGTGCGCACCTGCCAGTCGCGCGCGGTCACGTCGTTGAACGGCGCGTAGCCGGCGACGTGGTCCAGCGCGTCGTCCTCGGAGACATGCCGCGCGGTCGCGCCGATCACCACGGCGAGCTCGGCCTCGTAGTCGATCTCGCCGGACTCGGCGGGGACCACGATGGGGCTGCCGTGCGCGCTGAGCGCGTTGGTGAACTTGGCGAACACCGTCGGGTACGGCGGCGCCTCGGTGTCGGTCTCGGCGGCGTGCTCGGCGTAGTTGACGCCGATGCAGATGATCTTGCCAGGGTGCGGCACCGCCGGCAGCAGGTCCAGGTCGGCGAGCTTGCCGGCGCTGTCGGCGCCGGCCGCGGCGTCGGCGGCGCGGCGCAGCGCGTCCCGGTCGGCGAGCAGGTCGCAAAGGTCCGCAGGCAGCGACGGGTCGGCGAGCCGCGGGTCGGCCACGGTGCCGTCCTCCCGCACCACGCCGTACCGCTCCTGCTGCGCGGTGCGGAAACTGACGAGCTTCATCGGGCCTCCTGAGGTCCGTCGGCGAGTACCTGCCGCACCGCGCGCACCACGTCGGCCTCGGTGGGGAGGATCGCGTCGAGCAGAGCGGGACTGTGCGGGATGGGGGTGTGCGCGCCGGTGACCCGGTGGACCGGCTGGTCCAGGTACCAGAACGCCGATTCGGTGATGCTGGTGACGATCTCGGCGGCCATGCCGCCGTACCGCGGGGCCTCGTCCACCACGACGACCCGGCCGGTGCGCCGGACCGACTCGACGATGGTGGCGGTGTCCAGCGGGTACAACGTGCGCAGGTCGATGACCTCGGCGGACACGCCGTCCTGCGCGAGCGCCTCGGCGGCCTGCGTCGCGAGGCGCACGCCGTAGCTGTAGCTCACCACGGTGACGTCGGTGCCGCGCCGCGCGACGTGCGCCGAGCCGATGTCCACGAGCTCGGTGTCGTCGCCGACCGGGCCACGGGCCCCGGTGAGCTTCTTGTGCATCATGAAGATCACCGGGTCGCTGCCGCGCAGCGCCGACTTGATCAGGCCCTTGACGTCGTACGGCCGGTACGGCGACACGACGCTCAGGCCCGGCAGACCGGAGAACCACGGCTCAAGGCTGTTGTTGTGCTGCGCGCCGCCCTGCGCCACACCGGAGGTGGCGCGGATGACCAGCGGGACCGGCGAGCCCCACATGTACCGCAGCTTGGCGGCCTGGTTGGCGATCTCGTCCATGGCGCCGTAGGCGAAGTCCATGAAGTTGAGGTCCACCAGCGGACGCGTGCCGGCGAGCGCCGCGCCGACGCCGGCCGCCACCATGGCCGCCTCGGAGATCGGCGAGTCCCGCACGCGGGTGCGGCCGAACTGGTCGCCGAGGCCCTTGACCTGCGCGAAGTGGCCGCCTCTGTCGAAGAGGTCCGTGCCGAGCACGAACACTGTCTTGTCGCGCTGCATCTCCTCGCGCACACCTTGCTGGAACGCGGTGGAGTAACTGACGTCGGCGCTCATCGTCCGCTCCTGGTCCACGCGGAGACGTTCTCTGCGGCGGTGGAGGGGTCCGGCCATGGTGACTCCTCGGCGAAGCGCACGGCGTCGTCGACCTGAGCGTGCGCGGCTGATGTACGGCGGTCGAGCTCGTCGGGGTCCAGCAGGCCCTGCTCGGTGAGCCTGGCGCAGAATCGTTCGATCGGGTCCTTGGAGGTACGCCACCGCGTGACCTCGTCCTCGGTGCGGTACCTGATCACCTCGCCGCTGTTGTGTCCCCGGTAGCGGTAGGTGAGCAGTTCCAGGAAGGTGGGGCCGCCGCCTGACCGGCCGCGCTCGGCGGCCTCACGTACGGCGTGGTAGACGGCGACCACGTCCTGGCCGTCGATCTGGTGGGACGGCAGGCCGAAGCCCGCGGCCCGCGCGGCGACCGACTCGCCGCCGGTGACCTGGCTGGACATGGTCTCCACCGCGTACACGTTGTTCTCGCAGACCGCGATGAGCGGCAGCTTCCACACCGCGGCGAGGTTCACGAACTCCCACACGCGGCCGGTGTTGGCGCCGCCGTCGCCGAAGAACCCGAGCGCGACCTGGTCGGAGCCCTTGACGACCTGGCCGAGCGCCGCACCCATGGCGATGCCGAGCCCCGCGCCGACGATGCCGTTGCTGCCCCACATGCCGCGCTCGAAGTCGGCCAGGTGCATCGAGCCGCCGCGACCGCCGACCACACCGGTGGCCTTGCCGAACAGCTCGGCGAGCACCCCGCCGACCGGCAGGCCCTTGGCGAGCGCGTGATGGTGCGAACGGTGCGTGCCGGACACGATGTCGTCGGACCGCAACCCACGGACCGCGCCGACCGCCACCGCCTCCTGGCCGATCGCCGCGTGCATGCCACCGGGGACCTTGCCGCGCAGCGTCAGCTCGTCGGCGACCTCCTCGAAGCGGCGGATGAGCAGCATGTCGGACAGCCAGTCGAGCAGTTCCGCCTGCGGGGTTCCGTCCAGGTCCGGGCCGGACGTCGCGATGGTCATGATTGCCTTCCTTCTTGCACGATGCCGGATCCGGTGAGGAGCGTGGGGGTGGCGAGGATCGCGGCGAGCCGTTCGAGCACCTCGGCGGCGTGGTGTCCGTCCCAGTACCGGTGGTCGACGTTGAGGGTGGCCTGCATGGTGGTGCCGACCGCGAGCGCGCCGTCCTGGACCACGGGACGCTGCGCCGCGCGGCCGACCGTGAGCAGCGCGCTCTGGCCGTACGGGACGACGCCGGTGAAGCTGTCCACGCCGCGGCTGCCGAGGTTGGACAGGGTGCCTGCGGGGGTCAGGCCGTCGCTCGCGACCATGCGGCCCTGCTGCGCGCGCTCGGCCGCGGCCCAGCGTGCGGTGGACAGCGCGGCGAGGTCCTGGTGCGGGACCGACGGCAGCACCGGGATGACGACGCCGCGCTCGGTGGCGACGGCGAGGCCGAGTGCGACGTCGGTGGTTCCCTGCCGCTCGGTGAGCGCGAGTGCGAAGGCGCGGAGCAGGAAGTCGGTCAGGGTCAGGCGGGGGAGGACGATCTTCCAGCCCTTGAGGGTGTCCAGGGCCGGCTCCATGCGGATCTCGCGGGTGACCGTGAAGTGCGGGATGGTCTGCCAGGAGAGGGACACCGACCTGGCGATGGCGGCCCGGTGCCGGTCGAGGTCCTGCGGCACGTCCTGCTTCGCGGCCACGGGGGCCGGCGTCCCGGCATCGGTCGCGGTGGTCGCCGCCGGGGGTTGGACGGTTCCGGTCGCGGCTGTCCCTGCGGGGGGTCGGACGGTTCCGGTCGCGGCCGGCGCCTGGACGGCCGAAGAGCCCGCGCCGGTCGCCGCGGCAGCAGGAGTGTGCGCCGCCGCGGCGGTCGCCGCCACGGCCGGACCGGTCTCCGCAGCCGGACCGGTCCCCGCCGTGGCGGGGCCGGCCGCGGCGGCCTCGAAGGCCAGACGGCGCCGGCGCGGACTCAGCTCATGGGGACGCCGGCCGCCGGCGTCGCCGTTCACGGCGGACGATGTCCGCGTTCCCGCCTCGGCGGGGATCTCTGTGACCGCCTCGGCGACGGTCTCCGTCGCCGTCTCGGCGGGGGCCTCCACCGCCACGGCCGGTGTCTCCACCACCGGGGCCTCGGTCTCCGCCGGCGCCTCGGCCGTACCGGAGGACATGGCCGTCTCCGGCACGGCAGGGGTCTCCTGCGGAGGGCTCTCGCCAGGGGCCAGGACGTGGCTGATCGTCGCGCCGGGCTGGATGTGGCTGGCAGCCGGGTAGAGGTGCGGCCCGAGTACGCCGTCCTCCGGGCTCTCGACCTCCAGCTCGGCCTTCGCGGTCTCGACCAGCGCGACCGGCTCCCCCGCGGCGACCTCGTCACCGGGATTCTTGAGCCAGCTCACCAGGAGGACCTCGTCGGGGGCCATGCCGAGGACCGGGATGTAGATCTCGGTCATCGCGCGCTCCTCACGGCGGCCACACCGGAGAAGCCGGCGGCACGGAGGGAGTGCGGACGCGGCCGGACAGTGGCACCGGGAATCGCGGCGGGACGCGGCCAGGCGGTGGTACCAAGGCCGGCGTGTGGCCGGCGGTCGGACCTGACCTGCTCACCTGTGAGGTCGGGGGCACCGTCCGTGACGGGCCGGCATGGCGGCGACATGGGAGAAACCTCCGTGACGGGGGTGTGGATCGGTGGGTTTGTCTGATGGCGGACTACCGGCCGCAGCAGAATGCGGGTCACAATGACCACACGAGCGAGCGAGACATAGGATGTCGAAGGTCTGATGTCTACCGTAGGGATCCCAGGGGAGCAGGTCAAGATGGTGACGGCACGGCCTCGCACGGGCACGCGACAGCAGCGGCTCATCCAGGAGCGCGTCAAGGAGCTCATCTTCGACCGCGGCCTGCGGCCCGGCGACGCGCTCCCGACCGAGAGCGACCTCCTGCGTGAGCTGGACGTGTCCCGCGCGTCGCTGCGCGAGGCGCTCAAGGCCCTGGAGGCCCTGGAGATCGTCGAGGTGCGGCACGGCCACGGCATGTTCGTCGGCCGCATGTCGATGGACGCGCTGGTCCACGGCCTGGTCTTCCACGGCCTGCTGAACCAGCGCCAGGACGTCGGCGCCGCCGTCGACCTCGTGGACGTCCGCGACATCCTGGAGTGCGCACTGGTCAGGCGTATCGCCACCACGATCGACGAGGACGGCATCGCGCGCCTTGAGGCCATCGTCGAGCGCATGGAGGACCTCGGCCGGCGCGGCGAGCCGATCGTCGCCGAGGACCGGCGTTTCCACGAGGAGCTCTACGCGCCTCTCGGGAACCGCCTGGTCATGCAGCTGCTGCGCGCGTTCTGGGAGGTCCTTGAGGAGCTGCGTCCCGAGCTGCCTGGTTCGCGCAGGTCCTCCCCCGCCGAGGACGCGCACCACCACCGGCTGATCCTGGAACGCCTCCGCTTCCGCGACCCGATGGGTGCGGAAATGGCCATGCGCGAGCACTTCGTCGGAACGCACGCCTGGTTGAACCCGGCCGCCACGGTCGAGCACGAGGCTCAGAGCGGCTCCTGAGGCCGTCTGGATCTTCGATACCGTCGACCGCCTCGGCGAGATGCACGAGCACTCGCCGAAACGGTCTCCCCTTGACCCGGTTATCGGCGATCCTTAGCATCAGGACATCAGACGTCTGATATCCGAACTGTCTGCCTCTGAAGGAGATCAGCGTGGGTCGATTCGAGGGCCGTACCGTGCTCGTCACCGGCGCCGGGTCCGGCATCGGGTTCCACATGGCGTCCCGGTTCCGCGAAGAAGGAGCCGTCGTGTACGCGGCCGACCTCAACCCCGGCGGCTGTCCGGACGGCACCACCGCGCTGCCTCTCGACGTCACCTCGGAGTCGCAGATCCGTGAGACCATCGACCGGGTACTCGCCGGCACCGGCCGCCTCGACGTCCTGTGCAACAACGCCGGCGTCGGCTCGACCACCGGCCCCGTCGACTGCACCGCCGAGGAGTGGGACCACGTCTTCGCCGTCAACGCGCGCGGCGTCTTCCTCGGCACCAAGTACGCGCTCCCCGCCATGCTCGCTCAAGGCAAAGGCGCCATCGTCAACACCGCCTCGGCCGCCGGCCAGGTCGGCCTCGTCGACCGCACCGCGTACGGCGCCAGCAAGGGTGCCGTCATCGCCTTCACCAAACAGGTGGCCGTCCAGTACGCCGGCACCGGCGTCCGCTGCAACTGCCTCGTCCCCGGCACCGTCGACTCCCCCTGGGTGGGCCGCCTCCTCGACGCCTCCGCCGACCCGGCCACGGCCCGCCAGAACCTGGTGGCCCGCCAGCCGGTGGGCCGCCTCGGCCGACCCGCCGAGATCGCCGAAGCCGCTCTCTACCTGGCCTCCGACGACGCCGATTTCATCACCGGCACCGAACTCGTCATCGACGGCGGCCTGCTGGCCCGGTGAACCGCCGTACGGCGGCGCCGGATTCGCCGTACCACTTCCCGCCGTACCGGCGCCGACATCGCGGTGCCAGGAGCACGGTGTGTGGGACCGTACCCGCGAGCGTGACCGTGACGGACGAGGTTCACGCGGTCCCGGCTGTGGCGCTCTGCGGAGCCGGTGCCGGCAGCGGGGTCGGGCCAGGAGGGTCGTTGAGGGCGGTCACGAGGCGTTCGTAGCCGCCTTGGACGTGGGCTCGGAAGGCTTTTTGGGCTTCGAGTTTCTTGCGGCGGCGGAGGACGTCGAGGAGTTGGCGGTGGTCGCTCTCCCAGTCGATGTTGTAGTCCGGTCGCAGGGTCATGCGGGTCATGAGGACCCAGTGGATCTGGGAGCGGAGGCTTTCCCAGGCGCGGTACAGGGGTGCGTTGTGTGCGGCCAGGTAGACGGCGTCGTGGAAGAGGATGTCGCAGTCGGCCACGGCGGCGGGGGTGCGCGCGTCGGGGGCCGTGGCGTGGAAGTCCCGGAGGACCTCTTCCATGCGTTCGAAGTCGTCGTCGGTGGCGTTGCGGCAGGCGTACTCGATGGCGACCTGTTCGATCGCGCGGCGGGTGCTGTAGATGTGCTCGTGGTCCTCACGGGACAGGGTGAGCACGCGTGCGCCGCGGTGGCGTTCGATGACGACGAGGCCTTCTTGCTCCAGGCGGAGCAGCGCCTCGCGTACGGGGCCGCGGCTGACCTTCTTGCGGGTGGCGAGCTCGTCCTCGCGGAGCCGTTCACCGGCTTTGAGCTCGCCGGACACGATCGCGCGGCGCACGTCGTCTGTGACCTCGTCGGTGAGAAGGCGCCGGCGCGCGGGGCCGAGTACGGCGAGGGGCTGCGCCATGTGGGGTCTCCTGTTGATTTCCAACTGTCGACAATGACTATACAAGTGTCAGGAGATCGCTCTCAGGCTTCCTCCGGCGTTCAGGCTCAGGTTTCCGCCGTCCACCGGCAGGA
Source organism: Sphaerisporangium rubeum (assembly GCF_014207705.1). Classification (NCBI taxonomy): domain Bacteria; kingdom Bacillati; phylum Actinomycetota; class Actinomycetes; order Streptosporangiales; family Streptosporangiaceae; genus Sphaerisporangium; species Sphaerisporangium rubeum. The sequence continues at coordinate 6,049,951 of NZ_JACHIU010000001.1, forward strand.
TCGCGCCGGTCACCATGGCTGAGGCGTCCGACAGCAGGAACAGCACGGCGTGCGCGATGTCGGCGGGTTCGGCGAGCCGGCCGAGCGGGATGCCGCGCAGCATGTGCGCGAGCAGTTCGGGGCCCTCGGGGCCCGGTGTGTCGACGAGCGTGCGGAAGAGCGCGGTGTTGACCTGGCACGGCTGGATCGCGTTCACCCTGATGCCGCACGGGGCCCATTCGACGGCCAGCTCACGGGTGAGCTGGTTCACCCCGCCTTTGGCGACGCTGTAGGCGAAGTTGCCGCGGCCGAGCGCCGAGCTGCCGGCGATCGAGCTGAGGTTGACGACGGCGCCGCCTCTGCCGTGCTCGATGAGCCGCCGGCCGACGGCGCGCGCGACGAGGAAACCGCCGGTGAGGTCCACATCGAGCACTCTGCGCCAGTCGCCGGCCGCCAGGTGCTCAGGCGCGGTGTGCACACCGATGGCGGCGTTGTTGACGAGCATGTCCACCGTGCCGAGCGCCTCGGACGCGCGGTCCACCAGGTCCTCGACGGCCTGCTCGTCGGTGATGTCGGCGACCGCGCCGAAGGCCCGCACACCGCGCGCGGTGAGCTCGGCGACCGCCGCGTCGAGGTCGGGTTCGCGTACGTCGACCAGTGCGATGGCCGCGCCACGCGCGCCGAGGACTTCGCTCACCGCGCGTGCGATCCCCCCGGCGCCGCCGGTGATCAGCGCGACCCTTCCCGTCATGTCGAAAACGTCGTTGCCACCGGCCATGGGGTACCTCTTTCTCCGTGTGCGGGGGTGTCTATTCGGGGACGGACGTGACGCGCACCGCGGGCTCGACGGCGAGACGGCCGTGGTTCACCTCGTGCGTGGCGATGTAGGCGATGACGTCGGCGACGGTCCACTCGCTGAGCCGCCGCGCGGCGCTGGTGGAGTTCCACGCGTTGTGCGGGGACAGCAGCATGTTGGGTGCGGTGCGCAGCGGGGACGACTGCGGCAGCGGTTCGGTCTCGAAGACGTCGAGACCGGCGCCTGCGAGGTGGCCGTCGGCGAGCGCGAGCGCGAGTTCGTCCTCGTCGATGAGGCCGCCGCGCGACACGTTGACGATGAGCGCGCCTTGGCGCATGCGGCGGATCTCCCGCCGGCCGATGATGTGCCGGGTCTGCGGGGTGAGCGGGACGTGCAGGGAGAGCGCGTCGGCGTCGTCGAGCAGTTCGCCGAGGTCGGCGACGAGGCGCGCACCGGGGATCGGCTCGGTCACCAGCGGGTCGAAGACCCGGACCTCGCCGACGAACGGCACGAGCCGCTCGACGGCGGCGCGGCCGATCCTGCCGCAGCCGAGCACCGCGACCGACGCGTCGCCGAGCGAGAAGATCGGCCCGATCTCGGCGCCGCCACCCCATCCGGCGCCGCGTACGACGGCGTCCGACTGGCTGAGCCTGCGTTGCAGTGCCAGCAGCATCGCCACGGCGTGCGTCGCCACTTCGCCGACGGCGTACGCCGGCTGGTACACCACGGCCACGCCGTGCGCGCGCGCGGCGTCCAGGTCGATCGTGTCGAGGCCGACGCCGGCCCGGCCGACGACGCGCACCGAGTCCGCCATCGCGGCGAAACACGGGTCGTCGAGCCGGTGCAGGGTCACCACCAGCGCGTCGGCCCCCGCCGTCAGTTCGGCGATCTCGCCAGGGGTGTCGGCGGGCCCGGTGACGAAGTCGACCTCGCCACGCAGCCGGTCCGCGAGCTCGTCGAGTACGGCGAGCGCGCCACGCGCCACCGCGATCCTCATCGCCACGCTGATCCTCCATTTTTGTCGATAATCAATTGTCAACAACAATCACTGAGGGAGATGCCTCGTAGGTCCGTCATCCGGTCCGTCACAGAGCCCCTGCGGGGCCCGGCACCGGTGCTTCGTCCTGCGCCACACCGGGTTCGCGGGGAGGCGGCGCGGGCCGCCACGGCGCATGGGTGAGTAAGCCGAGCGCGAGGCCGGCGAGCTGCGCCAGGCCGGCCGCGAGCAGGCACCAGACCACGCCGTACTGCGCGACCACCCCGAGCGTGGCGGCCCCGCAGGCGAACGAGAAGCTGCGCAGCCCGGCGCCGGTGCCGAACACCCCCGACTGCACGTGGAGCGGCGACCGTTCGAACCGGGTGCGGAACAGCCCGGTGAACAGCGGCGCGGTCACGGTCCCCGCGAGGAACATCACCACGAGCGTCAGCGGGGGGCCTTTCACCAGGCCGAGCAGGCACAGCAGCGCCGCGTACGCCACGGCCGAGGCGCGGACCACGACCTCGGGCCGGCCCCGCAGCGGCCAGCGGGCCGTCACCACCGACACGACCAGGTTGCCCGCGGCGAGCGTCACCAGCAGCACACCGGTCCACCGCAGGCCGCCGGTCAGTGCCACCGACAGCAGCGGCGCCGCGACGACGAGCCCGGCCTGCGCGAAGGCGGTGAACGACGTCAGCACCGTCACCTCGCGCAGCACCCGGTCGGCGACCATGGCGCGCAGTCCCGAGCCGATCGCGGGCCACCCCGCGCCGCGACCCGCCGCTCGCCTCGGCAGCCGCATGCCGCCGAGCGGCAGCAGCGCGAGCGCGAACGGCGCACCCACCAGCAGCAGTTGCCCCTCCGCGGTGAACGTGACGCCGAGGCCCGCGAGCGCGGGACCCGCCATGCCGGCGACGCTGAACACGGCCACGTCGAGCGACAGCGCGCGCGGCAGGCGCCACGCGGGGAGGATGCGTGCGAGCTGCGCGGTGAGCGCGCCGCTCAGCATGGGGTGACCGATGCCGATGACCGCCGCGACCGCCATGAGCGGCGGCAGCGGCGCGAACGTCATCAACCGGCCCAGCAGCGCGAGGCCGCCGCACGTCAGGCAGAGCACCCCCGCGTACGCCAGGGCCGGTCGCCGCACCTGGTCGAGCACGGCGCCGGCGAACGGCCCGCCGAGCGCGGCGGACGCGGTCGCCGCCGCCACGAGCAGCACGCCGTCCAGGGGTGGACGGCCGAGGGTGAGCGCCGCGAGCAGCAGCGCGGGGGTCATCGCCTCGACGCCGGTGCGGCCGAGTGCGGCTGTGGCGAGGTAGGCGGTGAACCGCCGTCCCTCACGTGACCCGTCGGCCGGCTGTCGGTCGTCGCTCATGGCACGCCGGGACCTTCCCCGGACCGCAGGCGCCGGGAACTATCCACGGGGGAACACAATGGGTGCGTCGATGCGCGGGATCGCGACGTCGGCGTCCGGCGCGAGCCGGTGGTAGATGTCGACGAACCGCCGCGGGTCGAGGGTCGCGCCGGGGCCGTAGTCCTCGTCGTGCCACAACCCGAAGTGCATCGGCACCGCGAGCCTCGGCCGCTGGCGGAACGCGAGCAGCGCCGCCTCGTCGGCGTCCATGTTCCCGGCGGTCCCGTTGATGCAGATCAGCGAGATGTCGACCCGGTCCTCGGTGTCGTCGACGATCCGCGCGTCGTACTCGGTGTCGCCGGAGTGGTAGATCCGCCATCCACCCGCGGTGATGATGTAGCCGACGGCGTCCGGCGTGGGCTCCTGTTCGAACATGTGCCGCGCCATGACGGCCTCGATCGTCACGTCGCCGACGCCGACGGTGTCGCCGCGCCGCAGCGCGTGCGTCCTGTCGTGCGGGAAGCCGCCGCCGCGTGCGATCTTCACGGCGGACGGCGGCCCGCCGAACGCCGTACCGGGGTGCGCCGCGAACGCCGTCACGCAGTCGGGGTCGAGGTGGTCGTCGTGCGGGTGGGTGGCGAGCACGATGTCGAACTCCGACTCCTCGGCCGTCAGCGGCGCCGGGACGCCGCGCGAGATGCCGTACGACGCCACCACCGACTCCGACAGGTAGGGGTCGATGGCGACCGTCGTGCCGCCGGGGCTCTTGATGACGAAACCCGCCTGGTAGAGCCACCAGATGCCGACGGTCCCCTCGGGGACCGCCGTGTCCCTGATGTCCGGCCACACGGACGTCGCGGTCACCGTGGTTTCCTGGCCTGTCACGTTCACTCCTTACGTAGCGCGGCGGTCAGCCCTTGACGCCGCCGGCGGTGAGGCCGGAGATGATGAAGCGCTGGATCAGCATGTAGAGCACGACCGGGGGAAGCGCGTAGATCAGGCCGCCGGCGAGCAGCACGTCGACCTGCGTGTCGAGCTGGCCGATCAGGGTCGCGAGGCCGACCGCCGCCGGGTAGCGCTCCGGACTGGTGATCATGGTGGTGGCGAACAGGTACTCACCCCAGCTCGCGAAGAACGCCACGACCGCGACCGCGACAATCGCCGGCGACGTGAGCGGCACCATGATGCGGCGCAGCACGCCGATGTGGCTGCACCCGTCGATGAGCGCCGCCTCGCGGATCTCGCGCGGCACCCCCGACATGGCGGACCGCAGGATCCACACGCCGATCGGCAGCACGAACGCCGCGTGCAGCAGCGACAGCGCGAGCAGGCTGTTCACCATGTCGGCCCGGCTGTACAGCTGGTAGATCGGGATGATGACGATCGCCTCCGGCATCATCTGCGTGGTCATCAGCAGCACACCGAACAGCGCGCGGCCGGGCCAGCGCAGCGCCGACAGCGCGTACGCGCCGATCGTCGCGAGCAGCGTGGTCACGACGGTCGCCGCCAGCGACAGCAGCGTCGAGTTGACCAGCCAGCCGCCGATCGGCAGGTCCTGGAAGACCTTCGCGAACCCCGACAGGTCCAGCTCGGTCGGCCACAGGCTCGGCGGGTAGTGCAGCGTGGAGGCCGGCGACTGGATCGCGGTCAGCACCATCCAGTAGATCGGGAACAGCACGACCAGGCACACCACGGTGATGAACAGGTAGCGTCCCGCGACGCGCAGCCGTGCCAGCTGGAACCGGTCCCCGGCCGGTGCGGAAGTCGTGGTCATCAGTCTGTGTCCTCCCCGTACCGGCGCTGGATGCCGAGGATCACCAGGGTCACGAGAAGGGTGACCACGAGGCTCGCCACGCCGATGGTGGTGCCGTACGAATAGTCGTAGAACTTGAAGGCGCTGTTGTAGATCCCGAGGACCAGCGTCTCGGTGTCCCGTCCCGGGCCGCCGCCTGTGGTCAGCCAGATGAGGCTGAACTGCCGGAACGCGAAGATGAACGCGAGCAGCGACAGCAGGACGAGAGTCGGCCTGATCGACGGAAGCGTCACGTGCCAGAACCGCCGGAACACGTTGGCGCCGTCCACCCGTGCCGCCTCCTCCAGCGACTCGGGGACCGTCTGCAGCGACGCGAGGATCACGATGCTGTAGAAGGGGAACGTCTTCCACGTCGAGATCAGCACGATCGACACCATGGCCAGCGGGCTGGAGGTCAGCCAGCCGCCGGACGCGTCCAGCCCCGGCACATGGTCGGAGATGATGTTGATGACGCCGAACGTCGGGTTCATGATCCAGATGAAGATCAGGACCGTGGCGATCTCAGGGAAGGCCCACGGCGTCATCATGATGCCCCGGATCAGGCCCCGGCCGCGCATCCGCCTGTTCACCAGCAGCGCCGTCGCCAGCCCGAACCCCACCGCGACCACGACCACCGACAACGCGTACGTCAGCGTGTTGAACAGGCTGCCGTAGAAGTCGGGGTCGTGGAACAGCCGGTCGTAGTTCTTCACCCCCACGAACGACGCGTCCTCCGCGCCGAGCGAGGTGTCGGTCAGGCTGAGCCGGACGCTCTGGAAGATCGGGTAGAGCACGAACACGGCTTCGTAGATGAGGATCGGCCCGGCGAGCATGTACGCGAGGAGATACGTACGCACGCCGCGGCGTACACGGCGAGGCGCGGAGGCCGGGCCCTTCGGGCCGGCCTCCGCCACATCGGCGCCGGCCGGCGCTGTCGAGGTCGTCATTTGAGCCGGGACGCCAGGTTTTCGAGCTGCGTCTGCGCCTTGGCCATGCTCTCGGCCACCGGCACACCCTTGGTGAGCGACTCCTGGAAGTTCTTCAGCACGATGTTCCCGAACTCGTCGTTGGCCGTGATGAAGTCACCCATGAGGTCCATCGGGGTCACCGGGTTGACGTCCTGGTACCCGCTGAGCCACGGCAGATCCTTGAGGTACGTGGCGAACTCCGGAACCTCGTTGAGCTCCGGGTAGGGCGGGATCGCGTCGAGCGACTTCATCGTGAGCAAAGCCATGTTCTCCGGTTTGAGCAGCCACGCCATGAACTCGGTGGCGGCCTCCTTCTTCTCCGTGTTCTTGAAGATCCCGATCGGGTGGACACGGGAGGTGCCGCGCTTGCCCTGCCACGGCGAGGCGGCGCTGCGCAACTGGCTGTAGATGTCGGGGCTGTTGGACTTGAGCACGTTGACGGTGGCCGAGACGACGACACCCATGGCGGCGCGGCCGTCACCCATGAGGCTCATCATCTGCGCGTCGTTGAGGCCCTTGGGGATGCTGGTGTCGTAGATCGACTTGAACAGCTCCAGCGACTTCACCACCGGCTCGCTCGTGACGAGCGGAGTGCGTCCGTCGGCCCACTTGCCGTCGTAGGCGTTGACCGTGTTCTGCAGGTTGAACCAGAAGCTGCCTTCTTCGGCGAGGGTGTTCGCCTGGATGATGCCGAACTTGTCCGGCCGCTTGGTGAGCTTCTTGCCCTGCTCGATCCACTCCTCCGGCGTCGTCGCCGGCTGGAGGCCCGCCTCGGTGAGGATCTTCTCGTTGTACAGCAGTCCGAAGCCGACGGTCACGGTGCTGACGCCGTACAGCGCGCCGTCCTTCTGCATGAACGCGTGCAGCTTGGGGTCGGGGGTGACCTTGGCGGCGTTGATCGCCTCGGTCGCCGGCAGGAGCTGGTTCAGCGACAGCAGCCGCGCCGCGAGGTCCGGCGGAGCGGTGATCAGGTCGCCGTCCAGCGCGCCGGACTGGATCTGGGTGAGGACGTTGTTGGAGTACTGCGCGAACGGCCATCCGGTCATGCTGACCTCGATGGTCTTGCTCTGCGCGTTGAAGGCGTCGCAGACGGCCTTCCAGGCCTCCTTGCGGCCGGGCTCGAAGCCCATCCATGAAACGATCTTGAGCTGGGTCTTGCCTCCACTGGCCGTGCTGGACGGCGACGACGATCCACCGCACGCGGCGAGCAGTGGAGCTCCGGCCGCGGCCGCACCGAGGAGACCGAGTCCCTTCAGGAAGCCACGCCGTCCCGCGTCTGGTATCTGAACAGTCTCCGACCTGGGGGTTTCGCCCATTGAATTACCTCCTGGGAACGGTCCGAGACCGACCGGGGACTTGCTGATTGTTGACAATCAGCGGGTTCCCACAGGGTCGTGCGTGGGACTTCTGATGTCAATAGTCCGGGTCCTGCGCGTTACGGCAATGTTGCCTGACTTGCCCTTGTTTAGTAGTCAGAGTCCAGAGTGTGACCGGCCCACCGCAGGTAGACGGCGTACGCGCGCTCCGCCTCACGCCGCGCCTCGGCCGTCACCGGCACATGGTGCACCGGCGCCGCCAGCCGTCCGACGGCCGCCGCGAGGTCCGTGCCGCTCGCGGCCATGGCCGTCATCGCGGCGCCACGCGACGGCGGATCGGTGTCGTCCACCGCCTCCAGGTCCACGCCGAGCGTCCGGCCGCGCACCTCCCACCACCGCCGGTCCCGGCCCGCGTGGCCACCGAGCCGCACCGGCCCGGAACCGGCCGCGCCGAGCAGCGTCGCCGCGGTCTGGAGCACATGCCGGTCCGCCAGCGACACCCCGGCGAGCACCGCCGCCGCCAGCTCCGCCGGCCCGTCGTCCGCGCCGAGCCCCGCCAGTACGGCCCGCACGTCACCACGCCAGACCGGTGCGCGCTCCCCCGACAGGTACGGCACGAACACCGGCCGCCGCCGCGCCTGGCCCGCGAGCGCCACGACCTCGTCCGGAGTGCGGCCGAGCATGCGGCCGGCCCACTCCACCGAGGCGCCGCTCGACTGCGTCGGCCCGTAGACCACGGTCATCGGCGAACACTCAGGGGGGATGACGTACAACGGGTGCGCCTGGTCAGGCCCCGCGCGCACACTCGTCCCGGTCATCGACGACGTGCCGGTCAGCACGAACGACGCCGGCTCGGTCAGCGCGCCGAGCGCCAGCATGCCGGACATGGCGTCGGAGCACCCCACGCTGACCGGCACCCCGGCCGCCTTGAGCCCGAGCGCCTTGGCACCGGCCTCGGTGAGCGTCCCCCTGGCCGTCCAGCCCTGCGCCAGCACCGGCACCGCCGACACCGGCCAGCCCGTGGCCTCGACGACCGCCGAGGCGGGAGAGGCCGTCAGCACGTGGCACAGTCCCTTGCTCGACCAGGGATCCGACATCGCCGACCCGGTCAGCACGAGACCGAGGTAGTCCTTGGGCTGGAGCAGCGTGCGGCCCCTGCGTACCGTCTCCGGCTCGTGCTCGGCCAGCCACCGCATCTTCGCCGGACACGCCGACGCCGACCACGGCAGCGACGTGCCGATCAGTGGTAACGGATCGCCGAGCTCGCGTTCCAGCTCCACCGCCTGCCGCTTGGCGCGCGTGTCCTGCCAGCCGATCGCCGGCCGCACCGCCTCCCCGCCGTCGTCCACGACGACCAGCGTCGGCGTCTGACCCGACAACCCGATCCCCCGTAACCGCACATCGCCGACCCCCCGGAACGCCTGCTCCGTGGCCGCGGCGGCGGCACCGACATAGTCCTCAGGCGCCTGCTCGGCCCGATCAGGCCCGTCCCGCACCGTACGGACGGCCCCACTCCCCCGGCCCAGCACCGTCCCGCCGTCATCCAGCAGAACAGCCTTCACCGACGAAGTCCCGACATCCAACCCGAGCCACACAGCCAACTCCGTGCCGTTCCTCATGGCCGCACGACCGAACCGGACTCTCATCCGGCCCTCGACGTCCGACGTCGCGCTCTTACGACCGGACGGCAGGGCCGGCTCGCACCGGCCCTCACGTCCGACTTCCCGCGCACGGCCGCACCAGGTCGACCCTGGCACCCGGCCTCTCACTCGGAGCCGGCCGCCGCCGCACGCCTCTTGATGGTCACCAGTTAGCAGCCTATTGTCAACAATCTACCGATTACGGTTCCACTCGAAAGGCACACCTGATGGACTCCTCAGCCGGGACCGCGGTCGCGGGCATCACCGGTACGTCGCTGCTCGTCACCGGCGGCGGCACCGGCATCGGCCGGGCCGTCGCGCTCGCCGCGGCCCGGCACGGCGCACGGGTCACGATCAGCGGCCGCCGCCGCGACGTACTGGACGACACCGCCAAAACCGCCGCCGCGGAAGGCCTCGACCTGCACACCGAGATCGCCGACGTGTCCGACACCGCCTCGGTCGACGACCTGATCGCCGCCGTCGTCACCCGCCAAGGCGGCCTCGACGGCGTCGTCAACGCCGCAGGCGTAGCACGCTTCGGCCCCACAGAAGACCTGACCGACGAGGACTTCCTGCACGTCATCGACATCAACCTGGTAGGAGCCTTCCGCGTCTCCCGCGCCGCCGGCCGCGTGATGCTCGCCAACCGCCGCGGCAGCATCGTCCACATCGGCTCCCTCACCAGCCTCGGCGGCTTCGCCGGCCGCACCGCCTACGGCGTCTCCAAACACGGCGTCATCGGCCTCACCCGCACCCTCGCCGCCGAATGGGGAGCCACCGGCGTAAGAGTCAACGCCGTGGCCCCCGGCTTCGTCCGCACCCCCATGACCGACCGCGCCATAACCCGCGGCGTCCTCACCCTGGGCCACCTGGAACAACGCACCCCCCTCGGCCGCCGCGCCGAACCCGAGGAAATGACCGGCCCCATCCTCTTCCTCCTCTCGGACGCCGCCGGTTACGTCACCGGCGAATGCCTGGTGGCCGACGGCGGCTGGACCGCCTCCGTAGGCCCCCCCACCGACTTCTCCGCCCCCCGCCCCCTCTGACCCGCCCCCTCCCCGCAAGATCATCCACATCCCGGCCACGACCACATCGCGAAGGCCCTCAGAGCGTCGCCGTCCCCCCACCCCTTTCCTCGTCTCACCGTCCCTTGGTGAGACGAGGAAAGCCGGCGCGACCCCGAGCCGCGCCGGTTCACCGCCGATCCACGCCTACCGGGGAGCCGCCACGTCGAGCACCGCGTCCGCGTACCGCCGCACCGCCTCGACATCCCCCGCCACCACGTCCTCCTCCCGCCACAACGCCTTCCCAAGACACGCGGCAACCGCACCGGCCGCCAGATACTCCGGCACCTCCTCAGGCGCGATCCCCCCCGAAACCACCAGCGGAACATCCGGCAACGGCTCCAGCACCGACCGCACATACCCCACCCCACCGACGGCCCCGATGGGAAACACCTTCGCCGCATGAGCCCCCATCCCGACCGCCGCCACCACCTCACTAGGCGTCAACGCACCAGGAACCACCACAAGCCCCGCCTCCACCCCCGCACGTACCACCTCCGCATCGGTGTGCGGCGACACCACGAACCCACCCCCCGCCTCCGCACACTCCCGCACCTGCCCCACAGTCCGCACCGTCCCCCCACCGACGTTCGGCACCCCTTCCTTCACCAACCGCGCGATCACCCCGGCCGCATCAGGAACCGTGAACGTCACCTCGACGGCCCCGACCCCCGTCCCCGCGAGAGCCCGTCCGATGGTGAGCGCATGCTCAGCACTCGTGGTCCGGATAACCGCGAGGACCCCACGCGGAAGAGTAGCTGCCATGGTCTTTCCACCCAACTGTGCTGCGAGCGAACGATTGTCAACAATAAACCATCAACACACCAGGAAAGGGAAGCCATCGCCGACGGCCGGCCGGTCGACGACGAGAACTCGACACCGCAAGCAACCGGTGAACGACCAGACCTGACCTCACCACCGACCACCGACCAGGTGAACGACCGGACCTCACTCCCGCGAGGTCAGCCGGTGGACAGGGAGAACCGCGACATCCACCTCGTCCAAAGTGGCGACCACGAGATCGGCACCGGCAGCCTCCAGCAGTTCCCTCTCACCGGCCCGCGCCACCCCGAGCGCCGCCAGCCCCCCGTTCTTCGCGGCCCGCACCCCACTGACCGCGTCCTCCACCACGAAGCAATCCCCCGGCGCCACCTGGAGCTCCTCGGCCGCCATGAGAAAAATCCCCGGATCAGGCTTACCCGGCCCGGCCCACCGTCCCGACACATCGACGTCGAAGCAGTCCAGCAACACCACCGCTGAAGATCCTCCTCCCTCCCCGGCAGACCCACCCACACCGATCCGCCGGAGAAAGAACCCCGCGTTCCTCGACGACGAAGCCACCGCCGTAGCGATCCCCGCCTCCCGCACAGCCAGAACGAACCGCACCGCGTCCGGGTAGGCAGAGAACTCCCCCGCCTCAGCGAACCTGGCAAGCAGTCGCTGCTTGCACTCCGCGAAAACCTCGGCCCGCCCCTCCACATCCGGCACCCCGAAGTAAGCAAGACAGTCCCGCGCTCCACGAATCCGCGGCTTCCCGGAGAGAACCTCCTGATACACCCTCCCGGTGAACCCCTCAGCCGACCACCTCGTCCCCCCGCGAACCCCGGCCCACTCCCCCTCCATCAACAACCGCAACGCCTCTCGCCACGCTCTCTCATGCGGCGAGTCCACCAGCACCCCATCGACATCGAAGATCGCCCCCAGATACCCCCCGCCACCCATCCCCGCCTCCCGCTCACAGCCGCCGGACGCGCAGCACGCAGGTACGCATCGGCAGGGTGAACTCACCATCGGCTGTCTCAGGCCGGCTCGCGAGGTACGCGCGGACCTCACCGAGCGTGGCCTCTCGTTCCTTTCCGGACATGACCAGCATTCCCGCTCTCGTCGCGAACGTCTCGACGAGAGAACCGGCGGTGCGACGCTGACCGTGAGGGAACTCCGCCTGCTCCGCCGAACCGAACCGGCCGGCCCCGCATATCCCGGGAAGCATGGCCGCCGCTTCCGCGCGCCACCCGGCGGGTGTGTCGCGGGGGCCGATGACCGCGCTTCCGCTGACACGTGCGAGCCCGGCGACCCAGTCGACCTGGTCGTCAAGGACGTTCCACAGGCCGGCCAGCACACCGCCAGGTGCGAGAACCCTGGCGATCTCAGGTCCCGCGGCATCCATGTCGAACCAGTGCATGGCGTTACCGGCGAGCACCACGTCAACGGATGCGTCCGGCAGCGGTATCGCCTCGGCGCCACCTGACACGGCACGGACCCCCGGCAGCACGCGGCGCAGTTCGGCGAGCATCGCCGCGTCAGGCTCGACCGCGACGACGTCGGCTCCCACAGCTACCAGCGTCGCCGTCAGCTTGCCGGTGCCGGCACCGAGATCGAGCACCCGCGGCCCGGGCCCGGACTCGACCGTCCAGCGCACCGCGGCCCGCGCGTAGTCCGGACGGTGCTCACCGTAAAGGACCGCCGCCGCACCGAACGACGAGCCGAGAATTCGCCGGTCATCCCGCGTCACACGATCACCATACGCACAACGCTGGAGGTCACGACACGTTGTCGGGCCGACCGGGCCGGTGATGTGTGCCGGAATCAGATCGCGGCGTTCTCGACGGCGTCACCGAAGCCGAGATCGTCGTCTCTCGTTCGACCTCGGCGGGTCGGCCAGGCCGAGCGCGGCCGGCTCCCTGCCCCACCGGCATGAAACACCACTGGGCATCCCCCACATGTGGGGAATGCCCAGACCTACGGCGTACTGCTCTGTGCGCCGCCAGGGACTCGAACCCCGGACCCGCTGATTAAGAGTCAGCTGCTCTAACCAACTGAGCTAGCGGCGCTTGACTGTGTCCAGCGTAGCGGTAGCTGGGGGGTGCCTGCGCCATGTGGTGGGGGTGGCGGGGAGTTGGGAGGGTTTGGGGGGATTTTTTTCTGGGGTCGAGCTGGTGTGGAGCGGGATGGCGATGAGTGCGGACGTTTGGTGGGAGGGGGTTGGGTACTTGGGGTCTTGCCCGACGACGCTAATCGAAGGGAGAGATCACTCATGGTTAACCGGGATCTTTGGACCTACAGTCCGACTGCTTCCGAGGGGCACCAGACCCTTGACGTGGCGGGATATCACGTCGAGGCCACGGACGGCAAGATCGGGTCGGTTGACGAGGCCACCTACGAGGTGGGCGACAGCTACCTGGTCGTGGACACCGGGCCCTGGATCTTCGGGAAGAAGGTGCTGCTGCCGGCCAGCACGGTCACGCAGATCGATCCGCAGGAGCGGAAGGTCTTCGTCAGCCGCACCAAACAGGAGATCAAGGACGCCCCAGAGTTCGACGAGGTCGGCTACAAGGAGCCTGCCTACCGGGACCAGGTCGGCGACTACTACGGTCGCTTCCCGCACGGCCCCGGCACGATCTAGCGGGACGCCCGCACCTGGAAGGCCGCGCCGGTTGGCGCGGCCTTCCGCGTTTTCCCGCAAGCATCACCTATCGGGTCTTCCTGTGCGATCTAGGTGGACCCCTCCGCGTCTCCCCGCGCGACCCGACCGCGGACCAGCCTTGATCGCCGTACGGCGGCGCCGGATTCACCGCACACCAACGCACCGCGCCGGCGCCGGGTGTTCAGACAGCGACGCGGGGAGAAAGCGTTCCGCGGTCGGGGTGGTGGAGACCGGCATGGTGGATTGCGAACCTCCGAGTGGTGGTCTGCGAACCTGCCGGAGTACACGCTGCCGGGGCACGTATCCCTGCCGACCGACCACGGACCGCTCACGCGGCCAGAGGTGGTGCGGAGGTGGGTGGGTGGCCAAGTCGCAGTGAGCCGACTCCGATGGGTGGGCCAGAACCACACCGACCAGCACGGGGTTCACCAACCAGCCGGAGTACACGCTCCCTGGCGGAGTGCACGCTGCCGGGGTGTGTGAGGGATGGTGGTGGGGTCAGGGCCAGTGGGGGGTGGCGTCTTCCGCGGGGGGTTTGGCGCAGGCTATGCCCAGGCGGTCCAGGAGGGTCAGGAAGGTTGAGGCGTACGGGGAGACGGCTACGACCTCGGCTACCTGGTCCCAGTTGACTTGTTCTCTCAGGGCTCTTACCTGGGGGAGCATCGAGCCGTAGTCGCAGCTGTGCTCGCTCATGGGGAGGATCCAGGAGATCACCAGGTCGGTGGCGTTCAGGACCGGGAGGGTCAGGGCCGCGGTGTTGATCATGTCGGAGCGTTCGATCATCTCCGGGGTGACCTGGCGTTCGTCTATGCGGAAGATCAGGTCGACGAGGCGGTCCTGTTCGTCGAAGGCCTTGACCAGCCAGTCCTCGGGTGGGGTGGCGGTGCGGAAGCCTACGGCGCGCAGGGTCTCCAGTGCGCGGGGGACGTCTTCCTCGACCAAGGCGAAGTCGACGTCGTGCAGGGACGGTGCGGCGCCTCTGGCGTAGGCGGCGCAGCCGCCGGCCAGGGCGAAGCGGACGCCTTGGCTTTTCAGGGCCGATCCTGCTCGCTTGAGGGTCTCGATGATGCCCTCGGTTACTTCGTGTGTGTGGCTCGCCACTCCCTCACCCCCATGTCGGGACCAGCGCATACCCGGCCGGATCAGCGCCAAACCTGGGGCATGCGGGGGCTCACCCTGGGTAGACGGGCCGTTATGACCAACAATCTCACGGATGCGATGCGCCGAGAGGAGCGCGCCTACAAGAACGGTACGGAACGGCCGCTCGGGTCGTATGTGCGGGTTCTCGGGGTGTACGGCGGTGCGGTCGCGGGGCTCGTGGCGCTCGGGAAGGTGACGGGTAAACAGATCCCCGAGAAGATCCGCCTGATGGATCTCGCGCTCATGGGGATGGCTACGCATCGGCTGTCGCGCACTCTCAGCAAGGACCCGGTGACGAGTCCGCTGCGTGCGCCGTTCACCCGGTACGAGGGGGTGAGCGGGCCGGCCGAGCTGCACGAGGAGGTGCGGGGGCACGGGCTGAAGCACGCGGTCGGCGAGCTGGTGACGTGCCCGTTCTGCCTGTCGCAGTGGGTGGCGACGGCGTACGCGGCGGGGATGGTCTTCGCGCCGCGGCTGACGCGGCTGGCGGGGGCCACCATGACGGCGGTCGCGGTGTCGGACTGGATGCAGCTGGCGTACGCGCGGCTGATGCAGGCGACCGAGGAGGATTCGTGACTCAGCCGACTGTGATGACGGCGTTACGGGCCTTACAGCGGAGCAAGTACGCCAAATGGCTGGCCGCCGCGGTGGCGGCGCTGGTCGCCTGCACGCTCCTGATCGTTCCCGTCGCCGAAGCGGGCTCTGTGTGGATGACGGTGCTTCTGGGTCTGCTGGCCTACGTGGCGCTCGCCGGAAGCCTCGCCGCGGCCCGCCGGATGGTGCGCGCACGACGAAGGGAAAGGGTCGGGATGTATCGATGACGGTAAGCGACATGTCGGACCGGGACACCGGACCGGCACCTGGGGTGACCGGCTCCGCGTCCGAGGAGGACCGGTCCGGCTCCGGAGAGAGCGGCTCCAGCTCCGAGGAGCCGCGTCATGCGCCTGGGGAGACCGGGCCGATTCCCGGGGAGACGCACCGGGAGCGGGTGAACCGGGAGTTAGGTGAGCTGTTGCAGGGGCTGCGGGTCGCGGCCACCGGTGTGCAGGTGCTGTTCGCCTTTCTGTTGACGTTGCCGTTCTCGGCGGGGTTCGGCCGGGTCGACGAGTTCGGACGGTGGTTGTTCTACATCGCGATGCTGAGTGCGGCGGTGGCCTCGATCTGCCTGATCACTCCGGCGACGCAGCACCGCATCCTGTTCCGTAGCGCGTTGAAGGAGAAGATGCTCCGGCGTGCCAACGCGTTGAGTGTGGCCGGTGGGATCGCGCTGGCGTTGTCCATGGCGTGCTCGACGGGTCTGGTGGTGGAGTCGTTCCTCGGGGTGTGGCCGGCGGCTTTGCTCGCCGGTTGCGTGGCGGGGATGAGCGGGTGGTTGTGGTTCCTGCAGCCGATCCTCGACCGGCGTCGCTCCGCGGAGGAGCCGGTCGCGGACGGCTGAAGCGGCGGGTCACGGCGTGACGTACGGGCCTTCTTCCCATCTCGGGGAGGGGGCCCGTCGCCGTTCACCTGGGAGGATCTCCATTGCCTCGCCGTTGGCGTCCGTCGGGGAAAACTTGATCCGCCTAGATGTTAAAGGCTGATTTGTCAGGGCAGATGGATGCCCATGGGTACACTTCTTTGGCTCATCGCCGTCGTGCTGGTCATCGCCGGGATCTACGTCATCCTGGCTCGTCGCGATCTCCTGTGGGGGATCGTCCTCATTGTCGTCGGGCTGCTCGTCGGGCCGGGTGGTGTGAGCATTTTCAACCCGTAACGCGTAATCCCACGGCAGCACCGTCCACATAAACGAAAATCACGTCCCGCGGAACCGGCGGATCAATGGCGATCCGCCGGCCGCCGCGTTCCCGGGGTCTTCGAGCCGGTGTCGTCGAAACCGGTTCAGTCCGGGTCGTCGCCGCCGAGGCAGTACACCGCGTACGCGCGGCCGAGCACCGGTAGTGCCACGTTGCGCACGCGGACCCCGCCGGGGGTCACGCCTTTCTCGCCGCCGTGGTGCGCGTGGCCGTGGATCACCAGGTCGGCGCCTTCGGCGTCCACCGCCTCCGCGAGCAGGTAGCTGCCGAGGAACGGGTAGATCTCCAGCGGTTCGCCGATCAGGGTGTCCTTGACCGGTGAGTAGTGGCTGAGCACGACGCGATGGTCGGCCTCCAGGCCTTTGAGCGCCTTGCGCCACAGGTCCGCTATCTCACGGGTGTGCCGGACGAACGCCTTCATCTCCGGCTCGCCGAACTCGCTGGCGCACTTGCCGGCGAAGCCGCCGCCGAAGCCCTTGCCGCCGGCCAGGCCGAGTGTCGCCTCGCCGATCCGGATCGTCAGGCCGTCGTCCTGGAGCACCTTGATGCCGGCGTCGCGCAGGATGCCGACGATGTCGTCCTCGGCGTCGGACTGGTAGTCGTGGTTGCCGAGCACGGCCACCACAGGCACGGGAAGGTCCCGGAACTCGTCCGCCACGACACGTCCCTCTTCGGGGGTGCCGTGGCGGGTGAGGTCACCGGCGAGCAGCAGGATGTCGGCCAGCTCCCCGATGCGGTCGAGTCTCGGTCGGTACCGGCCACGCAGGTCCTCCCCCAGGTGGACGTCCCCGACGGCCGCGACTCTGATCTTCACAGGGATTCCTCCTCACCGGGTTCCCGGATGTCCACCACACCGACCTCGTTGTGGATCTTGAGGCCGGGTGCGGTCTCCCCCGCCACCGCGGCCACCTGCCGCCTGCGCTCGTCGCACTCCACGGTGCCGCGCAGGAAGAGCTGGTCTCCGCGGATGTCGACCCGGATCCCGAGCTCGTTGGTGCGGTCGTCCTCCGCGAGGGCCCTCTGCACGCGGGCCGCGATGTAGTGCGGCGCGTCGTGGTGCGTCTCGTCGTGATGCACGGCGTCGGCCATCGTCTCCCCCTCCGATCGGGTACGGGGTCCCGCCTGCCCGTCTCCACGGGTGACGAAACCGGAGAGGTTTGGTCCGTCATTCTGAGGATAGAACGCACGTCTGACCGGAACAGTCAGTCCTACCTGTCCGCGCGAGGTGCTGTTGCGGCCTCGCCGGCATCGGGAAAGCGCTTACGGCGCATCCCTCTCTCGTGCACCCGGACCCCGTGCACGAACCCGTACCAAACGCTCGAAGGCGCACCCTGAGCCCGTGCGTCTGCCGGCAGCGGTTCGTTCACTCATCCGGTTCCCTGAATCTTGAACCGGGAGGTCAAGGCACCTGGAGGATTCCGGTGAAGGTAGCGATGGTCTCAGAGCACGCCAGTCCTCTGGCCACACTCGGCGGAGTGGACGCCGGAGGACAGAACGTGCACGTGGCGGAACTGGCCCGGGGCCTCGGCGCTCTCGGCCACCAGGTCACCGTCTACACCCGGCGCGAACGTGCGGGAGTACCGGAGGAAGTGGCGTTCGCGCCGGGTGTGACGGTGGTGCACGTCCCCGCGGGGCCGCCGGCGCGGATACCCAAGGACGAGCTCCTGCCGCTGATCCCCGAGTTCGGCCGCTGGATGCGCGACCACTGGCGGCTGCGGCGGCCGGACATCGCGCACAGCCACTTCTGGATGAGTGGTCTCGCCTCCCTCGCCGCCGCCGAGGAGAGCGGCGTCCCCGTCGTGCACACCTTCCACGCGCTCGGCGTGGTGAAGCGCCGCCACCAGGGGGTGGACGACACCAGCCCGGCGTGGCGGGTGGGGGCCGAGGCCGCCGTCGCGCGTGGCGCGGCCCGGGTCGTCGCCACCTGCGGTGACGAGGTGGCCGAGCTGATCGGCATGGAGGTGCCGCGCCGTTCGCTGCGCGTGGTGCCGTGCGGCGTGGACAGCACGCGGTTCACCCCGGCGGGGCCCGCGGCTCCCCGTACGGGACGAGCGCGGCTGTTGTCCATCGGCCGCCTGGTGCCGCGCAAGGGTGTCGCCACGGCCATCGAGGCCCTGCCGTTCATCCCGGACGCCGAGCTGGTCGTCGCCGGCGGGCCACCCGCGTACGCGCTGGACCGCGACCCCGAGGTACGGCGGCTGCGGCTGCTCGCGTGCGAGGCCGGGGTGGCCGACCGGGTGCGCTTCACCGGCCAGGTGCACCATGGTGACGTGCCGACGCTGATGCGCTCGGCCGACCTCGCGCTCTGCCTGCCCTGGTACGAGCCGTTCGGCATGGTGGCCCTCGAGGCGATGGCGTGCGGCCTGCCGGTGGTGGCGTCCGCGGTCGGCGGCCACCAGGAGACCGTGATCGACGGCGTGACCGGCACGCTGGTCCCGCCGCGTGACCCCGAGGCGGTCGCGGCGGCGGTCAACGACCTGCTCGGCGACCCGATGCGCCTGACCGCGTACGGCATGGCCGCCGGTGAGCGTGCGCGGACACGGTACAACTGGCCACGGATCACGGCGGAGACCTGCGCCGTCTACGAGGAAGTGCTGCGGCAACGGCATGGCGTGACGCCGCGCAGGCCCGTCGAGGTCCTGGAGGAGCGGCGCAGGCCGGCGGCGCTCCGACCGGCCGCGGGTCACCGTCCTCGTGTCGCGAGGCGATGACCGCCGCGCTGGTTCTCCGCGCACCGGGGGTCGGCGAACTGCTCACCGCCGTCCCCGCGCTGCGCGCGCTGTACGCCGGCGGCCTGCGCGTGGTGCTGGCCGTTCCCGAGGAACTGACCGAGCTGGCCGACCTGACCGGCGCGGTCCGTGCCGTGCTCCCCACCCGTGGCCTGGACCGCCTCGCCTGGGGTGGCCACCGCCCCACCGTCGCGATCGA
The DNA here is from genome assembly GCF_014207705.1 of Sphaerisporangium rubeum. Lineage (NCBI taxonomy): Bacteria > Bacillati > Actinomycetota > Actinomycetes > Streptosporangiales > Streptosporangiaceae > Sphaerisporangium > Sphaerisporangium rubeum. The sequence goes on from NZ_JACHIU010000001.1 coordinate 6,069,121, forward strand.
CATGTACGGCCCGGGACCTGAGAGCCATCTGCGCCTCATGGACCTGCGGCCCCAGCGATTATGGGCCTTCGCGCACCCGGTGTTCCCACGGTTGAAGGGCCCCCCATGGCGGGACGACGAGCACGATGTGGAGCGGTGCTGCCGCCTCATCGAGTGGTACGGCGCCAGGACCGACCCCGCCGACCTGCGGCTGCCGCCACCACCGGGTCACCCGCCTCCTGCCTCCGGCACCGCGCTGATCCACCCCGGCGCCGCCGACCCCGCGTACCGATGGCCACCTGAGCGGTTCGCCGAGGTGGCGCGGGCCCTGGTCGCCGACGGCATGCGGGTGGTCGTGACGGGGAACCGCAGGGAACGGCCCCTCGGGCTGCTGGTCGCGGGCCTCGCCGGTCTGCCGCCGGAGAGCGTGCTGGCCGGCCGGTCGTCGCTGATGGACCTGTGCGCGGCCGTGTCAGGCGCCTCCTTGCTGGTGAGCGCGCACTGCGGAGCCGCGCACCTCGCACCCGCCTACGGCGTGCCGTCGGTGACGGTCGCGGGTGGCGAGCCGTCCGGCCCGTGGGGGCCGCCGCCGTACCTGGCCGGGAACCGGGTGCTCGGCGGTGACGCCGGCGTGCCTGCGGTGCTCAACGCGATCAAGCAGGTGCTGTCCAGGTGACCTGCGGGGTTTGGAAGCCGATGAGAACGGTAGCTGACCCTGATAAGGGAAAGGGGGCCGGAAAGTGAGTGAAACTCCAGAACAGCGGTCCGAGACGGGTAAGCCCATGGTGCGGTCGACGCCGCGGGACGTGGTGCACATCCGGCTGGGCTCCTTCGCGATCTTCCTTGCGGTGGCGCTGGGGGTGCTCGCGTTCGTCGCGGGCTTCACCGTGGCGGGCATCGTGCTCGCCGTCCTCGCCGTGGCGGCGGCGGTCGACGTCGTCCTCGCGGTACGGCGGCAGCGCCGCCTCGGCGGCGGAACCCAGTCCATGACCTGAGGGGAGACGTCGTGCTCGAAGGAAAGGTCGTCGTCGTCACCGGCGCCAGCGGCGGCGTCGGCCGTGCGGTCGTACGCCTGCTCGGTGAGAAAGGAGCCAAGGTCGCGCTCGTCGCGCGCGGCGAGACGGGTCTCGCGACCGCGGCGACGGAGGTCGGCACCCTCGGCGGCACCGCCAAGGTCTACCCGGCCGACGTCGCCGACCACGAGCAGGTGGAGGCCGCGGCCGACAGCGTCGAGCGGGACCTCGGGCCGATCGACATCTGGATCAACGTGGCGTTCTCCTCGGTTTTCGCCAGGTTCCAGGACATCGAACCCGAGGAGTTCGAGCGCACCACCGCCGTGACGTACCTCGGCTACGTCTGGGGGACCCGTGCGGCGCTACGGCGCATGCGGCCGAGGGGCCGCGGCGTCATCGTGCAGACCGGGTCGGCGCTCGCCTACCGCGGCATCCCGCTGCAGTCGGCGTACTGCGGCGCCAAGCACGCCATCAAGGGCTTCACCGAGTCGGTGCGCACCGAACTGCTCGACGAGGGCAGCGACATCAAGGTCACCATGGTCCATCTGCCGGCGCTCAACACGCCGCAGTTCGACTGGGTCCTGTCGCGGCTGCGCAAGCACCCGCAGCCGGTGCCGCCGATCTACCAGCCGGAGGTCGCGGCACGGGCCATCGTGTACGCCGCCGAGCACCCGTCCCGGCGCGAGTACTGGGTGGGTGGCAGCACCGTCGGCACCATCCTCGGCGAACGGCTCATCCCCGGCCTGCTCGACAGGTATCTCGGCGCGTTCGGGGTGAAGTCGCAGCTCACCGACGAGAAACCGAGCGGGGTGTCCAACCTCTGGAGTCCCGCGGACGAGGACACCGACTACGGCGCGCACGGCGAGTTCGACGCCGAGGCCAAGACGCGCAGCCCTCAGGTGTGGCTGTCGCAGCATCGCAACCACCTGCTGGCGGCCGGGGCCGGCGGCATCGCCGCGGCGGCCGTGGCCGCGCTCGGCCGGCGTCGCTGAGCACCTCCGCACAGCCGCCACCGACACGTCCGTACAAGGCCCGTCCCGCTCGCCGGGATGGGCCTTTCCCATAACCGTTCCTGACGCCGCGAAAAGGGGCGGGTGGCGGTCCCTCTCTCCGCCACCCGCCCCTTTCGCGTCGCCGTCCGGCGACCCCCAGCGGTGTCCGTCTACGCGTCGGGGTACGTTCCCGTGTTGTCCTCGATCGACTGAGCGGTGGCCCGGTCGAGTGCCGCCCTCACCACCCCGAAGATCGCGCCGTGTACGGCCGCCGCCACCAGCACCTCGCCCCAGCCGTACTCGCGGGACCTGGCCTCCGGCGCGTCGTCCTTACCCGACACGAGCTTCCACACCTGCTTGAAGATCACGCCGGACAGGTAGCCGCCGGTGATACCGGTCAGCGCGGACACACCCCTGTAGGCGAGCTTCTTCACGACGTCTTCTTCCTCCGCGCGATGCGCCACAACAACAGGACACCGGCCACCACACCGGCCGTCACCCACGGACGGTTCTTGGCCTGGGCCACGACCTTGTCCGCGGTGTCCTTGACCTCCGGCGGCATGTTCGTCTTGGCCCGGTCCGCCAGCTCACCGGCCTTGCCCGCCAGCTCACCGGCCTTGTCGCCGGCGAGCGAGACGATCACGCCGGCCTTGTCCCCGGCCTTGTGCGCGAGCTCACCGGCCTTGTCGCCGGCCTTGGCGGCCAGGTCCCCGGCCTTCTCCCCCGCCACGGCGGCGAGATCGCCGGCCTTGGCCTGTGCCTTGGAGGCCAGTTCGCCGGCCTTCTCGCCGGCCACGGAACCGAGGTCCGCCGCGTTTCTCCTGACGCCGTTCACGGCGTCCTGGGTGTTGTCCTTGATATCCGCCATCGTTGTCCTCCTTCACCTTGGACCTTCCGCTACCCCAGGTAGAAGGGATCTAACGACCCGCCACGCAGGGTTTCGCACACGAAAACCCGCGGGTGGCGCGGTTCGCGCGCCACCCGCGGGCTGATGACGGTGACCTCAGCGGGCCTTGGCCGTGGCCCTGCGGTTGGCCTTCATGATGGCTTCGACCAGCTCGCTCTTACCCATCTTGGAGCGACCGGGGATGTCGAGCTTGGCCGCGACCTCGTAGAGGTGCTTCTTGGAGGCGTTGGCGTCCACGCCTTCAGCGGTCTTGCCGGGCTTCGGGGTGCTGCGGGCCGCCTGCTTGTCGGACGGTCCCTTGCGTCCCTTGGGCTCCCAGTGGTCGCCGACCTTCTCGAACGAGTGCTTCAGCGCGGAGAACGCCGTGCGGTGCGCGCGCTGTCCCTCGCCGTACGTCTCCACCGCGGAGTCGTGCGCCTTGATCCAGGTCTCCTGGGCTTTCTTCGGCGAGCGCTCCAGCGTCGAGGGGAGTTCCTGCTTCCCAGGCATGCTTACCTCCTTCGAACCGCCGGCCTTATACGTTCAGCGTGGCAGTTATCCGACGCGACCTGCCAGAACGTTGACGAAGCCTGTCACTACGGCCGACTGTGTCGTGACTTCGGCGTCACACGATCGGGTCGTCGTACCGGCGCTCTTCGTAGACGCGGGTCGTCGTCCGGTCCACGGGGGTCACCGGGGTGGCGTAGGCCTCAGGCGTCGTGGTGCTGCGGGTGACGGTGCGGCGTGCGTTGGTGAGGCGCCAGATGCCGAACAGCAGGCCCGCGATACCGCCGAGCATGAGAATCACGCCGACGACGTTGATGTCGACACCGGCGAGATCGAACTCGACGGCCCAGGTGAGGATGGCACCCAGCATGATCAGGAAAATGCTTCCGGCTATGGTCATTTGATTTGCCTCCTTCGCTCCTCGCCCCCCTCTCTTTCCCTGGTACGAATCTCAAACGTGCCAGGTCCAGGCGACTTCTGGACGAAGGCGCATCAGGCCGCCTCGGCAGGGGCCTCACGCAACGGCTCGTACATGGCCGACCACTGGTTGTAGACCCCGGTCGGCACGAGGTAGATGTTGACCGCGACCTGCATGAGGATCATGAACACGGCGTACTGCGCCGCGTTGAGCCCCGGCACCACATCCACCGGCAAGGTGACCGCCATGACGATCCGCACGACGGAGTCGAGCAGCAGCCCCACCCCCCAGATGACGGTCGCTCCCCGCCAGGCGCGCCGGAACCGGGGCAGCCTCTCCCACAGCTCGTCCCACGGCGGCCGGCCCGGCCCGAGCCTGCCGTCCAGCATCATGCGGGTGAACACCGTGACCAGCGGCCGGGGCCCGCGGAGGCTGAGCAGCATCCACGCGCCGAACACCGCCGTGCAGACGCCGTCCCTGGCCAGCAGCACCCGCGCGTTGTCGCTGATCAGCGCGATCGCCGCGGCGAGCAGCACGATCGTGATCATGAAAACCGTCATGGTGTTGGGCCGGCCGTTCCTGCGCACCTCGACGGCCGTGCTGACCCCCGGCGCCAGCGAGCTGACCAGCAGCGCCGCCTCGTACCCCACCCCGCACAGCCGTAACAGGTAGTAGAACCCCACCGAGACGGCGATGTCGACCAGGAACACCACCCCGTCCCGCCGTCCCGCGTACCGCGTCATCGCGCGCTCCCCGTGGCCAGCCGGAACGTCGTCACCAGCTCGTCGGCGTACCCACCGAGGTCACGCTCCGGCTCGGCCTCCAGCAGGAACGGCAACCCGTCCAGCGACCGCTGGACGACGACGGCCATCACCCGTACGTCGAACTCCCGGAACTCCCCGTTCCGCTGCCCCCACCGCAGGATCTCCTCGACATGCCTCAGCACCCCGAGATCCATCACGGGCCCGTAGCCCCCCTCCCCCCGGAAGTTCAGAAAGATCTCCATCAGGGCCCGCATCTCCGCACGATGCGACCCGATGAACTCCACCAGCCCCCTGACGTAGGCCTCCAGCGCCTCCCCCGCCGACCCTGCCCCGCGCACCCGCTCGGCCATGAACTCCCCCATGACCCGGTACACCTCGCCGAGCACCTGCGTGATCAGCTCGTCCTTCCCCTCGAAGTGGTAGGAGATCAGCCGGGTGCTCGACACCCCGGCCCGCTCCGCGATCCGCACGAACGACGCCTGGCTGTACCCCACCTCGGCGATCACCTCGATCGCCGCCGCCACGATCTGCGCTCTGCGCGCCGCCCCCGCGACCGTGCTCCTGCGTCCACCGCGCTCCCCCGTTACTCGCATGAGTAAAAATTACCTCAGCCAAGTAACTCCGGCAAGGTTCGACACCGGCCGCTCGTCCGGACGGTGACCGTCAGGGAAGCGCGGCGTAGGCGGTCTCGATGGCCTCGGGGACGCCGGTGGGGAAGGTCGTGAAGGGGGTGGGGGTGATGGTGCGGGATTTGGTGCGGACCGTCTGTTTCCAGGTGCCGACGATGCGGCCGGCGGCGACGACGGTGGGACGGAAGATGCCGTTGCCGCCGGGGACGATGTGGGTGGCGAACTCCGGGTCCAGGACGGCGGAGCGGTCCTGGTAGCCGAGGACGTACTCGTCGAAGCCGGGGAGGAGGTGGACGGCCTCGGCGTGGTCGCGGTGCGCGGACAGGCGGTCCTCGGTCTCGGGGGACAGGAAGTACTCGGTGGTGTCCGACCTCAGGTGGGCCAGGTGGGGACGGGCCAGGGTGAGAGCGGTTCTGGCGTCCTTCATGGGGAGGTGGGTCCAGCGTGCGAAGTCCTTGAGGGTGGCGGGGCCGTGGCTGCGGAAGTAGCGGAGGGCCAGCTCGGCCAGGGACTCGTCGCGGTCAAGGTGGCGGGGGGCCGTGATCCATTCCTCGGCCAGGACGAGGGCCTGGTCGCCGCCGTCCAGGGTGGGGCCGAAACAGATGACGCCGGTCTGCGCGAAGTGGCCGATCAGGTGGTAGCCACGGTGGCTGTCGACCTCCACGCCGCCACGCCGCCAGGTGTCCAGCAGGCCGGCCCGGCTCAGGCGGCCGCCGGTGAGCGCCTGCTCGGCGAGGTCACGGGCCTTGCGCAGCGTGGCGTCGTCGATGCCGAGCACGGCGCGGCGGGCCGCGGAGGCGGCGGTCACGCGGGGGGTGGTGAGCGGCAGGAACCAGGGGAGATCCTCGGCGGCGATCAGGTGGAGGGTGCCGCGCATGGGCCAGGTCTTGACGATCTCTCCGGCGTCGTAGGCGGCCTTCACGGCCTGCCGGGTGCCGCCTTCGGTGCGCAGCGCGACCGACGTGAGGGCTCCGGCGGGGTCCTGCGCCTGCATGGCGCCGAGCATGCGGACCACGGCCGCGGGGGTGGCCTCGCCGGGGCCGGCGATGCGCTGGGCCACGAGGCGCAGCAGGCCGATCTCGCGTGAGGTGATCGTCATGCCTGCTTGGGTGGGGTGGTGGGGCCGGGGGTCAGCGGGGACGGCGGCTTGATCGGCGGTGGGGCGATCGGGCCGGGGGTGAGGGGGGACGGGGGTTTGACGGGGGGTGGGGTGATGGGGCCTGCGCTCGGGGTGCCGCGTACGGCGGTGGGTGACGTCAAGGTTCTCCCCTTTCCGGCCGGGGTCCGGTGGTGACCGGTTTGGAGTCTAGGCCCGGAACGCGGCGGGTGAGCGGGGACGCGGCAGGTTCCCCTGCGGATCGACGGCGGACGCCGAGCGGCGCTTTCATCGCGGGGATACGCGTCTGAGGCGGGGGCCGGGTGGCGCTCTCCCGCGTGCCGGAGGTGATGGGTCAGGAGCGGACGTCGAGCGGATCCCGTCGGGTGGGTCAGGGACGGACGGCGCCTACGAAGCGGCTGGTGCCGTAGGAGGAGAGGGTGACGATCTTGACGACGTCGCCGGTGCGGGGCGCGTGGACCATCTTGCCGTCGCCGGCGTAGATGCCCATGTGGCCGAGGCCGTTGCTGAAGATGAGGTCGCCGGGTTCCAGCGCGTTCATGGAGACGCGGCGGGAGGCTCCCCAGGCCCACTGCTGGTAGGTCGTGCGGGGGAGTTTCACGCCGGCGGCGGCCCAGGAGGCCTGCGCGAAACCCGAGCAGTCGTAGGCGCCGGGGCCGGTGGCGCCGTAGCGGTACGGTTTGCCGACCTGCGCGTAGGCGAACTGGAGCGCTTTGCGTGCGCTGCCGGAGGCGGGGCCGTCGTAGGTCACGCCTTTGCTGCTGGGGTTGCCGGGGTTGAACTGGTTGAGGCGGCGCAGCAGGGCCTCCTGCTCCCCCACGAGCTTCTCGACCTTCTTCTTCTCCTTGGCGACGTCGCCGAGCAGGTCGCCGAGCTCGTCGTACGCGGTCTTGGCGTTCGCGCGGCGCACCCGCAGGCCCTTGGTGGCCTTGTCGAAGTCGGTCAGGGTCTGCGCCTGGCCGGCCGACACCTGGCCGGCCACGGCGAGGCCGGCGAGCAGGCCGTCCGGGTCGGCGTCCGACACGATGCCGACGACTGACGACAGGCCGTTGTACTGGTACATGCCGGATGCGGCGGACACCACGCTCTCCCGCAGATCGTCCACCTTGGCCTGTTCCGCGGCGTATTCCTGGTTCAGGCGCTCGTACTTCTTCTTGGACGCCTTGTACTTCTCACTGATGGCGTTGAACCGCTCGACCGTGGCGTCGGCCTTGTCGTTCAGCTGAGCGAGCCTCGCGCGCGCCTGCGCCACGGTGGGACGCGGGTCGGCGGCGGCACCCGCCTGGAACACGAGCAGCAGCGCGGCGGCCAGCCCGGCCGCCGCCGGGATCCGCCTGTTCCTGACGTCGAACACGAACAGAGGTACGCGGCACGTGGCGCGCCGGTTCAACCCCGGAACCAGGAAATTCCCGTGTCAGAAAAAGGCGCGCCGAGCCGCCGTGGAACGGGAACCGCCGCCGGATGCCGCTCGTTCCAGGAGCGATTCCCAGCACCCTCGACACGAGAAAGAGGAACCGTGGTCTTCAAACGCATGCTGAGCGCCTTCGGCGTCGGCGCCCCCTCGGTGGACACCGTGCTCGCCACCACGCGAGTACGGCCGGGTGGGACGCTGAGCGGTGAGGTGCGGCTCAAAGGCGGCGACGTGGACGCCGAGATCGAGCACATCACGCTCGGCCTGGTGAGCCGCGTCGAGGCCGAGCACGGCGCGGACGAGCAGGTCGGCGTGGTGGAGTTCTTCCGCGGCCAGGTCTCGGGGCCGTTCACGCTGCGCGAAGGCGAGGACCGCATGCTGCCGTTCGAGCTGCACGTGCCGTGGGAGACGCCGGTCACCGAGGTGATGGGACAGCACCTGCGCGGCATGTCGCTCGGGGTGCGGACCGAGCTGGCCATCGCCAAGGCCGTCGACAAGGGTGACCTCGACGTGTTCCAGGTGGAGCCGCTGCCGGCGCAGGAGGCCGTGCTGCAGGGGTTCGGCCGGCTCGGGTTCGCCTTCAGGAGCGCCGACCTGGAGGTGGGGCAGATCTTCGGGGTGAGCCAGCAGTTGCCGTTCTACCAGGAGATCGAGTTCTATCCCCCTCCTGCCTACCAGGGTCAGGTCAACGAGGTCGAGCTGACGTTCGTCGCCGGTCCAGGCGGCATGGACGTCATCGTGGAGGCCGACCGGCGCGGCGGCGCGTTCGGCGGCGGCGACGCGACAGCTCGCTGGCAGACCACCCACGCGGACGCCGAGGGCCGCGACTGGGCCGCCGAGATCAACGCCTGGCTCGGCGGGCTGCGGCAGAACTCACACGGCGGCCACCACTCGTACCAGGACAACCACCCCTACCAGGGACACGACGGGTACCACGACCCGCACCACCATGGTCACCACGGCGGGCCGGGGGTCGGCGGTGTCGTCGCCGCGGGTGCGGCCGGGGTGGCCGGCGGGTTCCTCGCCGCCGAGGCCGTCGACGAGATCGGTGACTTCTTCGAAGGCGAGGAGGAGGACTGACCCGAGGGTCGCGCGGGCCGGCCGCCATGCGAGGTGGCCGGCCTGGCCGGTGTGGCGGATCGGCTGCCGTGGCCAGGTGGCCGGTGTGACGGGTCAGGTGGGTCAGGCCGGGGTGGCGGGTCAGGCCGGGGTGACCTCGGTGACGGTCCCCGCGTCGACGCGGATGTGGCGGGTCGTGTGGACGGCCTTGAGCATGCGGCGGTCGTGGGTCACCAGCAGCAGAGTGCCCTCGTAGGTGCCGAGGGCCGCTTCGAGCTGTTCGATGGCGGCCAGGTCCAGGTGGTTGGTGGGCTCGTCGAGCACCAGGAGGTTCACGCCTCTGGCCTGGAGCAGGGCCAGGGCCGCACGGGTGCGCTCGCCTGGGGAGAGCGTGGCGGCGGGACGCAGGACGTGCGCGGCGCGCAGCGCGAACTTGGCGAGCAGTGTGCGGACGTCCGCGGGGGTGAGGTCCGGCACGTGGCTCGCGAAGGCGTCGAGCAGCGGGGTGTCGTCCAGGAACAGCGCACGGGTCTGGTCGATCTCACCGACCGTCACCCCGGCGCCGAGTGCGGCGGCGCCGCCGGTCAGCGGGGTGCGGCCGAGCAACGCCGACAGCAGCGTGGTCTTGCCTGAGCCGTTGGCGCCGGTGACGGCCACCCGGTCGGCCCAGGAGATCTGGAGGTTCACCGGGCCGAGCGTGAAGGACCCGCGGGTCACCACGGCGTCGCGGAGGGTCGCGACCATGGCCCCGGAGCGGGGTGCCATGGCGATCTGCATGCGCAGTTCCCACTCCTTGCGGGGTTCCTCCACCGTGTCGAGGCGTTCGATCATGCGCTCGGTCTGCCGCGCCTTGGCGGCCTGCTTCTCGGTGGACTCGGTGCGGAAGCGTTTGCCGACCTTGTCGTTGTCGGGGGCCTTGCGGCGCGCGTTCTTGACGCCTTTCTCCATCCAGGCACGCTGGGTGCGGGCCCTGGCCTCCAGGGACGCGCGGGTCTCGGCGTACTCGTCGTACTCGGCGCGCGCGTGCCTGCGGGCCACCTCGCGCTCGGTCAGGTAGGACTCGTAGCCGCCGCCGTACACGTTGATCTGCTGCTGGGGAAGGTCGATCTCCACGACGGAGTTGACGGTCCGCGCGAGGAACTCGCGGTCGTGACTGACCACGACCGTGCCGGGACGCAAGGTCGAGACGAACCGTTCCAGGCGTTCCAGCCCCTCCAGGTCGAGGTCGTTGGTCGGCTCGTCGAGCAGGAACACGTCGTACCGGCTGAGCAGCAGCGACGCGAGGCCCGCGCGGGCCGCCTGGCCGCCGGACAGCGCGGTCATCGGCCGGTCGAGGCCGACGTCCAGGCCGATCTCCTCGGTGACCTGCGCGGCGCGCTCGGCGAGGTCGGCGCCGCCGAGGGCCAGCCAGCGCTCCAGAGCGACCGAGTACGCGTCGTCGGCGCCGGGGGTGCCGGCCACGAGGCCCTCGGTGGCGGCGTCCAGGTCGCGCTGCGCGGCGGTGACCCCGGTGCGGCGGCCGAGGAACGCCTCGACGGTCTCCCCCGGACGGCGGTCGGGCTCCTGCGGCAGGTAGCCGACGACGGCCGTGGCGGGGGTCAGTCGCACGGTGCCGTGCTCCGGCGCGGCCAGGCCCGCCAGCATGCGCAGCAGCGTGGACTTGCCGGCGCCGTTCACTCCGACCAGGCCGATCACGTCCCCGGGTGCGACGACGAGATCGAGCCCGGAGAACAGGGACCGGTCGCCGTGGCCCGCGGCGAGTTCCTTGGCGACGAGGGTGGCGCTCATGTGCAAACGGTATCCGGCCGCACCGGTTCCAGGGCTCGTACCCATGGCCGTCCCGGCGCGGTTACGATCGCCGTGTGACGATCGGCGGACGGGCAAGCGGACGGCTGATGGCGATCAGCGACCTTCATGTGGCCTATCCGGAGAACCGCGAGATCGTGCAGGGGTTGCGTCCCGAGTCCGAGGACGACTGGCTCATCGTCGCCGGGGACGTCGGGGAGTTCTTCGCCGACATCGAGTGGGCTCTGCGGTTGCTGGCGGAACGGTTCGCCAAGGTCATCTGGTCGCCTGGCAACCACGAGTTGTGGACGGTGCGCGACGATCCGGTGCGTGCGCGCGGTGTGGAGCGGTACCGCATGCTGGTCGACATGTGCCGGAGCATCGGCGTGGTCACCCCCGAGGACCCCTACGTGGTGTACGACGGCCCCGGGGGCCCGGTGACGGTCGCGCCGCTGTTCACCCTGTACGACTACACGTTCCGGCCGCCTGACCTCTCCAAGGAGGAGGCCATGGCGTGGGCCCAGGAGACCGGCATCGTGTGCACCGACGAGTTCGTGCTCCACCCCGACCCGCACCCCACCAGGGACGCCTGGTGCCGGGCCCGGCTGCGGGAGACCGAGATCCGGCTCGACTCGCGCGACCCCGATCTCCCCACGGTCCTGATCAACCATTGGCCGCTCACCCGCCACCCCACCGAGGTGCTGCGTTATCCGCAGTTCGCGCAGTGGTGCGGCTCGGTCGAGACCGCCGACTGGCACGTGCGGTACAACGCCGCCGCCGTCGTGTACGGCCACCTGCACATCCCGCGCACCACGTGGCACGACGGCGTGCGGTTCGAGGAGGTCTCGCTGGGTTACCCGAGGGAGCGGCGCATGTACGGCTTCGACGGCGCCAAGGCGCTGCGCTGCGTCCTCCCCGCCGCCGACGGAGGCCGCGCGTGATCGACGCCATCCTCCCCCCGGCCGTCGTCGCGGCCGAGTCGTTCGACGATCCGCCGGCCGAGTTGTTCCCCGAGGAGGAGGCCGCGATCAGCCGCGCCGTGGACAAGCGGCGCAAGGAGTTCGCGACGGCGCGCCTGTGCGCGCGGCGTGCCATGGCGGCGCTCGGGGTGCCGGCGGCGCCGGTGCTGCCGGGGCCGCGCGGCGCGCCACAGTGGCCGGCCGGCGTGGTGGGGAGCATGACCCACTGCGACGGTTACCGCGCCGCGGTGCTCGGCCGCGCCGAGCACGTGACGTCCGTCGGCATCGACGCCGAGCCGGACGGCCCGCTTCCTCCCGGTGTCCTCGGCGAGATCGCGCTCCCCGAGGAGCAGGAGCACCTGCGTGCGCTGGCCGCGTCCCGGCCCGGCGTCCACTGGGACCGCATGCTGTTCAGCGCCAAGGAGTCGGTCTACAAGACGTGGTTCCCCTTGACGGGCCGCTGGCTCGGTTTCGAGGAGGCCGTGGTGGCGCTCGACCCCGCCGCGGGGTCGTTCGAGGCGCGGTTGCTGGTCCCCGGACCCGTGGTGGACGGCACCAAGGTCACCGGGTTCGCGGGCCGCTGGCTGGCCGAGCGGGGCCTTGTGGTCACCGCGATCGTCCTGCCGTCCGCCGGTCCCTGAGCGCGGCCCATCAGCCTGCGGTCATAAATCATCCAATTTCGCTTTTGTCAGCGTTCGTCCGATCAGCGCGACGGGTACTCCAGCATCCGAGGGGTGATCGTCCATGGTGACCGTCGGCCTGCTGGTGCGTATCCACGCACGGCCCGGCAAGGAACACGAGATCGAGGAACTGCTGCGGGACGAGATCGGCCTCATCGAGGACGAGTCCGCGTGCGCGGCATGGTTCACGTTGCGCATCGACAGTGGGACCTTCGGCCTGTTCGACACCTTCGACAGCGACGACGGACGCCGCTGCTACCTGCTCGGCAAGATCCAGTCCGCGCTGCTGCACCGCGCGGACGAGCTTTTCACCCGTCCCCCGACGATCGAGAAGGTCGACCTGCTGGCCGCGAAACTGCCGGAGCCCATGGCCCGGTGACCCGCCGTCCGTGCGCCGTGCCACGAGCACGGACGGCGTGGCGCCGTCAGGCGGACAGGCGTTCGGCCAGCCACGCCAGGGAGAGCGGGTAGCGGTAGTCGATGGCGCCGTGTCCGGCGTCGAAGAGCTCGAAGTGGACGGCGTCCTCGCCGACCCCGTGGGCCAGCAGGGCCTTGTGGAAGGCCTGCGCGCCGAGGTCCAGGTAGAACTCGTCGCGTTTGCCGGCGTCGATCCAGATGGCGCGCATGGAGCGCAGGGCCTCGGCGTGCTCGGGGACCATGCGCACGGGGTCCCAGTCGAGCCACCGCTGCCAGGCCTGCGGACGCAGCGCGCCGGTCTCGGGATCGAACGGCAGTTCCGGGACGCCGTCCGGGCCGGGTGAGAAGGCGGCCGAACAGCCGAGCACGATCAGCAGGACCTCGTCGGCGGGGTCGGTGAAGGCCACACGGGACCGGAACCCCTCCCACCAGCGCCGGATGTCGCCGCCGTACTCACGCAGGTGCCGGGTGGCCTTGGCGAACTCCGGCAGGTAGCAGTACTCGTACAGCGTGTCCCCCGCGTGGGTGGCGAGCCCGCCGAACAGGTCGGGCCGGAGCATCGGGGTGATCATGGCGCCGAAGCCGCCGCTGGACTTGCCGGTGATGCCGCGGTGGTCGCGGCCGGCCAGTGTGCGGTAGTGCTCGTCCACCCATGGCACGACCTCGTCGCACAGATACGAGTGGTACGGCCCCGTGCCGGCCGAGTCGACGAACTGGCTGCCGCCGTAGGCGGTCCAGGCGTCCACGTAGACCACGATCGCCGGAGGCGCGGACCCGCCGGCGAACACCTGGTCGGCCGTCTCGATGAACGGCCGCCGGTACGGCGAGCGGTTGCGCCACATCGCGAGGTGACCCGTGTACCCCTGGATGACGTAGATCGACGGGTAGCGCCGGCCGGGCTCGTCGTCGTACCCCGGCGGCACGTACACCCACAGCGGCCGTTCGTGCGGGTCACCCAGGGGGTTGCCGCGCAGCAGCGCGCTGTCGATCACGTGCTCGTCGAGGCGTCCTTCGAGGTCGGCCCGCCAGGGAAGCATGAGTCCTCCATCCGCCGATGTTCCGTCAAAGATCCCCGAGGCATTCTGCCGTTCCTCGTGCCGCGGCGGGACCCTCAAGGCATCGTGGGGAGCCCGGAGCCGTTGGCGCCGGCGGGATCCCAGCCGAGCAGGGACATCAGGCGGCGCACGTGGACCGGGACGTTGTGCAGCCGGGCCGGGCCTTCCGCCGCGGAGGAATCGGGCTGGACGAGGGACCGCAGGCCCGACAGGTCGACGAAACGCAGGCCCGCGACGTCGACGTCCAGCGGGCCGTGCAGCGCGGAGAGGCGGGTGAGCGCGGCGCCGAACGCGGCGCTGTTGGACAGGTCGACCTCGCCGGTGACACGCACCCAGCCGTCCGACGTCCGGGTGACACGCAGGTGAGCATCCTCATAGAGCACGTCCACCGCCATTGCTCCCGCCGTAAGCTCGTTGGTCCACTCGGCCGGATCTCGGCGCAGCGTCCGGAAGCCCCTGCCGCCGCCCACACAAAGGTATTATGATACCTGAATTGCGATTCGCCTATCTGACAGCCAAGATAGCGTGTCGACCCCGCACTTCTCTTCGCGTAGAGAGAAAACTGTGATGCAGGATCCGAAGGACACGGTGAAGGCGCGCGAGGAGCCGGCCGGCGGGAGCCGCTGGACCTTCCTCACCAACCACGCGCGCATCTTGCTGGAGGTCGCCAGGAACCCGCAGGCCAGGCTACGTGACATGGCGGAGCGGGCCGGCATCACCGAGCGCTCGGCACAGCTCATCGTGAACGATCTGGAGGCCGCGGGTTACCTCCAGCGCACCCGGGTCGGCCGCCGCAACCACTACACCGTCGACCCGAGCCGCCGCCTGCGCCACCCCGCCGAGGCCGACCACCGCGTCGAGGGCCTGCTGGCCCTGTTCACCCAGCACGAGGACTCCGAGCCGTCCACCTGACCCCCGCGAGACACGGCGCACGCCCGCGATGCCTTCCAGGCGGTCGCGGGCGCCGGTGCCGGCCGCTCAGCGGTGGCCGTCGCCGCCGAACCTCTGCGGCTTGCGGCGCATCATCCCGAAGGCCATGGCGCCGAGGCCGAGCAGCAAGATGATCGTCCCGATGACCACGTTGCTCCACACCGTCGAGGCGCTGACGGAACGCAGCACGAACGGCGCGATGATCGTCCAGAGTCCGATGACCGGCGCGATCCAGCTCAGCCCGTAGGTGCGGCCGTAGGCCGAGGCGAACCCCATGGCGAGGACGGCGAGCGCCAGCCCGGTGATGAGGTTGTTGACCGCCAGGCGGGAGAACCCGCTGAAACCGACGATCCACGGCGAGATGGCCAGGTAGAGACCGGACACGATGTTGAGTCCCTCGGTCACCTGTGCCACGGGCATCGAGCCCGCGCGCTCGCGTGTCGCGCGCATCTCCTGGATGTCGGGATGCCGTTCCATGCCCGTGGGCCTGACCATGGCTTCCACCACCCTTCCGACTGGCGATTCCTACCTATTCCCGACATACCCCTGCAAAACAGGCAGACCACCATAAACGTCGTAATGTTTACGTCTGCTGGACATAGCGCCAGACCCGTCGGTACAGGCCGGTCAGTGCTTGTCGACGGTGATGCCGAGCAGGTCGGCCATCGCGGGGGCCAGGTCCAGGAGTTGGAGCCTGGTGATGGTGGCGCCGCGCAGGGACGCGACGCCGTCGGTGAGACCGAGTTCGCGTGCGCCGCGCAGGTCGACGTTCTTGAGTTCGGCGCGGCCGAGGCGGGTCTCGTTGAGCACGCAGTCGTCGAACGTCACGTCGGTGAGGGTGGCCTCGGCGAAATCGGCGGCGCGCAGGACGCAGCCGGTGAAGGTGACCTCGCGCAACTTGGCGGCGCGGAAGTTGACCGAGTCGAACTTGCAGCCCTGGAAGACGACCTGGCGCAGGAGCGCGCCGTCCAGGCGCACCCCGGAGAGCGCTCCGCCGTCCACGTCGGTGTGCAGCCACTCGGTCTCGCCGAGATCGGAGCCGACCCAGCGGACCGAGCGCATCCACACGTCGTTGAACCGTGTGCGACGGTAACGGCCCGCCTCGAACGTCACGGAGGTCAGCGCGCTCTCCAGGAACCGGCCGTTCCCGGCGTCGACGTCGCCGAACTCCACATCCCGCACATGGACGGTGTCGTAGTCGCCCTCCCGCGTGAGCGGGCCGGAGAAATCCTCCAGGTACCGCGCGTACGGCAGGTCGTCGAACTCACGGACCGCCATGACGGCACCTCCCCCGTTCCCGCTTCCCCGGTGGCCCGACCCTACCGCTCGCCGGCCGCTTGACCCATTGCTGGAGCGTCTTGTCGGGAAGTTGGTGATCTGTCAGAGTCGGCAGGGATTCGCCGTGGACGGACGGGGGTCACGTGTCGCTGACGTCAGGTGAGCTTGAGGACGTGCTGGTGGCGGTCACCGGCCAGGAGGTGGAGACGCCAGGGGAGATCCTGCACGTCACCCGGCGGGAACAGCCGTCGTTCCTCGCCACGCTGCTGAGCGCGTGGGAACGCGACGGACGCGACATCGGGCCCGGCCTGACGTACGAGCTCACGCAGCTGCGGCGGCGCACGGAGTTCTACCAGGAGGTCCGGGGCCGGCTGGCGCGGGAGTGGGATGATCCGGTCTCGCTGAAGGGACTGGAGGTCGCCGACCGGTACCCGGCGCCGCTGTTGCGGTACATGAACGACCTGGACTACTGGGTGCCGGAGCAGGAGCGGCTCTGGGGGATGGCACGCCGGCTGGTCGACGACGGATGGGCCGTGCACAGCGCGACGTTCCTGCGGTACGACGGCGAGCTGCACGTCATCGTGAGCATGCGGCGGTTCCCCGAGGATCCCTACGCGCTGTCGTACGGCGTGGAGATCGGCACCCCCGCGTTGCTCGGCGACCGGCTCGGGGTGCCGACGCGGATGCGGCTGCCGGCGCCGTGCGCCGATCCGGTCGCCAAGAACCTGGTGGCGATGCTGATGGAGCGGTTCGAGCAGCCGTTCCGGGCCCGTGACCTGGTGGACGCCTCGGTGCTGCTCGGCGACGCGCCGCCGGCGTCGGTGAAGTCCTGCGCGCTCGCGGTGCACGAGCTCGGGTTGTGGCCCGAGTACGCGGAGCTGGTGGAGTTGCTCGGCCGCACGCCGCTCGAGGTGCCGCGCCTGCCGGGTGACCTGCGCACGCTGAGCGTCGCGGCGCGCGCCAGGCGGCGGGCCACGACGGCCGGAGCGCTGCGCCGGCCGCTCGACTTCGCGCTCAAGGGCCTGCAGAACCACATGATGACCGGCGGCTCCGGCCTGCTGTCCCGGCGTGCCTGGGGCCTGGCCGAGCGCAGGCTGGACGCGCGCGCCGCGCTGAAGGCGGGCCTGCTGCTGTTCGCGCTGCCGGTGGACACCGGCCGGCGGGCTCCGCGCGCCGAGCTGTACGACCGCGGCGGCACGCTGTGGGCCGACACGCCGGTCGGCAGCTTCGTCCTGGTGCACGGCGACGAGATCGACGAGGACGCGCTCGACGGCGCCAAGGCCACCGGTGACGTCGGGGACTCCGAGGAGGCGAGGGCCGCCAGAGGCGCCACGGACGGTGAGGAGGACCGATGAGGGAGCCCGAGCGGGCCGCGCTGGACAACGGGGTGCCGGTGTGGGTGCTCAGGAGGCCGGGGGCCACCGCCACGTCGGTGACGACGTGGCTGCTCACCGGGTCGCGGTACGAGCCGGAGCGGGTGGCGGGTGGCACGCACCTGCTCGAGCACATCCTGATGCAGGCGCCGCTGCCGGAAGGCCGGCCGGTGGACCTGCTCGAAGGGCTCGGCGGCGAGGCCAACGCCATCACCAGTCGCGACCACCTGGTGCTGTACGCGCGGGTGCCGTCGCCTGAGGCGCCGGCCGCGCTGGAGATCCTCGGCCGCGCGCTCGCCACCCCGTCGCTCACCGAGGACGTGCTGGAGGCCGAGCGCAAGGTCGTGCAGGAGGAGCTGCGGCTCGCGGCGGGTGACCCGTTCGACATCGTGCACGACGTGTTCTACGACGTGGCGTTCTCCGGCCACCCGCTGGCGAGGCCGGTCGGCGGTACCGCGGAGAGCGTGGAGAACGTCGGTCTGGCCGACCTGCGTGCCTTCCATGAGCAGTGGGTGCGCGCCGGGTCCGCCGGGGTGATCGTGTGCGGCGACATGACGACCGAGGCGGTGCTCGCGGTGCTGTCGGCGGGGCCGCTCGCCTCACTTCCCCCCGCCGCCGCGGCCGCCGGTCACGGCACACCGCGGGTGTCGGGTGGCCGGCGCGATCTGGCGCTCAACAACGACTCGGCCGGGGTGGTGCTCGGCGGGCCCGCCGTGCCGTACGGACATCCGCTGCTGCCGGCGTGGCAGGTGCTGATGGACCTCGTCGCGGGGGCCAGCTCGGCGCTGCTGTTCGAGGAGATCAGGAACCGCAGGGGCCTGGCGTACGAGATGTGGGGTTTCACCAACGCCTACCGCGACACCGGTGTGTGGCGCGCGTTCGTCGCCACCGCGCCTGAGCACGCCGAGGAGGTCGTGGCGCTCGGCACGTCGCTGCTGCGGGAACGGGCCGAGCGCGGCTGGAGCGCCGAGGAGGTCGAGGTCGCCACCCGGCGTACGGCGGGGCTGCTGCAGCTGGAGACCGAGCAGTCGCTCGAGGAGGCGCTGCTCTACGGCCGCTACGGCCTGATCCCCGGTCACCCCTCGTGGACCCTGGCCGGACAGGTGGCCGCGATCCGCGCGGTGACGGCGGACGACGTGCTGTCCTGCCTGCGCATGGCGATCGACCCGATGATCGTGTCGGTGGCCGGAGTCGAATGATGCGGCGCCAGCCATTGACTAATGCGCCACCATCCCCGAAAACTCAGTAAATAGCGCCATTCGCCAGGTTTCATGAATGGTGGTCCTCGCCGAGCCCATGGGTGACCGCGGGTCTCGGCGTACGGGTTCACGCAGGGGGTGAGCATGGACCGTCACAAGAAGGCACTGCGCCGTCCGAAGATCAACGGAAAGAAGGGCTGAGAAATGGACCGTCACGCGCTCGCATCGCGCCGTCCGAAAACCAGGAAGACCAAGAAAGGCTGACCATGGACCGCGGCTATGTCCAGTTACGCCGTCCGAAAATACGTAAGTCCAAAAAGGGCTGAGCAGCGCCGGCCCCGCGACGTCGCAAGGAAGTGACCCATGGACCGAGACCACCGCAACAGCCGCCGGCCACGAGTGAGGAAGGGCCGCTCATGAACCGTGCACGTGTCGCACTTCGCCGTCCCCGTACCCGCACGAAGAAGGGCTGACCATGGACCGCGCACGAGTCGCACTTCGCCGTCCCCGTACCCGCACGAAGAAGGGCTGACCATGGACCGCGCACGCCGACTGCTCCGCCGTCCCACAGTGCGCAAGCCCAAGTAGGGACGATGGACCGTAAAGGCAAGGCGGCCCGCAGGCCGCGCGTCCGCAAAGGCTGACCGCCGCGCGGGACCGACCGAACGACAGGAGCGATGAGTGACGACGATCGACTGGCAGCGGACCGCTCTCATGCTGTTGCCGCCTGACGCGCTCGAACGTCACCTCTGCTCCCCCGTCCTGGACATGCTGGACCGGCACGGCTTCACGCCGGTCCGCCACGAGGTGCTGTGGCACCGGCCCCCCGGCCAGGACGCATGGCAGGAACGCAACATCACTTCCGTGTGGAAGGCCTACTTCTACCGGCAGGTCGATCTGGTCTTCGACCTCGGGCCGACCATCGCCCTGCTGGTAGAGGACAGGCGGCCGTCCGGCGCCACCCACGAGCGCCTGCGCGCGCTCAAGGGGGCCAGCGATCCCGCCGAGGCGGCCCCCGGCACGATCCGCCGGGACCTGCGCGGCATCAACGTGATGCTCGACATCGTGCACACCTCCGACAGCCCCGAGGACTCCGAGCACGAGGCCTCGGTGTTCTTCGGCCCCGGCCTCGGCAGGCCGCTGGACGGCGGCCTGGCCGAGCTGCGCGACCTCGTGGGCCTGCTGGAGGCCGGCGTCCCGAAGGAGACCCGCGAGTACGACGACGTCCGCGTCGGGCTGCGCGCCAAGATCGTCGCGGCGCTGTGGCCCGAGCTCGGGGAGCTCGGCCGCAAGCTCGCGCCTGGCCTGGTCGCCGACCCGCGGCCCGGCGCCGGAGCCGAGCTGGCCGCACTGCTCCCCGGAGGCGACGCGCATCCGCTGGCGGAGATCGTGGCCTGCGAGTTCCTCCCCGATCACCCCAGGGTCGACCTGAAGCGCGCGGCGGCGAAGCTCGCCGTCCACGGCCTGCCTCTGGACCGCTGGGAGAACGTCGTCCTGCAGACCTCCATGCTCTTCCCGCCGCTGCGCCGCTCCACCTAGGCCCTAGGCCAGCCGGGTCGTCCGCGCGCTCTCGGTCACCGCGGGAGCGAGGCGGCCGTCCAGCGGCAGGATCCAGCCCGGCAGCTCGGTCGCCGTGCAGCCCCTCGCGGTCTTGGCCTCCGTGCTTCCCTGGCCGTAGTGGAGGCGGCGGACACCGGCGCCGTACGCGAGACGCGCGGGTTCGTAGAAGACGGTGGCGAAGTAGGCATGGCGCGCGTCGGGACGCGTGTAGTCCATACCGGTGCTCACGCAGTACCAGACGCCGCCGTGCGTGACGAACAGCGCGTAGCCGACGAGAGCACCGGCGATCTCGGCGCGGAACAGCAGAGCGCCGCCGGCGCACAGACCTTCGAGGCGCGCACGGATCCCCTCACGGCCGGAGGGGACGCCGTTGTACTTGGCCGAGTGGCCGCGCTTGAGCTCCACCACGTCCTGCGGCGGCTGGGTCACCTCGGCGGCCCGCACGGTCATGCCGGCCTCGGCGAGCCGCCGCAGTTCGCGCCGCGCCTCGGTGCGGCGCTTGCGCGGCAGGGACGCCAGGTAGTCCTCGAACCGGTCCCCCAGCGGCGCCAGCTCGCAGGTGTACGCCAGGGGGACCCGCAGGAAGCCGCGGGCCGCCAGCTCGCCTTGAAGCGCGCCGGCCGACGGCGGGGTGTACAGGAACGCCACGGCCCGCAGCGACCGTTCCCCGGCCCACGCCACGATCGCGTCGCACAGCTCCCCGAGCGCCGCGGGGTCGCCGGCCAGCGGGCCGAGCGGGTGGCACTCGTAGCCGGGGAGCATGACGACCAGGTAGGGGTGCCAGGCGGCGTCGGGTGGCGCGCCTGCGAGGGGACGCAGCGCGCGGGTGGCGGCGGCCAGCGGCAGCTCCACCGGGTCGCCGGTGAGGATGTACGGAAGGCTGAACACCTCGCGGCGGCCTCCGGCGTCCGGCACCGTGCCGTACAGAGCGAGGACCGGGGTGCCGGAGTCGTGGAGCGTGAAGGTGTACGCGGCGCCGGGGATCCGGCCGCGCATGGCGGCAAGCCAGCGTTCGGTGGCGAAGAGCGGACCGCCTTCGGCGAGCGCGGCCCACTCGGGGGGACGGCCGGGGTGCGCCGTGAAGCGCCGCGTCACCTGGCCGGACGCGCGGGAAGCAGGCAGGCGTCGAGCGCCAGCGGCGTGAGGCCGTGCCGGCGTTTGAAGACGTGGTTGCCGCGACCGCCTTCCAGGGTGTCGCGGCCCTCGGCGAGCGCCTGGGCCACCGAGGTGGTGTACAGCAGCGGGTAGGGGCTGTAGTTGCCGCCGACGTCGTAGTGGACGCCGCAGGCCCAGGCGTGGAACCGGGTGCGGTCGCGCAACGAGACGGCCACCCCGACCAGGCGTTCCTCCTCATGGATCTCGATGACGCAGGCGGCGTCGCCGAGCGCGGTGACGAACCCGGTGAACAGCTCCTCTGGGTAGTAGCCGCCGGTGCCGTGCCGCTTGGAGGTGGCGGCGCACAGCGCGGTGACCGCCGCCAGGTCCACGTCCCGCGGCGGCGCCACCCGGACGCGCACCCCGGCGTCGGCGGCGCGGCGTCCGTTGCGGCGGTAGTTCTTGCGGCCGGTGGGCCGCGCGCCGGCGATGAAGTCGTCCACCCGCGTCATCCCCCGCAGGTCCACCTGGTAGCGGTCCTCGATGTGGTGCGCGGGAAAGCCTTCGGCGAGCAGGGCCTCGCGCAGCCACGACCCGGCCGGCACGTTGACGAAGCCGTACCAGGCGGCGCCGAGGTCGCGCGCGAGGTCACACATGGCGCCGGTCACCGCGGCGACGTGCGCCGGTGTGGACGCGCCGGGGATCCAGGCGTCGTAGCAGTGCCACACGTGGCTGAGCAGGCCGCGTTCCTCACCGGTCACGGGGTAGCGCGCGCGGAGCTGGCGCAGCGGGTCCAGGCCGCGCAGCAGGGAAACGGGGAGCACCGCGACGGCACGGCCCCGGTCGCGGACCACGAAATAGGAGAAGGACTCGATGTCGGTCAGCGGAAAACGCTCATAGGTACGCAAATAGTGCGCCTGATAAAAAACCGGCGCTCCCGCCTCAGATACAACATCATCCCATTCGGTCAAGTCAACGGCATCGATGGACTTGTGAACGTCGACCGTCAAAGCTGAGCTCAACGCGTACCCCCGAGATTCACGTGGCCGAAGTGCACGCCTGTCAACGCTTGACGCGAATGCCGTAAATGACCCCATACTAAGCCGAAGTCGCCGCCCTAGCGAGGGAGAAAAGTCGTGGCTCACGTGGTCTTCCACAACAAAGTCGGTGGATCCGAGACACTGGACGCGACACCGGGACGGCCACTCACCGAGGTGCTCACCGCGCACGGCATCCCGGTCAACGCCGTACTCACCACGGTCAACGGCAAGATCGCACCTGAGGAGACCACGACCGTCGGCCCCGACGACGTCATCGAGATCCGCCAGGTGCGCCACTACGACATGGACGTCACCCGGCGTCCCGCGCGCACCGTCTACGGCACCTCCGACCCGATCTACGCCAAGACCGTGCTCTTCGACATCTCGGGACGGCTGGAGCAACGCGTCGAGCAGTTCGACGCCGAAGGCTTCGTGCGGTACGTCGAGGAGGCGTTCGTGCAGAGCGTGCTCAGCCACGGTGTGCTGCGCGCCGGGGACTCGGTCGTCATCGGCCTGTCCGGCGGACGCGACAGCGTGGCGTTCCTCAAACTGCTCGAACGCACCGGCAGCCGCTTACCGGACTTCTCCATGACGTCGGTCACCATCACCGGCCTGCCGGACTGGGAGGAACCCGCGACGTTCGCCGCGGCCCGCGCGTCGGCCGCCGGGCTCGGCATCGACCAGGTCATCGTGACCGCCACGGACATCGAGCGCGTGTTCCGGCTGCGCAAGCCGTTCGTCGAGGCCATGAACAGCGTCGTGTCCGGCGAGAACCGGCACCTCAACATGGTCGTCGGCCACCAGGTGCTGCGGCGCATGCTGGAGAACCACGCGCAGGAGATCGGCGCCGGCACCGTGGCGTTCGGCTTCAACGCCGACGACCTGGTGGCGAGCATGGTGACGTGGCTGACCAGCGGGTACCGCATGGGTGGCATCCCGGTGCGCGAGCTCGGCGGGCTGCGGTACATCTTCCCGCTGTACCGCATCACCAAGAAGGAGCTGATGCTGTACCTGGAGCTGGTGGCCCCCGAGCTGAACCGCCAGGGGACACCGGGCCGGTTCACCACGGGGCCGCAGGAGCGGTCGATGGCGTACGCCATGGCCGACCACCTGTACGGCCTGTGGCCCGGCATCGACTACTACCTGTTCGAGTCGTTCGCCACCATGCAGCGGTACATGTTCCCGCTGGTCGAGCAGAAGTGCCGGGTGTGCGAAGGGGTCTACATCCTGCAGGAAGGCGTGCCGAACCCGGCCGACCTCTGCGACGTGTGCGACTTCTTCGGCCGCCAGGAATTCTCGTGACCCGTTGGTACGCCGACTACTTCACCGCCGACTACTGGAGCTTCGCACGGCACGAGTACACCGCGGAGCGCACCGCCGGCGAGGTCGCGTACCTGCTCAAGACCCTCGCGGAACACGCGCCTGGCCGCCGGGTGCTCGACCTCGGCTGCGGCGTCGGACGGCACGCGGTGCCGCTCGCCGAGCACGGCCACGACGTGACCGGCGTGGACGTGTGCCGCTGGGCCCTGGACCAGGCAGGCGCGGCGGCGGGCCGCGCCGGGGTGCCGCTGCGGCTGGTGGAGGCCGACCTGCTCGGCGGGGGGCCGCTGCCTGAGGCCGACGCGGTGATCTGCCTGCAGGCGTTCGGCTGGGGGGACGACGGCGAGCAGCTCCGGATGCTGCGCCGGGTGCGGGACGCGCTGGCGCCTGGCGGGCTGCTCGTGCTGGACCACTCCAACGTGGACGCGATCCTGCGGCACTACCGGCCGACGGCGCGGTTCGAGGCCGAGGGGACGGTGTTCGACTTCTTCCGTTCCTACGACACCTTGTCCGGCCGGAGCCGGGGAGAGCTGCGGGTGACGTACGCCGGCGGGAAGGTGGCGCGACTGCTGGACGACGTGCGGCTGTACCGGCCCCCTGAAGTGGCCGGGCTGCTGGCCGCCGCCGGTTTCGACGTGCTGCGCGCCGACGCCGCCTTCACCTCCGGCGCCGCCGTGGACCTCGACACCCGCTACGTGCAGTTCGTGGCCCGGCGCCGCGAGGTCCCCCGGCCCGCCGTTCTCGACCACCGGTCCCCGGCCTCCGGCACGCTCGACCTGCGCTCGGCACCGGACGAGGTGGAGTACGTCCAGGACGTCCTCACCGAGGTCTGGTCCGGACTCGGCACCGGCGCGTCCCCTGCGCTGCCTTTTCCGGCGACCGCCGCGTCCCCGGCCGCGCTTCTTCCGCCGACCGCCGCATCGGTAGCCGCTGCCGCGCCTTCTTCGGCGGCCACGCCTGTGTCCTCCGCCGGAAGCGCGGTCGGCGGGGATCTGCTCGACCTCTCCAGGGACTACGCGTTGCGCGACCCCTACGGCGGGGAACGCGCGGCCCCCGTGCTTTCGCGGCATTTCGGGACCGAGATCACCCCTGACCGGGTTGTCGCGGGGGCCGGTACCACCGGACTGCTCGCCGCGCTGAGCGCGCTCGCGGCGCCTGGCACCGTGTTGTGCACCCCGTACGCGCACCCCGACCTCCTCGGCTGGGCCGCCACGCACGGCGCGGAACTGCGTGTCTTCGACCCGGCCGCCGGCGACGCCGCCGAGGTCGTCGCCGCGGCCCGGCCGTCCCTGATCGTGGTGGAACGGCCAGGGGTGCTCGGCGACCTGCTGCCTGCCGAGCGGGTCGCGGCGCTGGCCGAGGCCGCCGCCGAGGCGGGGTCCCTGCTCGTGCTCGACGAGGCCTGCGCCGCCTACGCGGGACCGGAGGCGAGCGCCGTCCCCCTGACGTCCCGCCTCCCGGGCCTCGTGGTGCTGCGCAGCCTCTCCAAGGGGTACTGCTGCGGCGGCCTGCGCGCCGGTTTCGCCGTCTGCTCCGCCGGCGCGGCACCGGCCCTGCGCCGGGTCGCGCCGCCGCTCGCGGTCGCGTCGCTCTCCTTACGGTTCGCGCTGCGCCTGCTGTCCCGTGGCGACCTGCTCACCCCCCTGCGCACCGCGCTCGCCACCGCCAAACCGGCCCTCGTGGACGGCCTGCGCGACCTCGGCGCCACGGTCGTCCCCGGTCATCCGGCACTCCCCTGGGTCGTCGTCGAAGGCACGCCGCCGGACGGCGTCACCGGCAAGCCCGTCCGTCCCCTGACCGGCGGCCCCGCTGTGACGAGGGTGAGCGTGCCGCTGTCGGCGGAGCGGCGCGCGGCGTTCTCCCGCCTGGTGGGCCGGTGAACGTCCGGGAGGTCGTGCGGGACCTGTCCGCCGGGTTCGGCGCCGAGGCGGCCATGGCGGACGTCGCGGCGTTGTGCGGGTCCGACCGGTACCAGGCGTCCGACGGCATCGCCGAGGCCGCGCGGTACGTCGCGGCGCGGGCCGAGGAGGCGGGGCTGCGCGACGTGCGGGTCCACGAGTTCCCGGCCGACGGGGCGCGGCGGTGGTGGTCGTTCCGCGCGCCGGTGGGGTGGAGCCCGGTCTCCGGGGTGCTGCAAGGCGGCGGGGTGACGGTCCGGTACCCCGAGGAGCCGTTCACGCTCGCGGCGTACTCAGGTGGTGGCGGCGGCGAACTCGCCGTGTACGGGGTGGCGGATGTCGCGGAGGCGCGCGGCGCGGTGGTGCTGCACGACGACGTGGCGGTGCCGCTGAGCGAGGTGCTCGGCCTCGCGGAGCGGCACGGTGCCGCCGGGGTGGTCACCGAGCAGGTCTCCCCCGGCGGGGGGATCGGCCGGGTCGAGCTGCGGGCCGGGGGGTCGTCGTTCGCGTTCAGCGTGCCGCGTGGCGCGGTGCGGCGGCTGGCCGAAGCGGGACGGGTGCGGGTGGCCGTCGCGGTGGAGCGAGGTGCGGCCATGCCGGTGGTGACCGGGGTGCTGCCGGGGGACGGCGGCGAGATCCTGCTGTACGCGCATCTGTGCCACCCCCGGCCGAGCGCCAACGACAACGCCACGGGGGTGGCGGCGCTGCTCGGGGCCGCGCGGGTGCTGGCGGCGCGTGCGCGGCGCAGGCCGGTGCGGTTCGTCTGGGGTCCTGAGTTCACGGGGATGGCGGCGTACCTGCACGACGTGGCGGAGCAGGCGCCGTTCGCGGCGGTCAACGTGGACATGGCCGGAGAGGACCAGCGGCTGTGCGGGGGGCCGCTCATCGTGGAGCGGTGTCCCGACCACCTGCCGGGGTTCGTCGGCGCGCTCGCCGAGCACGTGGTGGCCTGTCTGCCGCAGGCGGCGCGCTCGTACGCGGGGACGGTGGAGTGCGACACGTGGGCCTGGCGCGCCACACCGTTCGTCGGGGCCTCCGACCACAGCCTGCTGGTGGATCGCTCGGTCGGCACACCGGTCGTGACGCTCGGACACTGGCCGGACCGCTTCAACCACAGCTCAGGCGACACCCTCGACAAGGTCGACCCGGCCGAGCTGCGCCGCACCGCGACGGTCGCCGCCGCCACCGCCGCCGTGCTCGCCGAGGCGACCCCGCGTGACCGGCCCGAGCTCGAAGGCATCGCGCTGCGCTGGGCCGCGGCGCGCCTGATGGAGTGCGTCCCCTCCCCCGGGGCCGCGCCGCCGCGGCACCGCACGGAGGTGGGGCTCGCCGCGCTGCGGCACCGCACGGAGGTGGGGCTCGCCGCGCTCGGCTGGCTGGACGAGGTGTGCGGCGGCCACGGGGACGAGCAGGCGCGGCGGTGGCTCACCGGCCTCGCCGAGCACGTCGGCACACTGCTGCCGTCCGGCGCGCCGCAGGACGTACCGGCGGGCCCGCCGGTACGCCGGTGCTGGCCGGGGCCGTTCAACGTGCGCGGCTTCGCCGAGGCGGCGGGGGACGCGGGCCGGGCCTGGGTGGACGCGCGGCTCACCGCCGACCGCGCCGGAGGCTACACGCGCATGCTGGCCCTGGCGCACGCCGTCGACGACGTGCGCGACCGCGCACAGGTGGCCGGGTACGCCACACTGGCCTCCGGCCTTCCGATCGGCGACGGCTTCGCCGGCGAGTTCATCGACCTGCTGGTGGCCGCCGGCTGGGCCGAGGAGGACGGGACCACGTCCCCTGCGGCGGTCGCGCCTGCCGTACGACCCCCGACACCGAAGGAGGGCCCGTGACGTCCGCGACACCGGCCACACCCAAGGACAGCGCGGCACGGCCGATGCGACGGCTGATGCGTGACCGCCGGTTCGTGCTGCTGTTCGCCGGCCAGGCGATCAACATGTTCGGCGACCGCGCGTTGCTGATCGTCCTCGCCATCTGGGTGAAGGAGCTGACCGGCTCGGACGCGCTGGCCGGTGTGATCTTCGTGCTGCTGGCGGTGCCGTCGCTGCTGGCCCCGGTGACCGGCCTGATCGTGGACCGGTTCCCGCGCCGCGCGACGCTCATCGTGAACGACCTGGTGGCGGCGGCCCTCGTGCTGTGCCTGCTGCTGGTGCGCGGCCCCGGGGACATCTGGATCGTGTTCGCGGTCACCCTCGGGTACGGCATCTCGAACGCGATCTTCAACGCGGCGCGCGGCGGCCTGCTGCACTCCATGGTCCCCGCCGAGCTGCTCGGCGACGCCAACGGCCTGTTCGGCTCGCTCGCGCAGGGCCTGCGCATCCTCGGCCCGCTGCTCGGCGCGGGCCTGTTCGTGGCGCTCGGGCTCGGCGCGGTGGCGATCCTCGACGCCGGCACGTTCCTGCTGTCGGTGGTGGTCCTGCTGCTGCTGCGCCGCACCCCCGACCTGGTGCGGTCCGGCGACGGTGAGAAGGGCCACCTGTGGCGTGACCTGACCGCCGGGGTGCGGCACATCATCGGGGACCGGGAACTGCGTGGCGCGGTCGTCGCGCTCGGGCTGGCGCTCGGCGCGGCCGGTCTGATCAACCCGGCGATGTTCGCGGCCGTGGACCAGGGCCTGAACCGTTCGTCGGCGTTCATCGGGGTCGTCGCGGCGTTCCAGGGAGCGGGGTCCATCGCGGGGGGTCTCATGGTCGGCACGCTGATCCGCCGGTTCGGCGAGCGGCGCACGGCCGCGATCGGGTTCCTGTTCAGCACGGTCGGCCTGGTGCTGGTCATCCCCACGAGCGAGGCCGGCATGTGCGCCGCCGGGGTGCTCGTCGGGGTGTCCATCCCGGTCTTCATGGTGGCGACGACGACGCTGGTGCAGCGCAGCACGGCCAAGGAACTCCAGGGACGGGCTCTCACCGCGATGGACGCGCTGATCGACATCCCGTTCGTCGGGTCCCTGGCGCTCGGGTCGTTCATCATCCAGTTCGTGGAGTACCGCCTGGTGTACGCGTTCAGCGCGCTGGCGTTCGCGGTGGTCGCGCTGTTCGTGCTGCTGCCGCGCCGCGACCGGGCCGCGGTGGTCTAGCCCCAGGTGGCGAGCGGCACGGCCGTCTCGTCCTCGGTGCGGCCCCCGTGCTCGTACGCGAAGCCCGGCACCGGCAGCGGGAAGCGCGGGGAGGTGGCGACGGCGACGACGCCGCCGAGGCGTTCGCGTACGGCCGGGGTGAGGTCCATGAGGCCGAGCGACGGCAGTTCCTCGGCGTCCACGACGAGCGCGTGGTCCCCGAGCGCGTCACGCAGCCGGTCGGCGGCCTCGGCCCGCCGTTCCTCCCGTGGGTACAGCCACCGGACCCGGCCGGCGCCTCCCGCCGGCAGCGCGCACAGCTCGGGGGTGTCCACCCGGGCCCACGCCTCTTCGAGCGCGGTGTCGCGTACGCAGCGGACGTGGCCGTGGTCGGAGTGCGCGAGCACCGTCCAGCCGCGCTCGACCCAGCCGAGCGCGTGGCGTTCCAGCGCGCGCAGCGCGTCGAGCGCGCGGGTGTCGTACCCGTGGCGGTGCAGGTGGAGGTCGAGGTTGACGTAGATCCACAGCAGCAGCGGCCGGTCGTCGCGGTGCGCGGCGAGCGCACGGCCGACGTCGCGGCCGACGGCGGCGGCCAGCGAGGCCGGGTCGCCGGCCTCGGCGTCCAGTGCCTGCGGATCGGGTTTCGGCCCGCGTTCCGCGCCGCGCAGCAGAGCGGTCACCCAGGGGCCGGTGAGCGTGTCCAGCTCGCGTCCGGCGACGACGACGCGTGCGCGGGACGCCGCGGCCTCGAAGACCGTGGGGAGCGCGCGCAGCGTGTCGAGGGGACGTGGCGCGGCGGCCAGCGGATCGCCGGTGATGACGTCGACGAGGACGTCCTCGGCGGGTGACCGGTAGACGGCGCCGACGACGAGGTGGCCGTGCACCGCCGCGCCGGTGACGGCGGTCATCCACGCCGTGGCGGAGGTGCTGGGGAAGGTGGACGTCAGGACGACGGTCTCGGCGGCCGTCCAGGTCTCGGCCGCGGCGCGCGCGGAGAGGCCGTCCACCGCGAGGACGACGACCCCCCGGCCGGCGCGTTCGAGCGTCCCGAGGATGTGGCCGGGGACGGCGCGCAATGATAGCCGGGGATGCGGGTGGTCAGCACCCCCGGACACCATCCTGTGGTTTTTCACCCGCTACACCACAAGAGTCCCTTAACTCCGATTTCGGCTTGGCACCGAAACCGGTTTCGAACCGGTACGGGACGTTTCCGGCTGATTTCCGGTCAGTAGTTCGGCACGCAGTCGGTGCAGGTGGTACGGAACTTCATCACCTGGACCGCCTGACGCGCGGTGAGCATCTTCTGGACCAGATCCGGAGTGAGCATAACGGGGGTTTCGGTCGTGGTCCTCGTCAGTTCGGGTGTCATCACGAGCCTCCTGTCGCGGGAATTCACAACGCCGCTAGCGAAACGCTCACACAGCGTAAAATATGCCTAGATAGCCGTCAACCAGTAACGAACCAGACAATGACCTGCGGATATCCGTCAGGCCGCGACCCGTGCGCACATACCCGCAGGTGGCAGCGCCGGCCGGCCGCCACCCTCGCGCCGAGAAAAAAGATCCGGCCTGCTCGTTCCCCGGCCCGCTCGTTCGCGAGCGGCGTACGCGTGCCTGGCGCGGAAACAATTCACGCGGAGCCGTCCGGTGACACCTCCCGCACCATGAAGACCTGTTCAAGCGCGACGCATATCCATGGCCAGGCGACAACCCTTTCCTACCCGGACTCAGGTGGATCTTGCCGTGATTCCCGCGAAGAACCAGGGTAAATCCGGATAGCGCACGGCGACGGCGGCCATGCCGGCCGCTCATCCTGATACTTCGCCTTTCGGGGGACACCAGTGGACAAACGACTCCCACGCATCCTGACCGACCGCACGGCACTCGTCCTGTACGCGACTCTCGCCGTCCCCCACGCCGTCGGGTCCCCGCTCACCGGCACGTCCATCCAACGGGCCGGCATCCTGATCACCGCCGTGTCCCTGACCCTGCTGACCGGCGGGATCCTCCTGCGCATGACCGCCTGGAGAAAACGCCGCACCCGCGCCGGCCGGTCCGGGAGGACCGGACGCACCGGCCCGCCTCCGGCCGCGTGAGCGCCGCTGGAAGCTACGAGCGCGTGACCCCCAGCGCCTGCCACCACCCGTCCACCTGCGGCGCGGCGTGCGGATCGACCGTCTCCCCCGGCCGCGGCACCACGATCCGCACGTCCCGGGCCTTGGCCTCGCGCCACAGCCGGTCCGGTGGCTCCCCCCAGGGATGCAGGGCCAGCGTGAACGTCCCCCAGTGCACCGGCAGCAACGTGCGGCCCCCGAGGTCGAGGTGCGCGTTCACCGCCTCCTCCGGGTTCATGTGGATGTCCGGCCACGCGGGGCTGTAGGCCCCGATCGGCAGGATCGTCAGGTCGAACGGCCCGTGCGCCGCGCCGATCCCCGCGTACCCCTCGAAATAGCCCGAGTCCCCCGCGTAGAACACCCGCCGCCGCTCCCCCGCGACCACCCAGGACCCCCAGAGTGTGTCGTTCCTGGTGAGCGTCCTCCCCGAGAAGTGCCGTGCCGCCGTGGCCGTGAACCGCAACCCGGCGACCTCGGCCTCCTCCTCCCAGTCCAGCTCGATCACCCGCTCCGGCGGCACCCCCCACCGCTCCAGATGAGCGCCGATGCCGAGCGGCACGAGGAACGGCGCCTCGGAGATCCGCGTCAGCACCCGCACCGTGGCCATGTCCAGGTGGTCGTAGTGATCGTGTGAGATCACCACCGCGTCGACGGCAGGCAACTCCGCAAGGCCCACCGGCACCGGATGCAACCGCTTCGGCCCCGCGAACGCCACCGGCGAGACGCGCCTGCTCCACACCGGATCGAACAACACGACCCGTCCCTCGATCTCCGCCAGCGTCGTCGCGTGTCCCAGCCACACGGCCCGCAGGTCCCCCGCCGCACCCCCGGCAGGCACCCCGAGCGGCACCACCCCACCCGGCCGCCGGACCTCCCGGCCGGTGAGCAGATCCCGGAGGAACCGGGCCGGCGGCCCACTCGGCGCCACGGTGCTCCCCGGCATCGGATTCACGAACCCGGTCCCGTCGAACAGCGCCGACCTCCGCATCCGCTCGGCCCGCGACCCCCCGGCCGTCAACGGCCGCACCCCCAGCTCGGCCCGCACCTGCCGTACCCCCCACCCCGCCGCCGCGAGCACCCCACCCGCCAGCAAGCCCCGCACCAGCCGACTCCCCACGGTCTCCCACCTCTCCCCGATCGGCCACCGGCCCGTACGGACCACCACCCGGATGAGTGATCTCCACCGGAGGACACATCAGACGATATATCGCGGCTTAGCGGTCCGCGCGGCACGGCCGTCGCGCCGGCCGCCGAAGAGGAAGTCACCGTTCACTGCCGCCGGGTCCGGGGTTCAGTGCCGGTCAAGTCCGCATTCGTAGCTTGGGTCGGCGGGGAACGAACCCAGGCCGAGCCACCAGGAGCATCGAATGCCGACTCGCGTGAACAGGCAGACCGTCGATCTGTCCGCCTATCCCGATCTCATCGTCCTCTACCTCGGCATGCGGGTGAACCACCTGTACGGGATCCGGACCTTCTTCAGCTTCGGCCGCAAGATCAACGCGTCGGTCGCGGACCGGCCGGACGGGCTGCTGCTGCACGAGCCCGTGTACTACTCGATCTTCCCGATGAACATGGGGATGCGCCAGTACTGGCGTGACCTGCCGTCGCTGCTCGAATACGCGCGGTCGGAGCCCCATCGCGACTGGTGGCTGAGCTTCCTGCGGGACTCGGGTGGCACCGGCTTCTGGCACGAGACGTACTCGATGCGAGGTGGCATGGAGGCCGTCTACGACGACGTGCCGGAACCGCTCGGCTTCGGCCGGATCACCGGCCTCCAGCGCGCTCGCGGACCCATGTTCGGCTCCGCGTCCCGCCTCGGACGTTCCGACACCGGCAGACCCGCGCTGAGCGAGACGGACCTCTACAAGTCCTGACCGGCAGTCCTCCCGCCGGTGGCCGCGTCAGTCGCGGCCGAGGGCCACGTGCACGGAAGAGATCGCGCTCGCGCCGTCCCCGACGGCCGTGGCCACGCGTTTCACCGAACCCGAGCGGAGGTCCCCGACCGCGAAGACCCGCGGAGCGCTCGTCTGGAACGGAAGGCGCGTGCCGGACGCGTCGGCGGGGAGCAGGCCGTCGGTGAGGACGAAGCCGTCGCCGGCCTTGGCGACGCCGGACAGCCAGCCCGACACCGGGTCGGCGCCGATGAAGCAGAACAGCGCGTACGAGGCCAGCCGTTGCCGCCGTCCGTCCCGCCTCTCGACGAGGATCGACGTGAGGGTGTCGTCCCCGGCCAGTTCGCGGACCGTGGTGCCGGTGTGGACCCCGATCCGGGGATGGGACCGAACCCGGTCGGTCAGGTAGGACGACATCGCGGCCCCGAGATCGTCGCCGCGGACGACCAGGTCCACCGTCGCGCCGGCCGCGGCGAGGGACAGCGCGGCCTGGCCCGCGGAGTTGGCCCCGCCGACGACCGTCACCGGCCGGTTCTCGTACCCGGCGACGTCGAGCCGGGTCGCGGCGTACCGGACGCAGCCGGAGTTCTCGAACCTCGTCCACCGCGGGATGTCGAGACGCCGGTACCGGGCCCCGGTGGCGGCGATCACCGCGCGGCACGGGATGCGCACGCCGTCCTGCAGCAGCACCACCGGACGTCGCGGGTCGGACAGGTCGAGACCGGTCACCGCGCACGGCGAGTGGAACCGCACGCCGAACTTGAGTGCCTGGACCATCGCCAGGCGGGTCAGGTCGGAGCCGCTGACCCCGTGCGGGAAGCCCAGGTAGTTCTCGATCCGCGCGCTCTTGGCCGCCTGGCCGCCGAGCCCGCTCCGGTCCAGCAGCACGGTGACGAGGCCCTCCGACGCGCCGTACACGGCGGCGGCCAGCCCCGCCGGACCGGCCCCCACCACGACCAGATCGACCGGAAGGTCGCCGGCCCGGTACGTGAGGCCGAGCGTCTCCGCGACCGTCGCCGGTGTCGCGCGCCGCAGCACCGAGCCGCCGGCGATCGCGGCGGGAAGGTCGTCCGCCGTGAGCCCGGCCGCCGTCATCAGCGAACGTCCCCCGGGTGAGGTGGCGTCGTGCCAGGTGTGCGGCAGGAGCAACTGTGTCGCGTAGGCGCGCAGGTCCAGGGTCTGCGCGCTCTCCGGCCGGCCGACGAGTTCGAGGACGGCGCCGGCGGCCGCGCGGATGACCTCACGCCGTTCCCGGAACGCCGCCAGCACCAGGTCGGCGATGTCGTCCTGTTCCGCGAGGGCCCGGCGCAGCTTCGCCTCACCGATCCGCACGACCGTGCCGGCGGACACCACCCGAGCGGTCAGGTACACGTACTGTCCGGTCAGCAGATTGAGCTCGCCGAGGAAGTCACCGGGGCCGCCATGGAAGATCAGCCGCTCCGGCTCGACGGCCGTCGCGTCCCGCACGATGTCCACGGCCGCCGTCCGGAGCAGGAAGAAGTCGTAGGCGTCGTCACCGGACACGTACAGATCACGGCCGGCCTCGGCGTGTTCCACCTCCCCGTACGCGGCGAGCCTGCGGAACTGCTCCTCGCTCAGGACCGGCCCGCGCGGCATGCCGTCGGTCACGTGGTGCCTCCGTCGGAACGGGCCGGCACAGCCGGCCGGAGATCGGGCCCGGCCGCCGGACTCCGCCTGGCGACGGTGACGAGGTACAGCAGGAGGCCGGCGGCGGTGAGGACGAAGCCGGCCCACACGGTGGACAGGGTTCCCCAGCCGGCCTCGATGGTGACCGCGCCGCCGATCGCGCCGAGCGAGTTGGCCAGGTTGAGCGCGGCAAGGTTGAGCGCACCCATCAGGGTCGGCGCGTCCGGCGCGAGGCCGGTCAGCCGCACCTGGATGGTGGGGATCGCGAACATCATGGTCGCGCCGACGCCGAACAGGCACGGCAGCAGCACCCTGATGTCGTCGCCGGCCACGCCGATCAGCACCAGGAACACCAGCACCCCGCCGTAACCCCACGTCAGCCCGCGGTGCTCGTACCGGTCCGAGACACGTCCGCCGAGCTGGTTGCCGACCAGCATGCCGAGACCGAAGACGGCCAGCGCGATCGGGATGAGGGATGCGTCCCGCTGCGCGGAGTCGGTGACGAAGGGGCCGATGAACGTGTACACGGCGAAGATGCTGGAGATGCCGAGCGCCGCGACGACGACCATCACCCACACGCCGAGCCGCCGGAGGGCACGCAGCTCGCTCATGACGGGGCCGCCGCGCAGGTCACCGGTGCGAGGCAGCCAGACCAGCAGTGCGACGCCGGCGAGCAGGCCGATGCCGACCACGGACCAGTACATGGCGCGCCACCCGGCGTGCTGAGCGATCAAGGCGCCGAGCGGCGACCCGGCGATGGTGGCGACGGTCAGGCCACCCATCACGGTGGCGAACGCCTTGCCGCCTTTCCCCGGGCCGTACAGGTACGCGGCGACGACGGCCCCGGCGCCGAAGTACGCACCCTGCACACTGCCGGCGAGGAACCGGAAGACGACGAGCGGCCCGATGTCCGTCGCCAGCGCCGACAGCGCGTTGCCGGCGAGGAACAACCCGATCAGTCCGAGCAGCAGAGTGCGCCGGTTGACGCGGGCCGCGAGCAGGGTGATCGCCGGGGAGCCGATCACCACCCCCAAGGCGTACGCGGTGATCGCGTGGGTCGCGACGGGGATCGACACCCCGAGGTCGGACGCGAACAACTGGATGACGCCGTTGCTGCCGAACTCGCCGGTGCCGATCGCGAAGGTGCCGAGCGCCAGCGCGAAAAGCACCGGCCTCGGGTTCCGGACCGGTGACTTCGCCGAGGAGTGCCGGTCCTCTTCGGCGAGGCACTGGGGCTCGTACGCACGCTGGTGCATCGTCTCTCTCGTCCTTCCAGACGATCGGCCGCCGGGACGTCAGCGCGCGGCCTGCTTGATGAGGTCGGCCGCCGCGGCGGGCTGCGAGATCATCGCGACGTGTGAGGCGTCGACCTCGCGGACCGTCGAACCGGCACGTCGCGCCATGAACCGCTGCGCCGCCGCCGGCAGCACCCGGTCGTTCCTGGCGACGAGGTAGTAGGAGGGGATGGTCTTCCACGCCGGCGCGCCGGACGGTTCCCCGAGCGTGCGCGCGTCGGCGGGACGCTGGCCGGCGTGCATCAGGTCGGTCGTCGGCCTCGGGACGTCCTGCGCGAAGACGTCGTGGAACACGTCCTTCTTGATGTATCCGTCGACGAGGCCCTCGGCGTAGGGACGGAAATCCAGTGCCGCCTCGTTGAGCCTGCTTCCGGGGAACTTCGTCTGCAGGCCCAGCAGCGACTCTCCCTCGTCGGGGACGAACGCGGCCACGTAGACCAGCGCCTTCACGTCCGGGTTTCCTGCCGCGGCGTTCGTCACGACGATCCCGCCGTAGGAGTGCGCGGCGATGACGATCGGGCCGCTGAGCGTGGCGAGGACGGAGGCCAGATAGGCCGAATCGCCGGCCACGCTGCGTAGAGGGTTCGCCGGTGCGATCACCGGATAGTTCTCGCGGACGAGTTTGGCGATGACGTCGTTCCAGCCGGAGGCGTCGGCGAAGGCGCCGTGCACGAGCACCACGGTGGGTTTGGGCCCGGTCTTCGGCCGGGGGCTCGCCTGCGCCGCGGTCGCTCCGAGCACGGCGGTGGTCACTGCGGCGGCGGAGCCGGCCAGCACCGCTCTGCGGGTCGTCGTCATATCGGGGTCCTCTCGACGTCAAGGCCGGAAACTTCGAGGTCACCGTAGATTCCGGCTGCTTGACGTTCGCTGAACCCGGCGATTCAGTCTTCAGGAACTGCGCCGATCTAACGTGCGGCCATGACGACAAACATGAGCGAGGCGGCCCGTAAGTGGGGTCTGTGGATTCACGCGCTGTTCTATGTCCTGTCCAATGTCGCGCAGGTCGTGGTGTGGGCCGTCTACGACTCCGCACACCACTTCTGGCCGATCTGGTCGATCGTCTTCTGGGGCATCGGACTGGGCTTCCACGCCTGGAGCGTCTACTCGCCGGCCCGATCGAGCACCGCGTCCTGAACCCGCGCCGTCCCTCCGAGGCCTCTCCGGCACCGCGGTGGACGGCGAGCCGATCCGGCGACGTCACCCGCGCCACGGCCTCTTCTGGCGGCGAACCCGGACCAGTACACTCGATGCGCGTCGCCGGTCCGGCACGGACCGCGCGGGTACATCTGTCATGCGCATCCGGGAGTCGACGTTTCTGGGCCAGCACCTCCCGTCCGGCCCGACGGCGAAGGGCCGCCGACCGGCACCGGTTCGCTGCGTCTGCAGGTCCTCGGCCCGTTGCGGCTGTGGCGCGACGGCATCGAGATCGATCCCGGCCCTCGGCAGCAGGCGCAACTGCTGGCTCTGCTCCTGGCGCGCGCGGGCCATCCGGTCAGCACCAGAGAACTGATCGACCTCATGTGGGCCGACGACGCCCCCGCCAGCGCGCTCAATCTCATCCAGAAGTACGTCGGGGGGTTACGCCGAGTGCTCGAACCCGAGGTCCCGGCCCGCGCGTCCGGCACGCATCTGCACCGCCGCGGCAACGCGTACGTGTTCGACGCCGGTGCCGGCACCCTGGACCTCGTCACGTTCCGGCAGCTCGTCGCGGCGGCCGAGGCGGCTCTCACCCGGCAGGACCCAGAGGCGGCGCTCGGCCACTACGTCGAGGCGCTCGGCCTCTGGCGCGGCCCCGCCGGGGACGGATTGTCCTTCGAGTCCCCCGCGACGCCGATCCTCGCCGCTCTCGACGACGAGTTCTACGCCGCCTGCGTGGCGGCGGCCGAGCTGGCCGTGTCGTCACGCCGGCCCGAGCGCGTGCTCCCGCCGTTGCACCTGGCCGCGTCGATGGCGCCGTTCCACGAACCCGTGCACGCCGGCCTCATCGCCTGCCTCGGCGCCGCGGGACGGCAGGCGGAGGCGCTGTCGGCGTTCCACCTGGTCCGTGACCGCCTCACCGAGGAGCTCGGCATCGACCCCGGACCGGCGTTGCGGGCCGCGCACCTGCGCGTTCTGACGCAGGCCCCGGCCTCGCCGCCGGTGCCGAGCATGGAAGGCGACAGTGGCCGTGCACCCGTGCGGCCGGCGGCCGGCCTCGTCGGCCGGGACGACGAGGCCGGTGTGCTGCGGCAGGCCGTCGAGGCGGCGGTCACCGGCCGCAGCGGGCTCGTCATCGTGGAAGGCGAACCGGGGTCGGGGAAGACGCGCCTGCTGGAGGAGTCCGCCGCCGTCGCCGACCGGCGTGGCGCGCTCGTCGCCTGGGCCTCCTGCATGGAAGGCGACGGGACACCGTCGATGTGGCCGTGGGAGCAGGCGCTCACCGTCGTCCTCGACAGCCTGCGCGCGCCGGCCCGCGAGAAGTGGCTGAGCGGTGAACTCGGCCGCATCATCGAGTCCCGGGACGACGCCGCCGCGCCACCGGTCTCCGGCGGCCGTGCGCAGTTCCGCCTGTTCGAGCAGGTCGTCACCTTCATCGGCCAGGCTTCGGCCGAACGTCCGACGCTGCTCGTCATGGACG
This sequence comes from Sphaerisporangium rubeum, assembly GCF_014207705.1. Lineage (NCBI taxonomy): Bacteria > Bacillati > Actinomycetota > Actinomycetes > Streptosporangiales > Streptosporangiaceae > Sphaerisporangium > Sphaerisporangium rubeum. Next base: position 6,107,104 of record NZ_JACHIU010000001.1, read on the forward strand.
ATCTCCAGTGGATCGACGCCACCTCGTTGCAGCTGTTGAACCACCTGGTGGGCCGGCTCCCCGCCGGCACCGCGATCATCGCCGCTCTCCGCGACAGAGCCCCCACACCCGGCCCCGACCTTTCCCGGGTGCTGGCCACCGCCAGCCGGCGGCCGGCCCACCGCAGGATCCGGCTCGGCCCGCTGAGCCCGGTCGACGTGGCCGAGCTCATCCGCCGCGAGACCGGCCAGGAACCCGGCGCGGACATCACCCGCGACATCCACGCGCGCACCGCCGGCAATCCTTTCTTCGTCCGCGAACTGTCGCGGCTCCTGAGCGACCGCGGCGCGCTCGGCGACGCCGGCACATCGGCGCCGGCCGGGGTGCCGTCCACCGTGCGGGACGTCGTCCGCGATCGGATGGCGGGCCTCGACACCGACGCTCGCGATCTGCTGCGGGTCGCCGCGCTGATCGGCCGCGACGTCGATCTCGGCCTGTTGGCCCGCGCCGCCGGTGTCGAGGTCGCGAACTGCCTCGAACGCCTCGAACCGCTGCGTGCGCTCGGCCTGCTCGAAACAGCGCCGGAGGACCCGTTCTCGTGGCGGTTCGCGCACGACCTGGTCCGTGAATCGATCATGGAGACGACGGAGCAGCTCCTGGCGGTACGGCTGCACCTGCGTGTCGCGGACGCGCTCGAAGCAACCCAGGCGGACGACGAGTCCGTCACAGAACGCCTCGCCTTCCACCTGAGTGCCGCAGGACCGCTGGCCGACCCGGTCCGCACCGTGGAGGCGCTGAAGCGCGCCGGCCGGCGCGCGATGACCAAGCTCGCGTTCGCCGCCGCCGACCGGCACCTGGAGTCGGCCGCGCGGATCGCGCGGACCGCCGGTCTCCCGGAGCTGGAGCTCTCCGCTCTGTCACTGATCGCCGTCGCGCCGCGCCGGCAGGCCGGGTTCGGCGGCACGACGGCCGATCTGCTGGAGCGCGCCGAACACCTGGCACGTCAGCTCGGCCGCGAGGTCGAGGCCGCCGGTCTGCTGTTCGCGCGCCTGTTCGGGGCCTACACCTTCCTGGAGTGGAACCGCTTCGGCCTGGTCCGCCGGTTGTACGAACAAGGCGAGGCGTCCGCCGATCCGGTGGTCCGGGTGTACGGCCGGCAGGCCTGGGGCCTGCACCAGTGGGACATCGGCGCCATCGGCGAGGCGTACCGCGTCTTCGTCGCCAACGACCCGGCCCTTCTCGACGGGGTCGTCGCCTCGCACAGCGAGAGCGCCATCCGGCGTGACGTCTCCGGCGAGTGGCCCGGCTGGCGGGCCGTCATGACGGCGATGCACGGTGACGTCGAGGCGGCACGCGCCATGATCGACGAGTGGAACGGCTCCGACGACGCGTTCGCGATCTCGACCTGGGCCTACTACACCTCGATCATCGCTTCGAAGGCCGGTGACGCGGACTGGGTGCTGCGCACGATCGACCGGTGGATGACCGTCGGCACCGGCCGCACCGCCGTCCAGCAGGAGCACTACGTACGACTGATCTGGTCGTGGGCCAGGGCCCTCACCGGCGACGACCCCGCCGGTGTCACGGCGGAGGCCGAGCGCCTTCTCGACGGCACGCTGGCCGACCCGCCGCGATGGGGGGTCGCCTACCACCACGCGCTGATCGCCGAGATGTGGCTGGCCGCCGGCATGCCGGACAAGGCGGCCGCCGCTCTCGGCCGAGCGGACAAGGCCATGGAGTCCCACGGCCAGCGTTACGCGGAAGGACTCGTCCTGCTGCTGCACGCGTGCCTGCTCCAGGCGCGCGGCGAACCGGCCGAAGCCGTACGAGCCGCCGCGGAGAGGGCCCGCGACCGATCCGCCGCACATGGGTCCCACCTCTTCGCCGGCCGCGCCGAAAGGCTCCTCGCCGACCTGGAGCACCCGGACACCTGATCGCGGCCGGACCGGTGGCAGCGTCCTGACGCCGTGATCGACGCGAAGCCCGGACCCGTCAGAACGGCCCGGCGCCGGTCAGGGGGTCGCGCTCACCCGGGCCCGTCGGCCGATCAACCAGCCGAACCCGGTCGCGGTGAAGAACATGACGATGCCGTACACCGCACCGGGGACCGCGATCTCGGGACTGTTCAGCAGCGTCGGGCTCAACGCGACCGTGATGGCGAGCCCGGTGTTGTGGATGCCGATCTCGAACCCGGCCGCCGTGGCCCCACGGTGGTCCACACCGGTCAGGCGCGGCACGCCGTACCCGGCCAGCAGGCTCACGATGTTGAACGCCAGCACGGCCGACCCGACCGCGACGAAGTAGCCGACCAGGTTCTCCCGCTCCCCGTACAGCACGGCGTAGATGACCGTGACCAGGACCACGATCGAGAAGACCCGGACGGGGATGTTGAGCCGCCGCGTCAGCTCAGGCGCGCGCGAACGCACGAACATCCCGACCGCGACCGGCACGATCACCATCAGGAAGACCTGCGCCGTCTTGCCGAACTGCAACCCGACCGCCGCCTCGCCGGCCAGGAAGTACCCGGCCGAGAGGTTCACCACGACCGGCAGCGTGACCACCGCCAGCACCGAGTTGATCGCGGTGAGCGTGACGTTCAGCGCGACGTCCCCCCCGAACAGATGACTGAACAGGTTGGCCGTCGGCCCACCAGGCGCCGCCGCCACCAGCAGCAACCCGACCGCCGCCTCCGCCGGCAGCCGGAACACGAGCACCAGACCGAAGCAGATCACCGGCAGCAGCACGATCTGGCACAGCAGCGCGACCACGACCGCCTTCGGATACCGTCCCACCCGCCGGAAGTCGTCCAGGGTCAGGCTGAGCCCCAGGCCGAGCATGACCACACCGATGGCGAAAGGCAGACTGGCCAAGATCAACGGGGAGCCCATGACGGACATTCTCTACCACATTCTTCCAGCCCTGGTAATACTTCAGGAGCCGACCGTCATCGATCAAGGTGCCTATCACGGTCTCCGTCGTCACGGCTGATCAGCTCACCTGCCAATGGCCGGGGCCGGCACCTGAACCGCACGCGGCCACAGAAGATTCGCTTCCCTCGCGTGCCGCGCTCCCCTCATTCCGTGTCGATATCCGCCTCGCCCACGACATCGACACCGGCCGTCAACCCGAGCGTGGCCATGAACGCACGTTCGCGTGCCGCCAGCGTCGTCCTTCTCATCTCGACGAAACCCTCGTCGTCGTTCACTCGTAGCAGTTCCCATGCCTGAAGAGGGATCCCGTGACTGGCGAGGACAACGTCTCTGAGGTGATCGGGAAGGTTCAACAGAGTGTTGCGTACTGAGACTCGGGGGGCGGTCGGCATGATCAGCCGGTTCGCAGGACTGGACACCGCCGGCGCTCCACGTTTCGTGACGACGTGCCGGTACGCCGCGTTGGCCGCACGCGCCAGCACTTCGACGGCGGGAATCCTCGCTCCTTCTGCCGTCAGCCGCTCCGGGAATTCCTGGAGTTCCCAGATGATGAAGGCACGGACGCGAGCACTGCGCAGGTCGAAGCGGTCGGGGAACGGCCGCGACCGCTCACCCGCGACAGACAAGGATCTCCTCCCACCAGCGAATTCCTTCATCTCCTGCAGGGCCTGCCTGATCTGCGTGGTATTGGCTCCGGCGAAATATCCCGACCAGGATGTCACCCAGAACCACCGGGTGAGTCGATCGATCTGCTTGGTATCCGGAACAGGGCAGTTGTGGAAGAAGGTAGCCAGCAGCATCAGTTGCGCGTCATACGGGATAAGACGCGCGAGCGGCACGCCGATCTGATCGCGAATGAACAGGACGGCTCGCACCAGTGCGACTTCCGTGGCGTCAACTGCGTCCTGAAGCTGGTTCTGCACTCTGCGGGCCAGCACATCCCAGCGGGCCTCCTGGACGTTTTCCTCTCCCGCGATGGCCAGGACAGCACGGAACACAGCGTCCGAAGAGATCTCACCGAATCCGGTATCCGCGACGAGCTCGACCATCTCATCGATTCGGTCAGACAGACTCGGCTGATCACTAGTCCGGTATGTCAGCGCCGAGACCATTTGAGCCGGCCGCATGGGCTGACCCGTACTGTTGACGCGGGAGAAGACCTCTACTGCGACGTCAAGGGAGCCTCCTACCAGCCGAACCACGGCAAGCTTGTAGGACTTGATCCGCTGGCTCACGAGTTCCGCTTCGCTGATGAGCCTGTCGACATCCATATCCGGGGTCGCCTTTGCCGCCAGTTCCCTGGCGAACGCCAGGAAGTCTATGGTTCGCAGCACCGAGCGCATGGGGAGATAGTGTGGAGGTGGCGCTTCCGCACGCTTCCAGTGCCGGTACCGACTACCACCATCGTCCACGTCTCCTAGAACACGATATGGCCACCACATCCAGTCGCTCTGTTCTGTGGAACGGCGTGCGGTCGCGGGTCGGCGTAGCGTTCCGAAGAGTGCGGAGAGTCGCTGGTGACCGTCTAGGACATACGCCACCGGCCGTCCCTCACCAGGCCGAGGCACAGGCAGGTCCCCGATATAGTCCAGGCTGGCAAGGCTCAGTGAGGTTTCCCAGAACAGAAGACTTCCGATCGGATATCCCCGCTCGATGCTGTCGAACAGATCCAGGATCTGCTCCGGCCGCCACACGAACGGCCGCTGGAACTTCGGTATACGGAGCTCACCGGCGGCGAGGGGGGTCAGGACCTGCTCCATCAGCTGGATCTCAGGCTTGACGTCGATGTCATAACTGTCCGCGGTCACACGACCACCCACCCCTAAACGATCTTCCGCAGCATGGCGACGATGCCACGCAGCTCATCAGGCACACCCGTACCCACGTCATTCTCGAAGTCGGCATCCGTCAGCGTCTTGGCCGCATCCTCCTCGAAGAGCCTGATGACGTCCCTGCCGAAGCCGTTCGTCAGCCCGGCTATGGTCCTTGGAGACACCCCGTCGTAGAGCGCCTCCTGGGTCACAGGCACACCATTCGGTCCGAAGCCGTTCTTCATGTCGAAGTGACCACGCTGGTCGAAAGATAACCGCTTGAGGAAGTCGATGCGGGTGGAGGATTCCCGGTAAGGCCTCGCGCAGCGAAGGAGCTTGTTCGGAAGGTAGTTCTCCGCCTCACGTAGCCGTAGGACATGCACATGCGGAACGCGTTTCCGCACTTGTTCGATGCGTGCGGCGTTCTTCACCGGATCGCCGGGTGACATGCGGTCACTGTCGAACACCACCGCCACCCGGTCGAGGCGCCGGAACCTGCTGTGCTCCTCTTCGGCTCTGCGATAGGTGTCACCGCCACCTCCATGACCGACGATGAGCCAGTTCTCGTCCATCGCCTTGAGCAGCTCCCGTCCTCCGAACAGCGAGAACAGAGCTTTGAGGAAACTCCCGTCGGAGCCACTGTTTTCCACCACCACGACCGCTGGAAGCTCCAGGTCCGCGACGTGATCGTCCAAATCGTCCGGCGAGACCCTGACCGGAGGCGATGCATCGTCCACCGCATAGGCGCCGAACTGGACGGCACTCAACCGGGCCAGGTCTCTGTATGAATCCGCGAGGCAGGGGACTTGACGATCTAGGAACACGTCCAGTACGGGGACGTCGCGGGGATCCACCGCCCAGACGTGGCGGCCGCGCACGAAGAGTGCGAGGAGTCGCAGAGCACCATGCGCGTGATCGTCTCCAACGAAGATCGCCGCAGCGATTTCAACGCGCATTCGGACCCTGGCGGTCGAGTTGGGCCGCGAGGAGCGCTCTTGTCTCCTCGAAGTCCTCGGCGAAGATGCCCTGCGGCCAGTAGTCGACATTGCCGAGTGAATCAACGTTGATGCGACGGGCCGTCGCCGTGTCTCCCGTACTCTCCACGAAGTACAGGGCCAGCATGCCGGGATCAAGTCCTCCCTCGGCCACTCTTCGCCGGAGGCGCAGCAGAAAGGTCTCACTGTGCGTTTCGATCAAAAAACGGACGGAGGTCTTCTTAGCGGCGGCGAGATAGAGATCCGCCAGCGATGCCTGGGCCGAGGGATGCAAGTGGAGTTCCGGCTCTTCCACGATCTCCAGGATGTCCCGGCCCGGAGGATCAAGTTCGTCCTGTGCTCTGCGCACAAGGATGGGAAGCACCTGCGCCACTCCGGTTCCGGTGTCCGTGGCAGGCACCCACAATCCCCGGGTCACGGTCGATTTCAACCCCACCGAGTAGGCGTCGTAGCGGGGAACCACCTCCAGTTCCCAGCCAGGGAGGTGCGCACTGAGGTACTCGTTGACCTTAGCGAGGAGCCGGCCACCTCGGCGGACATGGTCATGAATCAACGTGGCCGCCGTGTTCCTCCCCAACTCGCCGTCTTCCTCCGGAGCCCTGGCAGGGACTCTGCCGAACCGGCTCGGGCGGACGCGGAACGGTCCCATCAGGCGAATCTGATCGAAACCCGCACGAATGCGGTCCATTCCGATGCGGAACGTTCGCCATTCGGGCCCCGCGACGTCCGGGAACAGGCCTTCGAATCTTTGCATGACCACCTGCTCGGCGATGCCGGGGAGCGTAAGCCGATAAACCTGCCCGTCGGGGTCCGCGAACGCCTCGTTTGAAAGCCATTCGAGCTCCGCCGTGGTGTCTCCCACGCGGAGATGCCAGCGGCTGACCAGTTGTGTATGCCATTCGGCGATGTTCTGAACGGTCACCTGGAGCCTGACCGGCGGCTCAGACCCGACGACGAACTCGTAACTCAGCGTCACATTGCCATGTTCCAGACGCCTGTGGACGAGATCGACGAACTCTGGCGCGTCATCGCCGAGCATGCCAAGGTCCAGCGGAAGCGTCGACTCACCCCGGATGCCGGTGGACAGCACCAATGGTGCGCGCACCAAGGCGCTTTTCCCTGAATTGTTCTTGCCGAGCACCACTGTGATAGACGGTAGCTCCAGTTCCTGCCGCTTGGAGAAGCAGCGGTAGTTCTCGACGGAGAGTCGCACCAAGGGCATGGCGCTCAGCTTAGTCAGAGCTGCCTGACGACGTACGGATGACTCGATCACCACGCACGTCACCTGCCGACCAAGCGCGATGACCCGCTCCGGTGGTCGCTCAAGCCCGGGGGTTGATGAGATCGTCGCCGAGTGACGTGCGGTAATAGAGGACCGAACGGCCGGAGCGGCGGCGGTGGAGCAGTCGTGCGGCCAGGAGGATTCCCAGGTGGCCGCTCACCGAGCCGAGGCTGTGGCCGGTGAGCGCGGCCAGTTGGGTCGTGGTGCGTGGTTCGCCGAGGCGCGCGAGGATGTCGGCGCGGACGGGGCCGATCAGAGCGCTCACCGCGGCGGGGGGATCGGCTGCCGCGTGCGGGGTGGGGTCGGCCAGGAGGCCGGTGGCGGGGTAGACGACGGCGTAGCGGTGCGGGATGTCCCAGGTGACCCAGCCGGAGGTCGTGACGGTGGGGATGAACATGAGGCGGGCCTCGGGGTGCAGGTCCCTCGGGGGGTTGTCGTAGGCGTTGATGCGCAGGCGGCCGTCGCCGAGCCAGCGCAGGCCGGGTCGCAGGCCGGCGAGTGCGGCGGTCCAGCCGCCGGTGCTGAGGCGGCCGGTACGGGAGAGGATGTCGGCTTCGAAGACCTGGCGCAGGCGGGGCCACTCCGGTTCGACGGTCTCGGTCCAGACCCATTCCAGCAGGACGGCGGCGCGGTCCGGCAGGTCGGGGACGCGCAGTTCCGGTGGCAGTGGCGCTCCGGCGGCTGTGGTGAGGTCCGCCGTGACCACGTCGGCCGGGGTCCGCCTGACGCGCCGTACCTCGTCGTGGAACGTACGGTCGTCGTCGTGCGGCGGCGTGACGAGGAAGTCCGCCAGCCATCGGGGCCGCAGCGCGGCCCGGACCAGCAGCGCCGCCACCCGGTCCCCGGCGAGCCGTTCGCGGTACGCCGGACCGTGCCGCCGCAGCCACTCCTCCCGTCCCGGACCGGCGTGGCCCTGGTGCAGCGCGTTCAGGGCCGCCACGGTCTGCGTCAGCGGCGACACCGCGAACCGGCCGCGCGCCAGCACGTCCGGCCCGATCCGCCAGATCCCCATGTCACGCTCCCCTTTCCCGCCGGGCCGACGCTACGCCTCCTGGTGCGGACCGACCTCGACGGACGTGAGGTGATCAGCCGTCGGCGAGGTCCACCCAGGCCGTCACCTCGTCACCGCCGTCACAGGCCGGCTCGGCGCCGAGTTCGGCGAGCAGCCGCCGAACGGCCATGTTGCCGGCGGTCGTGCTCGCGAACAGCCGCTCGGCGCCGCCGGCGCGAGCAAGGTCCACAAGCCCCCTGAGCACCGCACGGCCGACTCCACCACCGCGGTACGAACGTCCGATCCACACACCCGCCTCGACCGCGCGCCGCGCGTCGGTGAGAGGGAACAGCCGAGCGGCCCCCACCACAGTCTCCCCCACGACGACGGCGTACGTGCTCTCCACCGGTTCGGCGCACAACGACCGCGACCGGTGGAACCGCAGGAACGCCTCCCGGCGTTCGTCCGTCCAGCCCCCGGGCCCGGCCACCGGCGGCATCACCTCCACGGGGTCCGCGTCGGCGGCGGCGGCCGCCAGCAGTTCCTGCAGCAGATTCTCGTCCAGTGGCCGCAGTGAGACATCAGAACGCATGGACGCAGCCTGCCTTCGGGGCCGCGTGGGTTCAAAAGGGTTTTCCACCACGCCGGCCGGCCTGGATTCCGAAGGGTTTCCGTCACGCCGGCCCGTCGGCGGGCTCAGGTTTCGGCTGGGGCCGAAACTGTGGCCGAGTGGTGGGGGACGCCGGAGACTTCCCGCATGCGTACCTATCGGGAGCTGTTCCGCGCGCCTGAGTTCACTCCGTTGTTCGCCGGTGCGTCGGCGCAGGTGGCCGCGTCCACGGTCGCGGGGCTGGCGCTCGGGTCGCTGGTGTACGCGAGCACCGGGTCGCCGCTGTTGTCGGCGCTCAGTATGTTCGGACCGTCGTTCGCGCAGGTGGCGGGGGCGATGGTGTTCCTGTCCACGGCGGACAGGGTGGCGCCTCGGGCCATGCTGGCGGGGCTCGCCTCGATGTTCGCGGTGGGGACGCTGGTGATGACGCTGCCGGGGATGCCGGTCTGGGGGATGTTCGGTGTGATCGTCGTCATGGGGCTGGCGCAGGCGGCGGGGAGCGGGGTGCGGTGGGGGTTGCTGACGGAGATCCTGCCGGAAGGGGGGTACATCCTCGGCCGGTCGGTGTTCAACATGTCGGTCGGGGTGATGCAGATCCTGGGGTTCGGGATCGGGGGGACGCTGGTGGCGGTGCTGTCGCCGCGGGTGGCGCTGGTCGTCGCGGCGGGGCTGGACGTGGTGGCGGCGCTCGTCCTGCGGTTCGGGTTGAGCAGGCGTGCGCCTCGGGCCGCGGGGAGGCCGTCGCTGCGGGAGACGTGGCGGGGGAACGCGCGGCTGCTGGCGTCGGCGGAGCGGAGGCGGGTGTACTTCGCGATGTGGGTGCCGAACGGGCTGGTCGTGGGGTGTGAGGCGTTGTTCGTCCCGTACGCGCCTGAGGCGGCGGGGGTGCTGTTCATGGCGGCGGCGTTCGGGATGCTGGCGGGGGACACGCTGGTGGGACGGTTCCTGCCGGGCCGGTGGCGGGGACGGCTGACCATGCCGTTGCGGGTGCTGCTGGCGGTGCCGTACCTGTTGTTCGCGCTGCCGTTGCCGCTGCCGGTGGCGGCGACGGCCTCCGCGGTGGCCTCGGTGGGGTTCGGGGCCGGGTTGCTGCTGCAGGAGCGGCTGGTCGCGCTGACGCCGGAGGAACTGCGGGGACAGGCGCTCGGGTTGCAGTCCTCGGGGATGATGACGATGCAGGCGGTCGGTGCGGCGATCGCGGGGCTGGTCGCGCAGCACGTGGCGACCGGGGTCGCGATGGCCGTGATGGCGGTGCTGTCGCTGCTCACCACGACGTCCCTGGTACCGCGCCGCGCCAAGGTCGCGGCGGTCGCGGGGACGGCGGATTGACGCCGGTGCGGCGCGCGGGTCGCCGCTGGCGTGGGGACGGCGGATTGACGCCGGTGCCGCGCGCGGGGTCGCCGCTGGCGTGGCGGTGCCGGATTGGCCGGAGAGGACTGCGGGACGGGTGATTCAGGCGCTATGTTCGCTCGGTGACCATGACGCCTTCGCCGCGTGTCTTGATAGGCCGTTACCGGCTTGTCGCTCCCCTCGGCCGGGGTGGGATGGGGACCGTGTGGCGGGCCGCCGACGAGTTGCTGCGGCAGGACGTGGCGATCAAAGAGGTGCGGCTGCCGCCTGATCTGGACGAGGCGGCACGGACCGAGCTGCGCGAGCGGTCGCTGCGGGAGGCCAGGGCCGCGGCCCGGTTGCGGGCCCATCCGTCGATCGTGACGGTGCACGACGTGGTCGTGGACGACGGCCGGCCGTGGATCGTCATGGAGCTGGTGCACGGGGACTCGCTGCATCAGGTGGTGCGGGACCGGGGGCCGCTGCCGCCGCACGAGGTCGCGCGTATCGGGCTCAGCCTGCTGGACGCGCTCGCGGCGGCGCACCAGGCCGGGATCCTGCATCGCGACGTGAAGCCGGCGAACGTGCTGCTGACCGGGGACGGTCGCGTGGTGCTCACCGACTTCGGCATCGCGAGCCTCGCCGGTGACGTGGTGCTGACGCAGAACGGCGCGGTGGCGGGGTCTCCCGGGTACATCGCGCCTGAGCGGCTGCGCGGCGAGGACGACCGGCCCGAGTCCGACCTGTGGTCGCTCGGGGCCACCTTGTACACGGCTGTGGAGGGACGTTCGCCGTACTCGCGTGAGCAGCCCGCGGCGATGTTCGCGGCCGTGCTGCTGCGTGATCCCGACCCGATGCGCCTCGCGGGTCCGTTGACTCCGGTGCTCGGCGGGCTTCTCGCCAGGGAACCCGCGCACCGCATGCCGGCCGCGGAGGCCGCCTGGCACCTGCGTGCTCTGCTGTCCCCGGACGGCGCGGGGCCGCGCCTCGCCGGCCGCGCTCCGTCGGCGGTGCCGGGAGGATCGGCGACCGGCCCCGGCGGTCCGGCGGCACCGTTCGCCGCCTCCGCGCACCCCGGGAACCGTGCCTCCGCGCACCCCGGGAACCGTGCCTCCGCGCACCCCGGGAACCGTCCCACGGACCCCGCCGCGCCTGCCGGCGGGTCGCACCAGGCTCCTACGGGTCCCGCCGGGGTGCGCGGGAAGAACAAGGCGCCGGTGATCATCGGTACGTCGTTGGCGGCGCTGCTGGTCACGGTGACCGGGGTGGCCGTGTGGAAGTACGGACAGCGGGACGGGCCGGTGGACGGCGGCGGGCCGGCCACGGGTGCGCCGGCGACGGTGGCCACGGCGCGCGGAGCGACTCCGGCGGCGTCGGGTGGCACGCAGGCGCCGGCGGCGAGGAAGTTGTTCGCCGAGGAGCCGCGGGCCTGTTCGCTGGTCACCGACCGTCAGGCGGCGCTGCTTCTCGGCGGCGCGGCCAAGCGTCAGTTCATGACGCGCGGGTCCTGCATGTGGCAGCGCACCGACGGGTCGTTCTTCAGTGTGCAGATCGCGAAGTTCAACGACGTCGCCATCTCCCGTCTGGCTTTCAAGCAGATGCGCGCCACCACCGAGGAGGAGCCGGAACGCAGCCCCGGCACCTATCTGCGCAACGGCCCCGACGTCGGCGACGAGGCGATCAGCTACACCCGCAAGGAGCCGGAGATCGGGGTGCACCGCACCTCGATCCTGTTCCGCGAGGACAATCTGACGGTCAACGTCTACTTCACTCTGCGCTCCCCCGGATTCACCCGCGCCGACCAGGCCGCCGCGCTGATCGACCGCGCGCTCGAAACCTTCCGCTGACCTGGCGTGGAAGTGATTTTAAAAGAGGCGAGAATCACCTTCCTCGGCGGGACTTTCGCGTATCGGCGTGACCGGCGGGCCCCTGCTAGGCTGGCGAACCTCCGTACGCACCGGCCTGTCTCGATGTGTCTCGATGTGTGAGGTTCCGTGAACAGAGGAAACCCGTGGGTCATGAGGTGGGCCGCGCGGCCCACGGCGCGGTTACGCCTTTTCTGTTTCCCCTACGCGGGTGGCGGCGCCTCTGTTTACCGCACGTGGCACGAGCAGCTTCCCGAGCACATCGAGGTGTTCGCGGTGCAGCCGCCGGGCCGTGAGACGCGGATGGCCGAGAAGCCGTTCACGCGGATGGCGGACCTGGTGCCGCCGCTCGCCGACGGGCTCGCGCCGCTGCTCGACAAGCCGTACGCGGTGTTCGGCCACAGTCTCGGGGCCGGCGTCGCGTTCGAGCTGACGCGCCATCTGCGGCGCACAGGGGGTGAGCTGCCGGTTCACCTGTTCGTCTCCGGCCGGCAGGCGCCGCATCTGCCGTCGCGCGAGGAGCGTATCCACGACATGCCGGACGACGTGTTCCTCGCGGGGGTGCGCAAGCTGGACGGCATCAGCCCCGAGTTGTTCGACCATCCCGAGCTGCTGGAACTGCTGCTGCCGTTGCTGCGTGCCGACTTCACGATGAGCGAGGACCACACCTACCGGCCCGAGCACAAGCTCGACATGCCGATCACGGCGTTCCACGGCGCCGACGACCCGACGACCCGCGAGGCGGAGATGGCGGCGTGGGCCGCGCACACCAGTGCGCCGTTCGCGTTGCGTGTGCTGCCGGGGGACCACTTCTTCCTTCGCGCGGAGCAGCGGCGGCTACTGTCCGATATCGCCGGGTGCCTTGGCTGATGTCGGACCCGTTAGTTCCACCAGTCCGCATTTATCGCCACAATCGCTATTAAAACGGCGTTCACTTATGCTGTACGTCCAGAGCGGCTTATATTCGTGACGTGGCCAGCGATGCTTCACGGTTATCGACAGGACGGCGTCCATTGACTCGCGCGTTCATCGTGAAAGATTTTCGCGGCCGGGCCGAGGCACGGCTGCCCTCCGACGCGACCGTCGAGGATCGCCTGGCGTTCCTCAACGACGCGAGCGAGCGCATCGGCACCACCCTCGACCTTGAGCAGACCTGCATCGAGGTGGTGGACGTGGCGGTGCCGCGTCTCGCGGACGCCAGCGGCCTGATGGTCCAGGAAGGGCTGATCACCGACGCCGAGTTCCCCGGCCACCCCACCGACAGCGGCGCGCTGGTGCGCCGCCTCGCGACGGCGACGGCGGTCACCAACCCCGACGACTGGGACGTCGCCTTCCCCGCCGGTGAGCTGACGGTCTACCCGCCGTACCTGCCGCAGGCGCAGGCCATGGCGACCGCCAAGACGGTGTTCTTCCCCCGCCTGGACCAGGCGGTCGCCGAGGAGAACGCGCGTGCCTTCGGCCGTCCCGTCATCGCCAAGGTGCTCAGCGGCTCGTCGTTCCTCGTGACCCCGCTGCGTGCGCGCGGCATCGTGCTCGGTTTCCTGGTGCTGGTGCGCCAGTCGTCCAGCGAACCGTTCCAGGAGACCGACGCCGCACTGGCCGAGGAGCTGGCGAAACGCACGGCCACCTGCATCGACAACGCGCGCCTGTTCCACAAGGAGCGGCGCACGGCGCTGACGTTGCAGAGCAGTCTGCTGCCGGCGCCGCCGCACCGGAGGCCGGGGCTGGAGGTGGCGCACCGCTACCTGCCGGCCGGCGACCTCGCCGAGGTCGGCGGCGACTGGTACGACGTGATCTCGTTGCCGCGCGACCGCACGGCGCTGGTGGTCGGCGACGTGATGGGCCACGGCGTCGGCGCCGCCGCCACCATGGGGCAGGTGCGCACCGCGGCGCTGACCCTCGCCATGCTCGACCTGGACCCGTCGGAGACGCTGTACCAGCTCGACCGCGTGGTCCACCGGCTGCATCCCGACCACATCGCCACCTGCGCGTACGCGACGTACGACCCGGCCACAGGTGTGCTCGCGGTGGCGAGCGCGGGTCACGTGCCGCCGGTGCTCATGCCGGCGGACGGCCCGCCGGTGCCGCTGCCGATCGCGCCGGGCCCGCCGCTCGGGGTCGGCGGCGGTGAGCGGGTCAGGGTGTGCGAGACCGTCATGAAGCCAGGAGCGACGCTCGCGCTGTACACCGACGGCCTGGTGGAGACCAGGGACCGCGGCATCGACGTCGGCATCGGTGTGCTGTGCTCGCTGCTCGGCGGCCCGCGGCGTGACCTCGAGCACCTCTGCGACGCGATCACCGAGTTGCGCCGCCAGGCCGGCGAGCGCGACGACGTGGCGCTGCTGCTCGCACGCGCCGCCGGCGCCTGAAGCCGCTCACGGCACGAGCCCGCGCGGCACACGCCTCGCGGGCTCGTGATGAACGTTGTGCCGGAGGGGGCCCGGCACACCGTCCACGGATCAGCCGACCGTCACGACCTTGAACGGCGTGCCGGGGTCGTCAGGCGTGCAGTTGATGGTGACCTGGCCGTACACCTGGACGTCACCGGTGACCGTGGCCTTGCCGGGCCGCAGTTCGTAGGTGCCGGGCTTGGTGGGGGTCCACGTGCCGTTCAGCTGCATGCTGATCAGGTCGCCGCCGGAGAAGTGGCCGCCTTTCGCCTCGGTCGTCACCGTGACGTTCTCCGGTCCTGTGACGTCGATGTCGATGGCGGCGTGCCAGCTGTTGATGTCCTCAGGCGAGTCGATCGGCGCCTTCACGGCCAGCGCGATCGACGTGGGGGTCCCCACCTTGACCGTGCCGGGGGTGAGGGTGGTGTAGCCGGTCGTGCTGCCTTCCAGCGGTCCCACGTTCGGGATCTGGCAGGTGTACGGGGCCTTGAACTCGTACCTGAACGCGAGGGCCTGGCCCGCGATGGCGACCAGCGCGACCACCTGGAGGACGGTCGTGGTCTTCTTGCCGAGGGTGATCACCCGGAAAACTCCTTACGCCTGCGCCGGCTGGTCGGTCTGCTCGCGCACCACAGCAGGCGCGGGCTCCGCGGGCTCCTTCTTCTTGTACGGCACCGTGAGCATCAGGACCTGGTGCGTCACCCACTCCAGCGGCCCGCGTCTGGCCCAGCTGCGCCACATCGTCGAGAAGATCAACCCGAAGAGCAGGAAGCTCACGAACAGGTGGAACGAGAACGGCGGCTCACCGAACGGGATCAGGGCCATGAAGTGGCCGACGTAGATGGTGAGCGCGAGGCTGCCGGTGGCGGCGAGCGGCCACAGGATCCGCTGCCAGGGCTGCTTGTCCATGATGATGAGGAACGCGCCGAGCAGGAACGACGCGATGCTGATGCTCATCACGACCATGGGGATGCTGAGCGCGTACAGCTGGTGCGGCGGCCCCATGAGCAGCGAGGCCCACGGCACGGGTCCGCTGTCGGCGGTGCCGGGGGTGCCGGAACCCGGGGGACGCAGCTCGCGCAGCACGCCGAGCGGCGTGGCGACGAACCAGCCCACCACGAGCGACGCCGCGATGCCGATGGCGCCGAGCTTCATCATGCGGATGCGCAGCGCGTGCACGTGGAGGTTCATCCGGCCGATCGCGAGACCGGTGATCAGCAGCGGCAGCGCGTACAGCATCTGCGGGTGTGTGACGTAGAACAGCAGCAACGCGGGCCAGTCCATGGGGCTGACCAGCACGTCGAAGCCCATCACCGGCGGGTAGGTGTAGAACTCCCTGGCGAAGCCGCCGGCGTAGTTCAGCACGATGAGCGTGATGATCGGGTTGGTGACCGTCATGACGCCGGCGATGGTCAGCAGGGTCTTGACGCTGAGCCGCAGCAGCGGGATCAGCATGAGGAACCACACGACGTACCACATCAGGATGGGTTCGCCGATGCCGTCCATGAGCAGCGCGAACGGCAGCAGCGCGACCGACCGCATGGCGAGCCTGCGCCGCGTGAGCGTCATGTCGCGGCCGGACGGCGGCTTCATGCCGCCGGTCAGCAGCGCCGCCGACACACCGGCGCAGGTCACGAACAGGCTCATCGGCCGGCTCGGTATGTTCACCGCCAGCCAGCCGAGCACCGGGCCCGGCTCGGCCGGCGGCAGGATCGGCGTCAGCCAGCCGGTCGGCAGGACGTGGACGTAGACCATGGCGAGGATCGCGATCGCGCGGACGGCATCGAGGCCGAGGAGGCGTCCGAGTGGCCGGAGCCGGTCCGGCGCTTTGGGGCTGGCTTGTTCAGTCATGTCACCGATCGTCCAGACGTGGCAGATCGCTTGAGCTCAGGCGACCGATGAGGTCATCGACGTGCGGGTCCTGCCGGTCGATCCCGGAGGCGACCATGTCGGCCAGCACCTCATCGGTCCCGCCACCGAGGCGGGAGAGCCTGGCGTCCCGCCAGAATCGTTCGAGTGGGAAGTTCTTCGAATATCCCCGCGCGCCGAACACCTGCATCGCCGTGTCGATGATGCGGCAGGAGCTCTCACCCGCGGTGAGCTTGAGTGCGGCGATCCCGTGCGCCGGCATGCGGCCGTCGGTGCGCGCGGTCTCGACGAGCTGGGCCAGGCGGCTCTCGAGGTTCCACAGCTCGGCCTGGCAGGCCGCGAGGCGGTGCCTGATCGCCTGCTTGTCCATGATGCGGTCCTGGCCGAGGCTGCGCCTGCGCGCGTACGCGACGGCGAGGCGCAGCGCGGTGGCGGCCGAGCCGATGAGCTGCGCGCAGATGGCGAGCCGTTCGAACTGCAGCAGGTGCGTGGCGTACAGCAGGCCGACCCCGTGGTTGCCGAGCAGCGCGTCGGCCGGCAGCTCGGCGTCGAACGTCACCTGTCCCACGTCGCAGCCGTGCAGGCCCATGGTGTCGAAGAACCCGTCGAGGGTGACACCGGGGTGGTCCAGCGGCAGCAGGAACAGGCTGAGGTCGCCGACGTGCGCGGGGTTCTCCATCTTGGCGAGCACCAGGATCTGGTCGGCGCGTCCGACGTTGGAGATGTACCGCTTGCAGCCGGTCAGCCGCCATCCGCCTTCGACGGCGACCGCGGTGGTCCGCAGGCCGGCGAGGCTGGAGCCGCCACGCGGCTCGGTGGAGCCGAAGCAGCCGATGACGCGGCCTTCGAGCGCGTCCTCCAGCAGGGCCTGCTGCCGCTCACCCTTGGCGAGCCACTGGAGCGCACCGATGAAGATCTCGCTGTGGCCCATCGCGACGAGCGACAGGCCGCTGCTGACGTCGCAGATCTCCTGGCACATGGCCACGAGCCGCGGCACCCCCCGCTCGGCCCCCTGTTCCCAGCGGCGGCGGAACAGGCCCGCCTCCCCCAAGGACGCGACGACCTCCTTCGGGATGTGCCGGTCCTGTTCCCAGCGTTCGAAGTCCTTTTCGTCGAAGGCGGAGAGCATGCCGCGGACCTGCTCGCGAAAGCCGGCCACGTCGTCGCTCTCCGTCCCCGCGTACCCCCGTTGCAGGCTCATTCCACCGGCTCCAGCCATTCCTTGTGGCTCGCGGAGTGCACGGTGTCGTGCAGGTCCTTGATGAGCGTCGCGGTGACGTCGCCGCGGTCGCCGCCGCCGATGGGACGGCCGTCCACCGAGGACACCGGGACGATCCCGGCGGCGGTGCCGGTGAGGAACACCTCGTCGGCGAGGTACAGGTCGCTGCGCACCAGGTCGGTCTCGCGTGCCGGGATACCGCGCTCGGCGGCCAGGGTCAGCACCGTCTCCCGCGTGATGCCGGGCAGCGCGCCGCTGGTGGTCGGCGGGGTCAGCAGCTCGCCGCGGTGCACGGCGAACACGTTGTGGGCCCAGCCGTCGGCGACGTAGCCGTCCTTGTTGAGCAGTAGCGCCTCGTCGCACCCGGCGGCCCTGGCCTCGGTCTGCGCGAGCATCGCGTTGAGGTACTGGCCGGTGGCCTTGGCGGCCGGCGGCATCGAGTTGGCGGTGAACCGGTGGAAGCTGGAGATCTTGGCCTTGACGCCGCCGGTGGGAGGCGCACCGACCAGCGGGCCGTGCTGGAACGCGATCACCGCGGTGTGGAACGGCGCGCGCAGCGGGTCGGCCCCCTGGCCGAGGAACATGATCGGCCGCAGGTAGCAGTCCTCGAAGCCGTTGGCCTTGATGACGTCGAACGTCGCCTGCCGCAGCTCGTCCACCGAGTACGGCGCCGGCACGCCGTAGATCGCGGCCGAGCGCCGCAGCCGCTCCAGGTGGTCGGTCAGCCGGAACACCACCGTCCCCCGGTCCGTGGCGTGGCTGCGGATGCCCTCGAAGAACCCGATGCCGTAGTGCAGGCCCAGGGTGCTGACGTGGACGGTCGCGTCTTCCCATGCCTTCAGTTCGCCGTCGAACCAGATCTTGCCGCTCATGTGGGACGCGCCTCCCTTCTCCTTTGTCGGAATTCGACTTACCTCAGCTCGGCCAGCGTGCGCCGGTCGAGTTCTCCGTCGTCGTGGAGCCGACGGCACTGGGCCCGCTGCACCTTGCCGGACGTGGTGACCGGGATCGAGCCCTTGCGGACGATCCGTACCGATGTCAGGCGGGTGCCGAGCAGCTCGGTGACCGTGGCGCGGATCTTGCGCGCGAGCTCGGCGGCGTCCTCGGGTGACGCGGTCAGCGACTTGCCGCCTTCGACGACCACGGAGAACCGGTGGTCCCCGCCGGAGTCGCGGAACGCCGCGCAGGACGCGACCAGGCCGGCGCCGACGTCGTGGCCGATGGCCTCGACGTCCTCGGCGAAGATGTTGCGGCCCGCCAGCGAGATGACCTCGTTGCGCCGGCCGAGCACGTACAGCTCGCCGTCGTGGACGAAGCCCGCGTCGCCGGTGTCCCACCACTCCCCCTGCCGGGGCTGGAAACCTTCGGCGGTCTGGTAGCCGGAGAGCAGCCACTCGCCGCCGAGGTGGATCGGGGTCGGCTCCAGTCCCGCCTGCACCCGGGCCCGGTTCCCCGGCAGCAGCGGCCCGACCGACACGTGACCCCCCGGCCCGCGTACCGGTCCGTGCAGCAGCGGCCTGCTGGCGCTGCCGACGATGCCTTCGGCGAGGCCGTAGCTCGGCCGGATGGCCTCCCACCGGAAGCCGAGCGGGCCCGCGACCGCGTGGAAGTCCAGCAGGGTCTGCCAGTGCAGCCGTTCGCCGCCGCTGAGCGCCACCCGCAGGCGCGACAGGTCGAGCCCGTCGTCGTACGGCACCGACGCGGCGAGCCGGTAGGCGAAGTTCGGCGCGGCCGTCATGGTGGCCCGGTACTTCGACAGCATGGTCAGCCAGTTGGACGGCTTGCCGGCGAACGTGCTCGGCGCGGCGATGGTCATGTCCACCCGGCCGTACAGGCCGGTGAGGAACATGGCCACCAGGCCCATGTCGTGGTAGAGCGGCAGCCACGACACCAGCGACTCACCCTCGCCGTCGGTGACCCCCATGCCGTCGCTGATCATCGCGAGGTGGCCGGCGAGCCGGTCGGCGGGGATGACGACACCCTTCGGTGCGCCGATGCTGCCGGAGGTGAACTGGACCAGCGCGCGGTCCGGGATCGCGATGTCGGGGACCGTGCGCCGCTCCCCCGGGTCCGCGGTCAGCACGGCCGAGTCGATCGCGACGGCCTTGGCCGGCATCGGCAGGTCGGCGGGGTCCTCGGCGGAGACGAAGTGACGGCAGTCGATGGTCTCCAGCACCGGGACGAAGTTGCTCCGGTACCACTGGAGCGCCGCGGCGCGCGGCGGCGGCGGCACCGACACCACGCAGCCGCCGGCCATCCAGACCCCGAGCACCGACAGGATGGACTCCAGGGTGTTGGAGATCGTCATGGCGACCGGTGTGCCCGGCTCGACCCCCGCCTTGCGCAACCGCTCGGCGGCGGCGGCGGCCCTCGTGGCGAGGTCGGCGTAACCGAGGCGTACCTCGGAATTCCGGTCGACGACGGTCAGCGATCGCCGTTCCACGGAGAACGGCCGGACGATCTCCTCCAAGGAGAGGTGCCCGCGCGGCGGCGCGGGCGACTCCAGGATCAGCTCCCCGCCGGCCACCTGTAGGTGGCCGGCGCTCACCGCCGGGGCCGTCATGTCGATCGGACCGCCTCTGCGCCGACGGCCGTCATGTCCTCCATGGCGCGCTGGTCGGCGATCAGCGCGCGGTCCATGACGTCCTGCACCGCACGGTCGGCGAGGGCCCGGCGCTCCAGCTCCTCCTGGATGTAGGAGACGTGCCAGGTCTCGTCCTTGATGATGCCGCGCAGCGTGCGGCGGATGATCGAGGGGATCTCCTGCACGTCCAGGTGCTCGACGTACTGCGCGCAGCCGCGCCGCTCGGAGACCCAGGTCAGCGCCAGGATCTCCTCCAGCGTGCGCGGGATGCCGAAGTGGTGGCCGAGCCGCGTCTGGTACGGCTCGTCCACCGGCATGATGTCGCCGCCGATGTCGTGGATCGCCTTGGTCCACAGCCACGCGTGCACGGCCTCGTCCCGCAGGTGGCGGGTGAGGTCGTTCTTGAGCTGCAGGTTGTCGGCGAGCCGGCTGAGGCGCAGGATGACCCCCGCGCCGTGCACCTCGGCGGCGCGGTACTGGTTGAGCAGCCACATCGGGTCGTGCTCGTCCGGAGCCGCGTACGCCCCCGGCGTCCCGTACTCCCGTGTCGTCGTGTTCGTGTTCACGCGTGGCTCCCCTCGTGCACACGAACCAGGACGTCCGCGACGCTCCCCACCGTCTGGAAGTCCTCCATAGAAGTGAAATCCAGCTGTTTCCCCGTCTCCATGTGCAGCGCCGCGAGGAGTTCCGCGGCGTCCAGCGAATCCAGCCCGAGATCGTTGACCAGATGAGTGGAGGGGGATATGTCCTTGAGCGCGATGGAACGCCCTCGGCTTATCAGCTTCGAAACGAGCTCGATTGCGTCTGCCTCGGTCATGTCCCGACTTCCTCGCATAGAGAAGCAATTCAGGCACAGAGTTCCATAGCGGAGCGCCACGGGTCAAGCTGGTTTTCCCGCACCGGAGTGATATACATCACAGCCCTGGAGAAAGCGAGATGAAATCGTATTGAAAGGGGTTTGCATTACCCTGCGGAACCGCGTTTACCGGACGCATCCAATAAGGATGTCGCGCTGGACCTCAATGCCGTTACATCACGGCCGGCGAAGCCGGGAGACGATCTTGAAAGCCGTCTACCAGTGCGGATGCCACTGGAGATGCCCGGCGGAGTGATTTTAAAACCACTCCGCACAAGATGAGTCCAGCTCGGCACAGACCCCGGACAGCACACTGAAAATAGATTGAAAAGTGATCTTCATAGCCTGACGGTCGCAGAGCCAGGTGCACCACAGGACGGAGGCGTAGACCCGCTATGAGAGAAACGCCACACGGTGACGTGGTCGAAGCCGTGAATTTGAATCATGTCGAGTTCTATGTCAGTGACGCGGACGCGTTCGCCGGTGGCCTCACGGCCCGATACGGCTTCCGGCCCGTGGCGAGCACCGGGGACGGTGAAAGCGTCCGCTCCATCGCGCTGCGGCAGGGTGAAATCACGCTCGTCGTGACCTCCGCCGCGTCCGCGGGCCACCCGGTGTCCGAATTCGTGGAAACGCACGGCGACGGCGTCTCCTCGATCGCTTTGCGCGTGGACGACGCCAGAGGCGCCTTCGACCGCGCCGTGCGGCGCGGCGCGCGGCCGATCGCGGCCCCCGCGCCGCTCGGCGACGGCGTCACCGCCGCCATCCAGGGCTTCGGCGACGTGGCGCTGCGCTTCGTGCAGCTCCCCGCGGACGCCGGGGACAACCCCGTGCCGTGGCTGCCGGTCGTGGCGGACCCCGGCGGCCACGGCACAGGGCTCAAGGTGCTCGACCACTTCGCGGTCTGCCTGCCGCCAGGCGGCGTCGACCCGCACGTGCGGTTCTTCGAGAGGGTCCTCGGCTTCACGATGATCTTCAAGGAGCGCACCGTCGCCGGCGAGCAGGTCATGGACTCCAAGGTCGTGCAGAACGCCGGCGGCGACGTCACCCTGGTGCTGCTGGAACCCGGCCACACCAGCGGCGAGCCCGGCCAGATCGACGAGTTCGTCAAGTCCAACGCCGGCCCCGGTGTGCAGCACATGGCCTTCACGTGCGAAGACATCGTGACCACCGCGGCCGCGCTGCAGGAACGCGGCGTCGAGTTCCTCGACCCGCCTGCCAGCTACTACGAGATGGTCGGCGACCGGGTGCCGGTCCTGCGCGAACACACCCTCGAGGAGCTGGAGCGGCTCAACATCCTCGCCGACCAGGACCACGACGGGCTGCTGTTCCAGAGCTTCACCCGCTCCACCACGGCGCGCCGCACGTACTTCAACGAGGTCATCGAGCGCGCCGGCGCCACGACCTTCGGCAGCGGCAACATCAAGGCGCTCTACGAAGCCGTCGAACTCGATCAGTCGCGCGGAAAGTCCTGACCATGCCGGTGCGACCACTGACCATCGGTGAGGTCGAGCAGGCCGCCGAGGCGGCGCTGCCGCCGGAGACGTGGGACTTCGTCTCCGGCGGCAGCGACGCCGAGGTGACGCTGCGCGCCAACCGCGCCGCGTTCGACCGGATCGCGCTGACCCCCCGGGTGCTGACCGGCGTCACCGCACCGGACACGTCGGCACGGCTGGCCGGCACCGACTCGACCCTGCCGATGGCGGTCGCGCCGATCGCCTACCACCGGCTGTACCACCCCGACGGCGAGCTGGCCGTGGCCCGCGCAGCCAAGACGCTCGGTGTCCCGCTGACGGTGGCGACGCTCAGCAGCCACCGGCTGGAGGACATCGCGGCCGTCGGCGGCCCGCTGTGGTTCCAGCTCTACTGGCTGCGCGACCGCGGCCAGATCGTGGACCTGCTGCGCCGCGCCGAGGCACTGGACTTCCGCTGCGTCATGCTGACCGTGGACTGTCCGCCGTACGGCAGGCGGCTGCGTGACGTGCGCAACGGGTTCCGTCTGCCGCACGACGTGGTGGCCGCCAACCTCGCCGACCCGCACCGCCACGTGGCGCGCGCCGGCGAGCCGGGTGCGGCCTCCGCCATCGCCTCCCACACCGACGCGATCATGCATCCGGCGCTGAGCTGGCGCGACGTCGCGTGGGTCCGGGAGAACACGCGGCTCCCCCTGGTGCTCAAAGGCGTGCTCGACCCGAGGGACGCGGTGCTCGCGGTGGAGCACGGCGCCGACGCCGTCGTGGTGTCCAACCACGGGGGCCGTCAGTTCGACGGCGCGCCGGCCGGTGTCGCCGCGCTGCCGGCGGTCGCCGAGGCCGTCGCGGGCCGCTGCGAACTGCTCGTGGACGGCGGGGTGCGGCACGGCACCGACGTGCTCAAGGCTCTCGCGCTCGGCGCGGACGGCGTGCTGCTCGGCCGTCCCGTCATGTGGGGGCTCGCGACGGACGGCGAGCGCGGCGTGGAGACCGTGCTGACGATCCTGCGCGAGGAGTTCACCCACGCTCTGGCGCTGACCGGCTGCGCCGGCCCGGCGGCGGCACGCGACCTGCGGGTCACGCACGTGCGGGAGGACCGTCCATGCTGACACCGGGCCAGGCACCGCTGGCGGACCTGCTGACGGCCGAGCTGCACGCGTCGCTGACCGACCCGGCGCTCGAAGGCATGAACCTGCTCAACGAGCTGGTCATGCGCTTCCCCGGCGCCATCTCGTTCGCCGCGGGCCGGCCCTTCGAGGGGTTCTTCCGCGTCGAGGACCTGCACCGGCACCTGCGGACGTACTGCGAATACCTCGCGGACGAACTCGGCCAGACCTCCGAGCAGGTCGTGCGGACCCTGTTCCAGTACGGCAGGACCAAGGGGGTCATCCACGAGTTCATCGCGCGCAACCTCGCCGTGGACGAAGGCATCAAGGCCGACCCCGAGTCCATCGTGGTCACGGTCGGCTGCCAGGAGGCCATGTACCTGGTGCTGCGCGCGCTGCGCGCCGACGAGCGCGACGTGCTGCTCGCGGTGTCGCCGATGTACGTCGGCATCACCGGCGCCGCCAAGCTCGTCGACATGCCGGTGCTCGGGGTTGAGGACGCCGAGCACCTCACCGACCTCCAGGCGGTGATCGACCGCGCACGGGCCGGCGGCCTGCGGCCACGCGCGCTGTACCTCGTGCCGGACTTCTCCAACCCGTCGGGGTACAGCCTGTCGGCCGCCACACGGCACCGGCTGCTGGAGATCGCCGAACGCGAGGACCTGCTGCTGCTGGAGGACAACCCGTACGGCCTGTTCTCCCTCGACGACGAGCGGCCCCCGACGCTGAAGTCCCTGGACACCCGGCGCCGGGTCGTGTACCTCGGATCGTTCGCCAAGACCTGCTTCCCCGGCGCGCGCGTCGGGTTCGCGGTGGCCGACCAGTACGTGTGGGACGGCCAGGCGGAACGGCCCGAGCTGTTCGCCGACCAGCTTTCCAAGATCAAGAGCATGCTGACCGTCAACACGCCGGCGTTCGCGCAGG
The DNA here is from genome assembly GCF_014207705.1 of Sphaerisporangium rubeum. Lineage (NCBI taxonomy): Bacteria > Bacillati > Actinomycetota > Actinomycetes > Streptosporangiales > Streptosporangiaceae > Sphaerisporangium > Sphaerisporangium rubeum. The sequence continues at coordinate 6,131,316 of NZ_JACHIU010000001.1, forward strand.
CACTGGTGGCCGGCAAGCTCATCGAATCGGACTACAGCCTGAACTCCGCCAACGCCGGACTGCGGCAGGTGTACCGCGACAACCTCCGGCGGCTGCTCGACGGCCTCGCGCGGCGCTTCCCCCCTGGCGGTCCGGTCGAGGTGACGTGGAACACGCCGGGTGGCGGGTTCTTCGTCGTGCTCACGGTGCCGTTCACCGTGACCGACGAGCACCTCGAACGCTGCGCTCGTGAGCACGGCGTGCTGTGGGTCCCCATGCACCACTTCTACGACGGCCAGACCCCGACGCGACAGATACGGCTTTCCTGCAGTGCTCTGGACGCCGCGCTGATCGACGAAGGGCTGGACAGGTTCGCCGAATTCGTGACCGGTGCGATGAACCAGGCGACCTGAGAAAAGGAAACCGGGAGGACGGAGGAATTCCACCGGCGAGGGCTTTCAGCCGACGCCGGCCTGTTCAGAGATAAACAACGAGAGAAACCGAGTGCCCCGCGCGACGAGTGCCGTTCTGGCCGCCGCGGGGCCGGGCAGGTGAAATTCGGCGGTCGAGAGCCTGCTCATTTTTAGAAACATCGGCAGCACTCGATATCGGAGACCATGATGACGCCTGCGAACGACCCGATCCACGTCATCTCCGCCGACGAGGCGGACATGATCGAAAACCTGACGCTGAAGCTGGCCCAGCAGTACAGCGGCCCCGAGGACGAGGAGTTGCTGCGCGAGCTCCCCGTCATCGCCGCCGACCTGCCGGTCGCGCAGCGCAGGTACATCCGCAACTTCGCCCTGGACGACCACAACGGCTACTGCGTCATCCGGGGCCACAAGATCGACGACGAGCGCATCGGCGACACCCCCGCGCACTGGCGGGGCCGGCCGACGCCGTCCCCGGAGTTCGCCGAGGAGATCCTGATGCTGCTGCACGGGGCCCTGCTCGGTGAGCCGTTCGCGTGGCGCACCCAGCAGGACGGCAGGCTCGTGCACGACATCTTCCCCATCAAGGGGTACGAGACCGAGCAGATGGGGATCGGCAGCACCGAGCTGCTGACCCTGCACACCGAGGACGCCTTCCACCCGTACCGCGCGGACTTCCTGCTGCTCGGCTGCCTGCGCAACCTCAAGGGGATCGCGTCCATCGTGGCCGACATCCGTGTCGACCAGCTCTCCGACGAGCACATCGACATCCTGATGCAGGACCGCTTCATCATCCGTCCCGACGACTCCCACCTGGCCGAGAACAACCTCACCGGTCACGAGGACGGTGCCAAGTTCAGTGAGATCGACCGGCTGAAGAAGGACGACGTGCGGGTCGCGGTGCTGTGGGGTGACCGCAGCAAGCCGTACATCAGGATCGACCCGTACTTCATGGAGGTCCCCGACGACGACCCGGAGGCCAAGGAGGCCTTCTCCGCCGCCGAGGAGATGCTGGAGCGCAACGTCGCCGACGTCGTGCTCGAACCGGGGGACATTCTCATCATCAACAACCACCGTCTCGCGCACGGCAGGCGCGCGTTCATCGCGTCGTACGATGGCCGGGACCGGTGGCTGAAGCGGGTGAGCGTGACCACCGACTTCCGCAAGTCCCGCGCGCAGCGCGGCCTCGCGACCGCACGACTGATCTGACACGGAACACTCCTTCGAGCCCCATCAGCGAAAGTGCGTGAGACCGTGAACACACGAGAAGGCGCCGCGCCAGCGAGCGCCGGCCAGGGGGGCGGGACCCGCCCCCCCTGGCGGTTGCCTGAGACGGCGCGGAGCATCCTGATCGTCCTGCGCGTCCTGCCGAAGGTCGGCAGGGCACGCACCTGGACGCTCGGGGTCAGCGTCGTGCTGGCCGCCGTCCTTCCCATCGCCATCGCGGTGACCACCGGTCTGCTGATCGGGACCATCGTGGACGCCGTGAAGGCCGGTCCAGGGTCGGCCGCGGCCGGCACGGCGACCGGCCTGCTGGTGGCCATCGGCGCGCTGGTGGTGGCCGAGCGTGCCGTCGTGCCGGTGATGGCGGCCTCGGCCGCCACACTCGGCCGCGACCTCGACCGTTACCTGCAGGAACGCGTGCTGACCGCGGTCAACAGACCCGGCGGTGTGGCGCATCTCGAGGACCCGGCGATCCAGGACGAGATCCGGATCGTGCGGGGCCTCGGCATGAGCGCCTACCGGCCGAGCCAGACCGTGGAGGCCCTGCCGACCGTGCTCGCCAACTGGCTCGGTGCGCTCGGCTCGGTCGTCGTGCTGTTCGCGTTCGAGTGGTGGCTCGGCCTGCTGTGGCTGATCGCCTGGCCGCTCGTGGTGTACCGCATGCAGCGGGACTACGCGCGCATCGGCGAGGAGGGGTACAAGCAGAGCACCGAGCTGCGCGGCGTCGAGTACACCCGTGACCTGGCGCTCAGCGGCCCCGCGGCCAAGGAGATCCGGGTCTGGGGGATCAAGGACTGGCTGGTCGACCGGTTCGACCGGAGCTGGCGCCGCGCCATCGGCCCGGTCGCCGCGGCCCGCCGTCCCCGTCCGCTGGTGGTGCTGGCCTCCAGCGGCGCGATCCTGGCGCTGAACGCGGCGTCGTTCGGCCTGCTGGCGTTCGCCGCCATCCGGGGGAACCTGGAGATCGGCGCGCTCGCGGTGTTCCTGAACGCGCTGATCAGCGCCAACTCCTACGCCGTCGGCGACGAGCACTTCTACCTGTCCTACGCCTCGGTCACCGTGCCGAAGCTCCTCAGCCTTGAGGAACGCCTGACGGCGAACGCCACGGAAGGCGAACGTGCTCCGCGTGCGCTGACGGCCGTGGTGGCGCCGGACGCGCCGGCCAAGGCCATCAGGTTCGAAGGGGTGTCGTTCCACTACCCGCGTTCCGAGCGTCCGGTGCTGGAGAACTTCGACCTGGAGATCGCCGCCGGCCGTTCGCTCGCCATCGTCGGTGAGAACGGCGCCGGCAAGACCACCCTGGTCAAGCTGCTCAGCGGCCTGTACGAGCCGACCGGCGGCCGGATCACCGTGGACGGCGCGGCCCTTTCCACCCTCGACCCGCAGCAGTGGCGCCGCAGGGTCGCCGCGCTGTTCCAGGACTTCTCCCGCTACCACCTGCCGGTACGCGACAACATCGGCCTCGGCGCACCCGAGCACGCCGGCGATCTGGACATGATGCGGGCCGCCGCCGAGAAGGTCGGCGTGCTCGACGTCATCGAGGCCCTCCCCCACGGCTGGGACACCGTGCTGTCGCGCGAGTACGAGAACGGCGTGGACCTGTCCGGCGGCCAGTGGCAGCGCATCGCGCTGGCCCGCGCGCTGTTCGCCGTCGAGGCCGGCGCCAGGGTGCTGGTGCTGGACGAGCCGACCGCCGCGCTCGACGTGCGGGCCGAGGCCGACCTGTACGAACGGTTCATCGACCTCACCGAGGGCCTGACCACCATCCTCATCTCGCACCGGTTCTCCACGGTGCGCCGCGCCGAGCGCATCATCGTGGTCCGCGACGGCCAGGTGGCCGAGGACGGCACCCACGAGGAGCTGCTGGCCCTCGGCGGCCGGTACGCGCACATGTTCAACCTGCAGGCGGGCCGCTTCCACACGCGCGAAGGAGCCCCTGATGCGTGACACCTACCGCGCGTTCGTCACGACCATCGGCTTCGGCTTCCGCGCCGCGCCGTGGCACGCCGCCTTCCAGATCGTCACCGAGGTCGCGCTCGGCCTGGTCGGGCCGTTCATGGCGTACAGCAGCAAACTGCTGGTGGACGCCGCCATCGCCAAGGACCTGGACCAGGCGCTGGTCGCCGGCACCGTGCTCAGCGCCACCATCGCGGTGCTGCTCGTCGGCATGTACTACAACGCGCACTGCATCTTCACCGTCATCGAACGCACGCAGGCCCTCGCCGACCGCAAGCTGATGAACCTCATCGGCGGCATCGACGGCCTCGCGCACCACGAGCGGCCCGAGTACCTCGACCAGATCTACCGGCTGCGTGAGGAACGCGAGAGCCTCGCCGAGATGACCAACGCCTCCGCCGGCTTCGTCGCCGCGATCGTGGCGTTCGTCACCACCTCGATCCTGCTCGCGCAGGTGCACCCCGCGCTGCTGTCGCTGGCGCTGGTCGCCGGCGTCTCGATGTTCATCAGCAGCAAGGCCAACGACATCCGCGTCGAGGCGCAGGAGGACACCAGCGAGCCCGAGCGGCTGCGCCGTCACCTGTACGACGTCGGCACCACCGCAGGCGCCGGCAAGGAGCTGCGGGTCTTCGGCCTCACAGACGAGATTGTGCGCCGCCACCACGTCGCCGCCGACGAGGTGCTGTCGGCGCGCAACGAGGCCGACTGGCGCGCGGCCCGGCTCAAGGGCATCGACGCGCTGGTCAACGCCGGCGCGTTCATCGGCGCCATCGCGCTGGTGCTGACGCTCGCGCTGAACGGCCGCGCCGGCGTCGGCGACGTCGTGCTCGTCGTGCAGCTCGCGGTCGAGATGGGGATGGTCGTGGCCGGCACCGTCGGGTACGGCGGCGACTTCCTGTGGACGCTGAAGCAGGCCCGCCGGTTCCTGTGGCTGGAGCAGTACGCCAGGTCCGCGGTGAAGCCGACCCCCGACCCGCTGCCGGTGCCGGAGCGGCTGCGGCACGGCATCGACCTGGACGACGTGACGTTCCACTACCCCGGCACCGACCGGCCGATCCTCGCGAACGTGTCGGCGCACCTGCCGGCCGGCTCGGTGGTCGCGCTGGTCGGCGAGAACGGCGCCGGCAAGACGACGCTGGTCAAGCTGCTGTGCGACTTCTACCAGCCCGACGGCGGCCAGATCCTCGTGGACGGCGACGACCTGGCACGAGTGCCGACCAGGCGCTGGCACCAGCGGGTCAGCACGGCGTTCCAGGACTTCGCGCAGTTCGAGTTCCTCGCCAGGGAGACCGTCGGCGTGGCCGACACCGCCAAGGTCGGCGACGACGCCGTGCTGAACGGCGCACTGACCAGGGCCGACGCCACCACGGTCGTCGAGGCGCTGCCACAGGGCCTCGACACCCAGCTCGGCACCACGTGGAGCGAAGGGGTGGACCTGTCCGGCGGCCAGTGGCAGAAGCTGGCGCTCAGCCGGGGCCTGGTGCGCGAGGACCCGCTGCTCGTGGTGTTCGACGAGCCGACGGCGGCGCTGGACCCGCAGACCGAGCACGCGCTGTTCGAACGGTTCGCCGAGGCGGCCCGCTCGGGCCGGCAGAACGGCACGGTGACGCTGCTGGTCTCGCACCGGTTCTCCACCGTCCGCATGGCCGACCTGATCATCGTGCTGGAGGACGGCCGCATCCGCGAGATCGGCGACCACGACCAGCTCATGACCAGAGGCGACCTGTACGCCGAACTGTACGAACTCCAGTCCCGCGCCTACCGCTGATCCTTTCCGTACATTCTCTACAGCAGACCGACCGAGCAGGAGAAACCAATGAACGCGTTCGACGACCCCGACGGCCGTTTCCTCGTCCTGGTGAACGACGAGGGCCAGCACTCGCTGTGGCCGGCCTTCGTGAAGGTCCCCGCCGGCTGGGACGTGGCCCACCCCGAGGACACCCGCGAGGCGTGCCTCGACTACGTCAACAAGAACTGGACCGACATGCGGCCGAAGAGCCTTGTCGAGCGCATGAACGCCTGACAGTCTTCAACCCGCGCTTCGTCCGCGACACGAAGAAGGGGGCCCGCCGACCGGCGGGCCCCCTTCTCGCCTGTGATCCGTCAGAAGATGGTGCGCGAGTCCGCCGTACGCCGCGCGGCCCGCGACTTGCGCAGGTCACGCGCGATGTTCAGCCGCTTCAGCCACCGGTCGGTGCCGTCGAACCGCGCCGTGAACGCCTTGCGGCCGTGCACCGCGCGGTAGTTGTCCAGGAACAGCACGTCCCCCGCCTTGAGCACAACGCCGCCGATGCTCGCGTCGATCTCCTTGGTGATCGCCTCAAGCGCCGCGGCGGCCTCGGGGTCGTCCTCCGGCACGTGCATGAAATACGGGTCGAGCCGCAGGTACGGCTTGTCGGGGTGGCCGAACAGCATGGCGATCGGCTTCGGGTCCTCCTCCAGCCCCATGATCCACTCGTAGCTGCGCTCCAGCAGCTTCTTGGTCTCGGGGTCGGTGTCCTCTCCCCCGGCCCGGTTGTGCGGCAGGTGAGAGCGGTCGGGCCGGATGGGGAACCGTTCCTGGCGCATCACCTCGGCGAGGTCCGGCTCGATGCGGATGTCGTCGACCGACGCGGCGGTCGTCTCGATGCCGTCGTGGTTGCGCATGCACATCAGCCCGACGTAGTCGGTGCGCAGCGGGTGGAACGCGTCCTCGGTGTGCCACGTGAGCAGCTGCTCGCTGCCGGAGCCGAGCTGCTCGTGCTTGTGCGCCTCGATCGGCATCACGTCGTGCAGCAGCCGGCCGTCCTGCTGGGTGGCCCACGCGATGGGGTCACCGAGCAGGCACGCGCACAGGTAGAAGAAGAACTCCTCAGGCAGCGCCGTCTTGCTGCCGACACAGTCACGCCAGTGCGGCGGCGTCGGGCCGATGCGCCGGTCGTCGATGGGATAACCGCTGATCACGCACAAGGCGTCCGGCTCGGTGAGCCGGAAGTGGTTGAGCTGGAGCCGCAGGTCGCGCGGCAGCTCGTGCGCGTAGATGGCGGCGTCGGCGACGAACTCCGGGTCCTCCACGGAGTCGTACCTGGCGATCAGCTCGTCGGTGAGCGCGCGGATCGCCTTGACGTCGCTCTCGGACAGGTTGACGTTAAACATGCTTCCCCCTGTTGTCCCGCAACGCGCGGGCCAGTGTGTCGAGCCCGGCCGCGAAGCCCGCCGACGGGCCGCCGAAGCCGAGACGCACCCGCTCCGGGTCGCCGAAGCAGACGCCTGGCACCAGCAGCACGCGGTCGCGCCGCGCCAGCTCGTGACAGAAATCGGTCGTGTCCTCGATGCCGACGAAACGAGGGAACGTCGTCACCCCGCCGAGCGGATCCGGCAGGTCGAACACGTCCTCGTTGGCCTTGGCGAAGTCGCGCAGCACGCCGAGGTTGTGCCGCGCCTGCTCCCTGCGTCCGGCGACCAGGGTCTCCGCGCCGCGCGCGACGTGCGCCGCGACGAACTCGACCAGCGGCGACAGGTGCAGCGTCATGCGGTCACGCAGGTCGAACGTCGCACGCAGCAGCTCAGGCGGCGCGATGACCCAGCCGACCCGCAGCCCCGGCAGGCCGTACCCCTTGGACAGCGTGCCGATCGAGATGGACCGCGCCGGGTAGTCGTGCACCGGGTCACGCAGCGGCTCGGTGCCGTACGTCAGCTCGCGGAACGCCTGGTCCCAGATCAGGTACGCTCCGGCGTCGGCCGCGATGCCGACCAGCTCGTCCCGCTGCTCCTCGGTGAGCGACGACCCCGTCGGGTTGTGCGGGAAGTTCACCACGATCGCCTTGGTGCGGTCGCTCATCTTCTTGCGCAGCAGCGTCAGGTCCGGCACGTACCCGTCGGCCGCGAGAAGCGGCCACGACACCACGTCGCAGCCGAGGCTGCGCGCGATCGAGTAGTGCGTGTGGTACGCGGGCTCCACCACGACGATCTCGTCACCCGGCTCCAGCAGGGTGCACATCATCAGGTAGATCGCCTCGCTGGCCCCGTGCGTGACCATCACCCGCTCGGGGTCGCCGTTCCCCCACTGATCGGCGATCGCGGCCCGCACCTCGTCCCCGCCGAGCGTCGTGCTGTCGCGCAGCACGATCTCGTCGAAGGCCTCGAGCGGGATGCCGAGCAGGCGCCGCACGTCGGCCACCGAGTAGTCCTCGACACCGCTGCTGCCGATGTCGAAGTCCACATCGAAGTAATAGCGCCGCATCCAGTCCTCGAGCGCCGATGATTCATACCTCATGCGCCGGCTTCCCCTCCCGCCGTGATTTTCATGAGCCAGCACGAGCGCGTTCGTGTGTGTCGCTGGCGATACGCGTGCCATTGCGGGCCGGCACGTTTCACGGCCCGCCTCGGACGCCTTTCAGATCGTCCCAGAAAAACTCTGGGTGCTGAAGAGAGAAAAGGCCGCCGGACGCTCTTTTCTCTCTTTCGGCGCGCGCGGCGGCCATAGTACGTTTCGAGCTATCTGATTTCGACCGGTAATGCAAGGGATGACGGATGGACAGCGCGACACGAGCCGGCGCGACGACCTCGTCGGGGGTAAGGCGGATCACCGATGTCGACGGCCTGCGGGGTTTCGCCGTCCTAGGCATCCTCGCCGTCAACATGCTCGACCTGGCCGACCCCGGCCGCATGGAAGGCGCCACCGCCTTCACCGGCCCCCTGGACACCGCCGTGCGGGCCTTCGTGATCGGCGCCGGTCAGCTCACGTTCCTGACCCTGTTCGCGTTCCTGTTCGGCTACTCCTTCACCCTGCAGAAGGCCGGCGCCGAGGCCGAGCACTCCAGCGTCGTCCCCCGCACCCTGCGCCGCCTGGTCGCGCTGATCGCCATCGGCGCCGTCCACATGGTGTTCCTGTGGCGCGGCGACATCCTGATGCTGTGGGGCCTGCTGGGCCTGGTGCTCCTCGCGCTGAGCGGCCTTCGGCCGAGAGCGGCGTTGATCACCTCGCTCGCGCTGACCGCGCTCGCGGTGCTGTACACGGCGTACAACGTCCTCACCGCCGAACCCGCCGAACCCCTCGGTCCCGAGGCGCTCGCCGCCGGCCAGGCCGCGCTGGACGCCACCCGGAGCGGCATCGGCGACTACATCTCCCTGAACCTGGACTCCTTCTCCCTGGAGGACCTGTACTTCTCCCCGCTCCAGGTCCCCCCCATGATCGCCGTCTTCCTCCTCGGCCTCGCCGCCGGCAAGGTCCGCTGGCTGGAGAACGAGGCCGTCCTCGACCGCTGGCTCCCCAAGGTGCAGCTCATCGGCCTCGTCGTCGGCATCCCCACCGCCGTGGCCCTCGGCTACGCCGAAGCCCAAGGCGGCGACTTCACCACCATCCCCGGCCTGATCGGCCAGATCGGCGTCCCGTTCCTCATCGCCGGCATGGCCGCCACCCTGATGCGCATGTCCCGCGCCGGCAACGGCATCCTGCGCACCCTGGCCCCCGCCGGCGCCATGTCCCTGACGAACTACATCATGCAGTCCGTCCTCATGTGCCTGATCTTCACCGCCTACGGCTTCTCCCTGGCCGGCCAGATCTCCCCCCTCGGCCTCCTCGGCATCACGATGGTCATCTGCGCCGCACAGGTCGCCTACAGCACCTGGTGGACGCGCCACTACCGCTACGGCCCCCTGGAATGGCTCCTGCGCCTCGCCACCTACGGCCGTCCCCCGTCGATGCGCCGCTGACCCGCCTGATCAGGACCGCGAGTTCCCCGGCCTGCGCGAGAGAGTGGCCATGTAAGCACAAAGCCACCCCCGCCAGGCCGGTCCCGGACCGTGGAACCGACCGGCCGGCGAAAGTACGATCTGTCCGACTGCCACCCTCCTGGCGGATCCGGTCGCGTCACACACTAGACTGCTTGCAGTTTTGCGCAATTATTCATGTGCGCAATAGTGTGCCGTCGAGGAGGCGATGACGGATGGGACGTGGCCGGGCCAAGGCCAAGCAGGTGAAGGTCGCTCGCGCGCTGAAGTACAGCGGTGGTGGCGACCTGGAGGCACTGCGGCGAGAGCTCAACGCCGACAGGACGCCTTCCCCGCACGCTGAGCCGGACGACGTGGCCCCTGACGCGGCGGCCGGTCCCGCCGCCGGGAGGGCCGAGGACGGGAGCGAGTGATGCCGGTCCCGCTGTACCAGGCCAAGGCCGAGCTGTTCAAGACGCTCGGCCATCCGCTGCGCATCCGCGTGCTGGAATTGCTGTGCGAGAGACCTCAGCAGGTCCGCGAGCTGCTGGCCGCCATGGACGTGGAGGCACCGAACCTGTCGCAGCAACTGGCGGTGCTGCGCCGGGCCGGGCTGGTCACCGCGAGGCGGGACGGCGCGACCGTGGTCTACGAGCTGGCCGGGGCCGACGTGTCGGAGCTGATGCGGTCGGCTCGCCGGATCCTCACCGAGTTGCTGGCCGACCGCAACGAGCTCCTCGCCGAGCTGGAGCAGGCGAGGTGAACCTGCGGGAGGTGGCGCGTTCGCTTCCTGATCTGCTGCCTGGACGGTCGGACTGGGTCGCCGCGCGCCGGTCACCGGGCCGGGACCTGGTGGCCGGGCTCATCGTCGCGGTCGTGGCGTTGCCGCTGGCGCTGGCGTTCGGGGTCTCCTCCGGGCTCGGCGCGCAGGCCGGCCTGGTGACCGCGATCGTCGCCGGAGCACTGGCGGCGATCTTCGGCGGCAGCAACCTGCAGGTGTCCGGCCCCACCGGCGCGATGACCGTCGTCCTCGTCCCCATCGTGCACAGCCACGGCACTCAGGGAGTGCTGATGGTCGGCCTGATGGCCGGCCTGGTTCTCCTGGCCCTGGCCGCGCTGCGGGTCGGCCGGTTCGCGCAGTTCCTGCCGATGTCGGTGGTCGAGGGGTTCACCGCGGGGATCGCGGTCGTCATCGCGTTACAGCAGGTCCCCGCGGCGCTCGGCGTGGCGGCCGGAGACGGGGAGAAGGTCTGGCAGGTCGCGGCCGACGCCGTGGCACGCTTCGTCGCTCAGCCGACCTTGGTCTCACCTGTCCTGGCCCTGGCCGTGTCCGCGCTGATGCTGGCCGGCGCTCGGCTACGGCCCGGCGTCCCCTTCTCCCTCCTCGGCGTCGCCGTCGCGTCGCTGGCCGCTCAGCTGTTCTCGCTCGACGTCGCCACGATCGGGGCCCTGCCGGCCGGACTACCCGCTCCGTCGCTCGGTTTCCTCGACCCCGCCGCCGTCGGCACGCTCCTGCCGTCCGCGCTGGCGGTGGCCGCGCTCGCCGCGCTGGAAAGCCTGCTGTGCGCCACCGTCGCCGACGCGATGAGCGTCGGCGAGCGGCACGACCCTGACCGGGAACTGTTCGGACAAGGCATCGCCAACCTCGCCACCCCGCTCCTCGGCGGCATACCGGCGACCGCCGCCATCGCTCGTACCGCGGTCAACGTGCGCGCCGGGGCCCGGTCCCGGCTGGCCGCGCTCACCCACGCCGCCGTGCTCGCCGGCATCGTGCTCGCGGCCGGCCCCCTGGTCTCCCGGATCCCGCTCGCGGCACTCGCCGGGGTCCTGCTGGCCACGACCGTCCGCATGGTCGAGGTCGGCTCCCTGCGCGCGCTGGCTCGCGCGACCCGAGGCGACGCGGTCGTGCTCACCCTGACGTTCGCCGTGACCGTCGTCTTCGACCTCGTCACCGCGGTGGCCGTCGGCCTCGGCCTGGCCGTCGTCCTCGCGCTCCGCGCCGTCGCGAGGACCTCACTGCTGGAGCAGGTCCCGCTCGAAGCCGGTGACCACAGCGCCGAGGAACAGCGACTGCTGAGCGAGCACATCGTCGCCTACCGCTTCGACGGTCCGCTGTTCTTCGCCGCCGCGCACCGCTTCCTGCTGGAGCTGTCCGAGGTGGCCGACGTCCGCGTGGTCATCCTGCGCATGTCACGGATCACCACCCTGGACGCCACCGGCGCCGGCATCCTCGGCGACGCCATCACCCGCATGGAACACCGCGGCATCATCGTCATGATCTCCGGCATCAAACCCGGCCACACCCAGGTCCTCGCCGCTCTCGGCGTCGCCGACCACCTCCACCGCGACGGCCTCGTCTTCCCCGACACCCCCACCGCGATCACCCATGCCCGCACCCTCCTGCACCACCACGGCCTGCTCACCGCCACCACCCCGCAGGCCGAGCAACCAGTCGAAGCCGACCCCCGCCGGTAGACGGCGCGTCACACCAGGACCCGCACGAGACCCACGGCACCAGGCACGGCGAATCCAGCGCCTCCGGAACACACCTCACCCCGACGAGAAGGACACCTCCTCACTCCGCGCTGTCGGCACGCTCCTCATACGCGGCCCTACTGGCCTCGATGTCCGGGATGTGCTTGATAGCCCACTCTGCCAGCGCCAACGCCGGCGGAATGAGGCTCTGGCCGGTACCGGTCAGCGCGTACTCGACCCTCAGTGGCACCTCCGCGTACACCGTCCGCGACACCAGCCCGTCCCGCTCCAGGTTCCGCAGCGTCCGTGTCAGCATCCGCTGCGAGACCCCGGGTATCTGCCGCTGCAGATCGGTGAACCGCAGCCGCTTCCGATCGAGGGTCGCCACCACCAGCAACGTCCACTTGTCGCAGATCCGGTCAAGGATCGTACGGATCGTCCGGCCGCCGTCTCCACGGATCATGCAGGTGTGCTCGTACCCCGACACCGACACCTCCCTGTGCCTCAAGCACACACATGTGCCTTTTGTAAGCCCCCCAATAGTGCCGCATCATGGGGCAACTTACCAACGGTAACCATCCAAGCCAGGAGCCCCCGCCATGACCGTCGCCTACTGGATCGTCGCCGCACTCCTCGCCGTCTTCTACCTCTACGCCGGCGGCAAGAAGGCCATCCAGACCAAGGAACAACTCCAGCCCATGATGGCCTGGGTAGACACCATCCCCATGCCCCTGGTCCACACCATCGGCGTGCTCGAACTCCTCGGCGCAGCCGGCCTCATCCTCCCCCCACTGACCGGCATCGCCCCCTGGCTGGCACTGGCCGCCGCCATCGGCCTGTCCCTGATCCAGGTAGGCGGCGCAGCCCTCCACCTTTCCCGTGGCGAAACCCGCCAGATCCCCCTGAACATCATCTTGCTGGCCATCTCCATCACCACGGCCTGGCTGAGCACCACCTGGCTCAATTAGACGACCGCACGCGACCCGTCCCCTCTCCGGCAGGACCCCGCCGGCCGGCCGTCCGGTTCACGAGGACACGCGCGAGTACCGCGGTGACGGCACCGGCCAGAACCACCGAAAGCAGTCCGAACCGGAGTCCGACGAGGTCCGCGACCGCTCCGACGAGCGGCGGCGACAGCAGGAACCCTGCACGCAGCAGCCAGCTCACGATGGTCAGGCCCGTGCCGGGAGCCAGCCCCGGCAATTCGTCGGCCGTGTGCATGGCCGCCGGGACGAGCGTCGCGACCCCCAGCCCCGCGAACGCGAACCCGGCGAGCGTGGTCCCCACGGACGGCACCGCCAGTGCGCCCCCCATGCCGACGGCCGCCAGAACCCCTCCCCCACGGACCACCGCACGCTGCCCGAACCGGTCCACGACCCGGTCCCCGCTGAGTCGGCCGACCGTCATCGCGACCTGGAACGCCACGAACGCCAGCCCCGCCGTCGCGGCATCGGCCCGCAGATCGCCACTGAGATAAATGGCCCCCCAGGACGCCCCCGCGTCCTCGACGATGGCACCACAAGCCGCGATCACCCCGAGCGCCGCGAGCATCCCCACCGCACCCCCACCGAAGATCCGCCGCCTCATACGCCGCAAAGCCGACCCTTCACCCCCGGCCTCCGCCTTGCGTCCCCCACCCCCCGCCTCATCCGGCCCAGGCAACATGAACCGGTACGCCACCAACGCGACCGCTGAGAACAGCACCCCCGACACAGCCAGATGAAGCGAGAGCGGCACCCGAAGCCCCGCCGCCGCCGACCCCATCAACCCACCCAGCACCGCACCAACACTCCACAACCCGTGCAGAGAGTTGACGATCGACCTCCCGTAGATCCGCTGCACCCGCAACCCATGCGTGTTCTGCGCGACATCGATCACCGCGTCCAACGCACCCACCACGAACAACACCGCCGCAAAAGCCACCCAGTGCGGCACAAACGGAATGACCAGCATCACCACCGCGAACACCACCATCCCGTACGCCGCCACCCGCGACGACCGGAACCGCCGAATCACCGCCGCCGCGAACAACCCCGCCAGCAACGACCCCAACGGCAACGCCGCCACCGCCGTACCGAACACCGCGTTGCTCAACCCGAGCTCCGCCTTGATCTGCGGATACCGGGGAATCACGTTCGCCAGCACAGCCCCGTTGGTCAGGAACAACCCGGCGACAGCGGCACGAGCCAGCCGCGCCTGACGGGTCGGCGTACCAGGCGAGGCGACGCCAGGAATGGAAGCGGACATGAGCCTTCCGAACGCAGAGATGCAAAAAGGGGACAAGGAAGGCTATCAGCGCAGTTACTGCTAGCCGACGCTATACATCAGTCCAAACAGCCTGGACCGACCTCGCTAGAAGCATGATCCCGCTGAGCCTCGTCGCAAGCGGCCGACGGGCCGACGTCGTAACGGACCATCAGACAGCATGTGCGCGCACCTCCCGCATACAGGGCGTCCGTTGTACCCCCGTTTCCTCCCCCGAACTCCGCCGTGCACGCATTGTGACCGACGTACCACGTAGGAAAGCCGACCCCCGAAGACGAGGTGGAGCCACGAACCGGTCAAGCCGGTCCCGGCTCTGGCGGTCCGCATAGTTCTCGGTACGCCTCGCGGAGTTCGTCCGCCTCTGGAATGTGCCGGGCTTCCACGACGGTGACGACCTCGGCCGCGCGCCAGTAGTTCGACGGCACCAGAAGGCCGCTCGTCATCGCGTTGAGGGTGAGGTGGGCCGCTTCGTCGGGCTGGTCGGTGGCCAGGAGAGCGAAAGCCAGGTCAAGGCGGGCCGCGACGGCGCGGCGGGGACGGGGTGGGCCGTCGGTGGCGGACTCCAGGCGGTCGAGGACGCCGCGCGCGTACGGTTCGGCGGCCGGGTCGCCAAGCCATGACAAGGTGGTCGCCGTGTAGGCATCGGACTTGGCGGGGTCGTAACGGTAGTGATGCTCAGGTCTGTCCGGTGTGGGGAGAGGAGCCACCAGGCGGGCCACGCGGTCGAGTGCGTCGCGTGTCTCCCTGGCGGCGCCGAGCCGGGCCCAGGCGCGGCCTTCCTGCGCGGTGGCCTGGATGTACGCGGAGCCGGTCTTCGGTGCGATTCGCTGCGCACCCTGGGACAGCTCCAGAGCACGGCGGTAGTCACCGACGGTGAGGACCTGCCACGCCTGCGTTTCCAGGCACCACGCGGCGATCTCGGGATGGTCGGCGTGCCGGGCCAGATGGGAGGCCGTACGCAGGCGCGCGTGTCCGGCGGGGAACTGGTGGAGGTCGATGTGGCAGGTCGCGGCGAGCAGCGACAACCACCCGCCGACGACGAGCAGGCGCCGGTGCTCGTCCAAGGTCTTCCGCGCGTCGAGGAGCGTGGACACGTAGCCGAGATGGCGGCCGACCCGGGTCAGCAACACGCCAGGCGGCGTACCGGGGTAGGCGACAGCCAACTCGTCCACGGCGGCCTCCAGGCGTCCGACGGTCTCACGGCCCACGTCGCTCGCCTCGGCCCGCCGCGCGAGGTCCAGCGCGTCGAACTCGTCGTCGGTGTCGCCGGCCGCGCAGCGGGAACGGCGTTCCGTCTGTAGCCGAGGGGCCGACACCGGAACGTCGTCTTCCATGAGATACCTCGCATGACGGCCGGACAGACGCACCGGAGTCTGCGTCCTGTCCTCATCGTCCACTGCTTTGTCCTCGCACAGCGTTCCGATGGGTTCACCGCAGCGAAGTTCAAGTCGATGTCCTGTGGGTTGTGGCGACTGCTGGCATGAGCGAAGGCTGCGGATCTAGCCTGGTAGCGGCGACGGGTCAGGGGGTGGGGCCATGACGGACGGGTGTGCGATCGGGGACCGGCTCAAGGCGGCTCGGCGTGATCGAGGGCTCACGCAGGAAGGGCTGGCGGAGAAGGCCGGGCTGTCCAAGGATCTGATCGCGAAGCTTGAGCAGGGACGGCGTAACTCTTGTCGCATCACGTCGCTGATGCGGTTGTCCAACGCTCTGGACATCGACCTCTCTGAGCTGGCCGGCAAACGTGAGCGACTGAGAGGCGAGAGGGACGGCGGGTCGGTGCTGGCGATCCGGGACGCGATCTTGTCGCCGTCGCTGATGAATGGGCTGGCCGGTCTCGATGACGGCGACGCGGAGGAGCCGACGGCTCTGCCTGAACTCGAACGTGCGATATCCCGCGCGTGGACGGACTACTGGGGTGGTGACTTCGGGGCTCTGGTCGCGGCTGTACCGGGGCTGATCGCGGAGGCGCGGCTCTCCCAGCGGTCCGTCGGCGCGGAAGCCGCAGGTCCTCTGGCTCAGTGCTTCCAGCTCGCGGCGTGCCTGCTGCTGCACTTCGGGAAGACGGACCTGGCGGCGATCAGTGCGGAGCGTGGCATCAATGCGGCGGCTCAGGGGGACGACCAGTGGCAGTGGGCCAGCGTTGTGTCCACCTTCGCGTGGGTGCTGATGTATCAGGGTCGGCTGAGCGAGTCGGAAAGCCTTGCCGTGGACGTGGCGGCCAGGATCGAGCCGTCGTTCTCCGCGCCTGTCCCTCATGTGGCGACATGGGGCAACCTGCTCATCTCGGCGATCGACACGGCCGCCATCGCCGGTAAGGACGTGTCCGGCTACGTGAGCCTGGCGTCCGCAGGCGCCGAGCGCATCGGTCGTGTCGTCACCGCCTACCGGACGACGTTCGGCTCCTCGAAGGTCGCGGCGAACGCCGTGCACGCGTTCACCATGCACAAGCGGCCCGGTGAGGCGCTGAAGGCCGCAAGGAAGGTCCGTACCGAGGAACTTCCGCGCATCGCCTACGGCCACCATCTGCTCGACCTCGCTCAGGCGTACACCGACATGCGGCACTTCAGCTCTGCGGAACAGCGCCTGGATCTGGCACGGAGTCTGTCCCCTGTGTGGTTCCGGCACCAGTTGGCCGCGCACTCGATCGTGGCGGACGTACGGGAACAGCAAACCCGGCCGTCAGCGACGATCCGGAGACTGGCGCGCGACATAGGGCTTGAGTAGGACGACATGTCCTAGCGTCACGATTCGGCGATTCCGTTCCGGACGATCCGTCCCAGCCGGAAGAAGTCCCGCACCAACAGCCGGACATCATGTCCGTGGAACACCCACCGAAGGCTTCATAACGTTCCGTCACAGACCCGTGACGGGATCCGTCGGCGATGAGGCGCCGCACGGTCCCCAGTCAGAAACAGGAGTTCTGACCTGTGGAGATATCGAAGCAGTGTGTCCCCTCTCCTCGGCTCCGTCGTGAATTCGACGATTCGGGGTCGCCGGTCCCCGCTCTGCTGTGCAAGTACGTTCCGTCCCAACGAGAGTCCGCCACGTGAGCCGGACAGGGGGCCGGCATGCCGAAGGTGCTCCGGTCACCGAGGTCCGATCCGTTCATTGGGACACGGCCAAACGGGCCGCGGCCGAGGAGTTGGACCGGCTGGAGCCGGGGTGGCTGGTGCTGTACGGGACGTGGAGCCGGCGGTTCTACGCGATCGCGCTCTGGGAGGCTCCGTGTCCTGTGCTGCTGGACGCGCGTACGGCTGAGGAGCTTCGCGGGCTGATGCGGCAGGCCGAGTTGGCCGGGATGGTTCCGGCGCTTCGGTGGACGGGGGTCGCGTGACCGGGCCGCCGCCGCTGCCGCATGCGGTTCTACGGCTCATCGAGATTCAGGTCGCGATGCTGGAGCGGCGATATCCGGGGTGGGAGATCACTCGGCTCATGACACGCGAGGGGGTGCCTGGGGGGTGGCTGGCCAGGAGGCGTACGGCGGTGACGCACTCGCAGAGAGTCGCCGGGGTGTTGCGGGATCTGGTTCGGGATGACGCCGTGGATCTGGTGGTCGCGCTGGAGGTGCAGGGGGAGATCGAACGGGCCATGGGATGTGTGCCTCGGCAGGCCGGCCGGGGGGACGGTCCATGAGGGGGCTCGATGGTCGGTGTGGTCAGGCGGCGGGACCTGGATCGGTGGTACGTGCGCGTGTCCGGAGGGTTTGACGTGATCAGGCTCGGCGTGGTGCTGAGCATCGTCCTGGCCGGCTGGCTGTGGGACAGTGGCGATCTGTCGCGCTGGTGGCGTCGCGGGGTCCGGTTGTGGCGTTCGTACCGGAGGCGGCGGGCCGGTCGGCGGGGGTGAGATGTTGTGTCGGGGGATACGCGTACGCTCCGGGAAGTATGAAGGTACTGATCTCGGTCGACATGGAGGGCATCTCGGGGGTCGTTCATCCCGTTGAGACGAATCCGGAGCGGTACGACTACGAGCGAGGCCGGAGGTTGATGACGGCTGAGGCCAATGCCGTGATCGCGGGGGTGCTGGACGCCGAGCCCGACGCCACGGTATGGGTCGCGGACGCGCACGGGCCGTTCAAGAACATCCTGCCGGAGGAGCTCGACCGGCGTGCGCGGCTGGTACGCGGAAAGCCCCGTCCGCTTGGGATGCTCGGAGGACTGGACGAGCAGACCGACGCTGTGTTGTTCGTCGGCTACCACGCTCGGGCCGCGTCCGGGCCTGCCGTGCTCGCGCACACCATGAGCGACGCGATCCTTGATGTGCGGGTGTGGAGCCGGTCACTCGGTGAGATCGGGATGAACGCAGCCTTGGCCGGCCATTTCGGGGTGCCGGTGGTGCTGCTCAGCGGTGATGACGTCGCGTGCGGTGAGCTGCGTGACCTCGTACCGTCGGCGGTCACCGTACCGGTCAAGCAGGCACTCGGCCAGGCCGCCGCCGTGGCCCTGCATCCTGAGGAGGCCCGCGAACGCCTGCGTCCGGCCGCGGCCGATGCCGTGCGGCGGCATGCGGAGATCGTTCCCTTCGTCGTCGGCGGGCCGGTGGATGTGGAGGTAGACCTGTACAGTCCGGTCACGGTCGACCTGGCGATGCTGGTGCCGGGGGTGTCACGCGCCGGAGGGGGTCGTACGGTCGCCTTCACGGTGGCCGACTTCGGAGAGGTCTACCGGCTTGTCCAGTTGCTTGTGCAACTCGGCACGATCAAGCCCGGGTAGGTGCGGGCCGAGAACGTGAGGCGGCGCGCTGTGCGCCGGTCGGACGTGGTGGGGGTTTGGGTGGGTTGCCGAGTTGGAGTGGGGCGACTCTGGTGGGTGGGCCAGGGACGCGCCAGCCCAGGTGGGGTTTCAAGACGAAGGGGCGAAGCCCCGGGAAACACAGCCCGAGCCGGAAGGCGCCTCGGCGCCTGGAGGTGAGGACCATGCGCTGGCGGCGAGTGGTTCGACGAGTGCCGGGGCGGCTGGGCCGCCCCGGCGGGGGACGTCAGTTGTTCTCGTCTGGCTTGGTGAGGCAGTGGGTGATCAGGGACTTGAGGGTTTCTATGTAGCGGGTGGCTATCCGGGTGATGGTCTCTGTGGTGTGGAGGGAGGTGCTGTGGTTCCACTCGAAGACCATGGTGCCTTCGCCGGATTGGGTGGCTTCGATCTGGAGGATGTGGGCTCTGGCCTGGTTGCCGGAGAGGGTGGGGCCGCAGAGGTCGCCGGGGAGTTCTTCGGCGAGGAGGCCTACGGTGTCGTCCTCTACGGCGTCGAAGCCGCCTAGGTAGTTGTAGCTGACCGATGGGACGGGGAGGGCTCGGAAGGCGGCCACCTCGGGGTCGGCGGGGTCCGTCAGGTGGCGGAGGGTGCCGTAGCCTACGCCGCGGTGGGGGACGGTGCGGAGGTGGTCGCGGACGGTGGGGATGAGGGTCGCGAGGTCGGGGGTGGCGGTCAGGGTGACGGGGTAGACGGAGGTGAACCAGCCGACGGTGCGGGTGAGGTCGAGGTCGCCTGCTATGTCTTCGCGGCCGTGGTTCTCCAGGTCGAGGGTCACCTTGTCGGAGTCGGTCCATTCGCCGAGGGTGTGCGCGAAGGCGGCGATGAGGAGTTCGGCGGTCTGGGTGCCGTAGGCGCGGTTGGCCCGGGTCAGGAGGGACGTGGTGGATTCGGCGTCGAGTTCGACTTCCACGACGTCGGTGGTGGCTTCGGTGTTGGTGCCGGTGGGGTCGTCGACCGGGAGGGTGAAGCCGGTGCCGAGCTGGTCGGTCCAGTACGGCAGTTCGGCCTTGACCTCGGGGGTCGCGGCGTACGAGGTGAGGGCTTCGGCCCAGCGCTGGAAGGACGTGGTCTTGGGGGCCAGTGCGCCTTCGGCGGTGCCGGTGGCGGTGATGGCCTGGTAGGCCAGGTCGAGGTCTTCCAGCAGGACGTTCCACGACACCATGTCCATGACCAGGTGGTGTGCGACGATGCCGAGCCAGGCGGGGGCCTCGCCGCGGTCGAAGTACACGGCCTGGACGACGGGGCCGCCGGCGAGGTCGAGTGAGGTCTGCGCGGCGGTCATGCGTTCGGTGACCAGTTCCTCGAGGCGTGCCTGGTCGAGGCCGGCGGCGTCGTACACCGCAAACACCGCGGCGTCCTCGTGCGGCGCGTTGTGCTGGTACCAGGTCCCGGTGCCGGGGTCCTGGGTGAAGCGCATGCGCAGCGCGTCGTGGTGCTCCAGCAGGGTGGCGAGGGTCGCCTCCATGGCGCGGGAGTCGGTGCCGGGGGTGAGTTCGAACAGGCCGGACCAGTTCCAGTGGTCGCGGTCGGCGATGTCGTGACCGGCCCACCAGTGCTGGATGGGGGTGAGGGGGACGGCGCCGGTGATCTGACCCTGGTCGGCTTCGACGGCGGTGGCGCCTTGTTCGACGACGGGGGCCAGTTCCCCGATGGTCTGGTGGGTGAACAGGTCGGCGACCTTGAGTTTCAGGCCGGCGGCCTTGGCCTTGGCGACGATCTGGAGACTCAGGATCGAGTCGCCGCCGAGTTCGAAGAAGTTGTCGGTGAGGCCGATGCGCTCCAGGCCGAGCACCTGGGCCCAGACTTCGGCGAGCGCCACTTCCACCTCGGTGACCGGGGGGACGTACTCGGCGGCCTGTTCCAGGGTCCAGTCGGGTTCGGGGAGCGCGCGGCGGTCGACCTTGCCGTTGGGGGTGACGGGGATGGCGGCGATCGGCATGATCAGCGCGGGGACCATGTACTCCGGCAGCTTGCGCCGCATGTACCCGAGGACGTCGCCTTCACCGTCGGCCTCTTCGTACACGACGTAGCCGACGAGGCGCTTGCCGGACGCGCCGTCCTCGCGGGCCACGACGACGGAGTCGCGGACGCGGGGGTGGCCGTTGAGCGCGGCCTCGACCTCGGCGAGCTCGATGCGGAAGCCGCGGATCTTGACCTGGTCGTCGACACGGCCGAGGAACTCCAGCATGCCGTCGGCCCGCCAGCGGACCCGGTCGCCGGTGCGGTACAGCCGGTCGCCGGGGACGCCGGACACGACGTCGGCGACGAAGCGTTCGGCGGTGAGGTCGGGCCGGCCGACGTAGCCGCGGGCCACACCGGCGCCGCCGACGAACAGCTCACCGGCCACGCCGACGGGGACGACGTTCATCCATTCGTCGAGGACGTAGACCCGGCGGCCGGACAGGGGGCCGCCGATGGAGACGACGCCTTCGCCGTCCGGCAGACCGGCGTTGATGTCGTACATGGTGCAGGCGATGGTGGTCTCGGTCGGGCCGTACGCGTTGATGATCTTCAGGTCGGGGAGCAGGGACTTGACCTTGCGGCAGTGGGCCACCGACAGCGCGTCGCCGCCGCACAGCACCATCCGCAGGCCGGACAGCACCTCGGGGGCCGTCTCGGCGACCTGGTGGAACAGGCCGGACGTGACGACCGAGACGGTGACCTTGTTCTCCCACAGGATGCCGACCAGGTCGAGGCGGGCCATCTGGTCCGCGGACGCGATGGCCAGCGTGGCGCCGTTCGCCAGTGCACCCCAGATCTCGAACGTCGACGCGTCGAACGAGATCGGCACGATGTGCGACAGCACGTCGTCGGGTTCGACCACCACGATCGGGTCGCGGCAGATCCGTGCCACGGCCTCGTGGGTGACCTCGACTCCCTTCGGCAGGCCGGAGGAGCCGGAGGTGTACATGGCGTACAGCAGGTCGTCGGGCTCGGCGAACCACCGGCTGGTCGCGGCGTCCTCGTCGCCGTCCCGCACGTCGTCCAGGACGTGGACGCGGCGTACGGCGTCGGTGAGCGCCTCGGGCCAGCCGACGTTGGTGATGACGGTGCCGATGCCGGAGTTGCCGACCATGTACGACAGGCGGGAGTCCGGCTGCGACGGGTCGAGCGGCACGTACACCGCGCCGGCCTTGGTGACACCCATCATGGCGACGATGTACTCGATGCCGCGCTCGAAGTGCAGGCCGACCTTGTCCAGCGCGGCCACGCCGGTGCGGCGCAGCATGCCGGCCACGGCGGCGGCGCGGCGGTCCAGTTCGGCGTAGGTGATCTCCTCGCCGGCGGACCGCACGGCCACCTTGTCCGGGTACAGGCGGACCTGTTCCTGGAACATCTCCGGCAGCGTGGCGCGCGGCACCTTCGCGGTCGCGGTCTCGTTCCAGGCCACCAGCATCCGCCGCTGTTCCTCCTTCGACTGCAGCGGCACGTCCCGTACGAGGATCTCGGGGTTGTCGGCGACGACGGTGAGGACCCGCAGGTACTGGTCGAACAGCCGCACGATGGTCGCCTTGTCGAACGCCGAGGTGGAGAACTCGACGGCGAACGCGAGCTGCTCCTCCATGTCGACGGAGAACATCAGCGGGTAGCGGCCCTGCTCGAACATCAGCAGCGCGTCGAAGCCCTCGGCGTCGGCGGCCGACATGTCCTGCTGGCCCTCGATCTCCGAGCCCTCGACCGGGAGGTTCTGGAACGCGAGGATGCTGTCGAACAGCGACGCGCCACGCGGGATCGGCGAGTACCGCTGGATGTCGAGCAGCGGGCTGTACTCGAACCGCTGCACCGCGAGCTGGTTGTCCTGCAGCCGCCGCAGCCACTCGATGAACGGCACGTCGGCCGGGACGGTGGCCCGCAGCGGCAGCGTGTTGATGAACAGGCCGACGATGGACTCCATGCCGGACAGCTCGGCGGGCCGGCCGGAGACCGTGAGGCCGAACATGACGTCCGGTTCTCCGCTGTAGCGGGACAGCAGCAGGGCCCAGCCGGCCTGGACGACGGTGCCGACGGTGACGCGGGCCCGCCGGGCCAGGCGTTCCAGCGCGGCGGTCGTCTCGGCGGACAGGTCCACGATGTGGTAGTCCGTCCCCCAGTGCTCGGCGACCTGCCGGTCCACCGGCAGCGGCGTCGGCGCCTCGAACCCGGCGAGGTACTCACGCCAGAACCGTTCGGCCTCGGCCGGGTCGCGGTCGCGCAGCCAGGCGATGAAGTCCCGGTACGGCCGCACCGCAGGCAGGCCCGCCGGTTCGCCTTGGCGCAGCGCCTCGTAGGCCTGCGACACCTCGTCCATGACGATGGACACGCTCCAGCCGTCCATGACGACGTGGTGGAACGTCCACACCATCCAGTACCGCTCGCCGCCGAGGTCCATGACGTACACGCGCATCAGCGGCGCGGTGGTGACGTCGAAGCCGCGGTCGCGGTCGGCGCGCAGCAGGTCCTCAAGGCGCCGCTGATGCACGTCGGTGTCGGTGGTGTCGCTCCAGTCGAGCAGTTCGAACGGCACCGGCATCGGCGGGTGGACGACCTGGAGCGGTTCGGCGACACCTTCCCAGACGAAGCGCGTGCGCAGCACAGCGTGCCGTTCGACCACGGTGTCCCACGCACGGCGCATCGCGTCGGCGTCCATGCGGACCCCGCTGTACTCGCGCAGTTCCTGGGCCCAGTACACGCCGGAGGCGTCCTCGGGTGCCTCCAAGGTGTGGAACAGCATGCCTTGCTGCACCGGGGTCAGCGGGTACATGTCGGCGATCGGCGGCGAACCGGCGGCGACCGTGTCCAGCTCGGCCTGGGTGAGACCGGCCAGCGGGAAGTCCGACGGGGTGTAACCGCCGGCGCCTGGCGTCAGGCAGTGCTCGACGAGGCGTCGCACGGCCTCGGCGTACTGGTCGGCGAGGCGCTGGACGGTGCCGGCGTTGTGCCGGTGACCGGAGTAGTGCCAGTCGAGCGCGACGCCGCCGGCGGTCTCCACGACCTCCACGTGCAGGACGTGGGTGCGGCGGCGGCCTTCCGCGGCGTCCGGGCCGGCGAGCGTGCCGGGGAGGACGCGGGCCACGATGCCGGACGGCTCGTGCGCGGCGGCGCGGCTGAACAGGACCTGGCGGTCACCGGTGACGATCCGCCACGGGGTGGCGGCGCGCATTTGCTCCTTCACGGACTTCAGCACGGCGGCGGGGTCGCCGGTCGACGCGCGCACCGGGAAGGCCGTGGGGAACCAGCCGGTCGTGCGGGACAGGTCGATGCCGTCCACTGCGGCGTCCCTGCCGTCACCGGCGACGTCCACGGTGACGCCGGAGGTGCCGGTCCACGCGCCGAGCGTCTGCACCAGCGCGGCCACGAGCAGGTCGTCGTCCCGCGTCCGGTACGCCTGGTGGGCCTCGGCGCGCAGCGCGGCCACGGTCCCGGCGTCCAGCCACACGCGCACCGTGCGGGAGGAGCCCTCGGTGTCGTCACCGGTGGAGTCCACCGGGACGGCGAAGCCGGTGCTGACCTGGTCAGGACCCTGCGGCTCCGGCAGGCCCCGCAGGTGCTCCGACCACTGCCTGACCGAGGTGGTCTTGGCAGGCAGCGCGCCTTCGGCGGTGCCGACGGCCAGGATCCCCTGGTAGGCGCGGTCGAGGTCCTGGAGCAGCAGGCCCCATGAGGTCGCGTCCGCCACCAGACGGTGCGCGACGACGCCGAGCCACGCGGGCTGGTCGCCACGGTCGAAGCAGGCGACCCGCAGCAGCGGGCCCTCGGTCAGGCTGAGGGACCGCTGGAGGCCCGTCATGGTGCCGGTGACAAGTTCTTCCAGAGCGGCCTGGTCCAGGCCGGTGGCGTCCACCAAGGTGAACGGCACGGGCTCGGCGTCGGCGTTGGACTGGGTCCACTCGCCGAGCGCGGTGTCGTAGGCCAGCCGCAGCCGCAGGCCGTCGTGGTGCGCGACCACCGCCTCCAGCGCTCGGCCCACGATGCGCGGGTCGGTGCCGGGGGTCAGTTCCAGGACGCCGGAACGGTTCCAGTGGTCGCGGCCGGTGCTCTCCTGTGCGGTGAACCACCGTGCGGCCGGGGTGAGCGGGACCGGACCGGTGACGCTGCCCTGCTCGGCCAGTACGGCGGCCGGCGCGTCGCGGACGGCGGCGGCCAGCTCGCCGATGGTCTGGTGCGCGAAGACGTCGGCGACCTCCAGTTGGAGGCCGGCGGCGCGTGCGCGGGCCACGATCTGGAGACTCAGGATCGAGTCGCCGCCGAGCTCGAAGAAGTTGTCGAGCGCGCCGACCCGTTCCACGCCGAGCACCTCGGACCAGATGCCGGCCAGGGTGCGCTCGGCCTCGGTGCGCGGCGGCACGTACTCGACGATGGCGCCGACGAGCGCCGCGTCGGGCTCGGGGAGAGCGCGCCGGTCGATCTTGCCGTTCGAGGTCAGGGAGAAGGACTCCACGATCATGAAGACGGCGGGGACCATGTACTCCGGCAGCCTGCCGCGCACGAAGCTGCGCAGGTCGGCGACCTCAAGCTGCGTGCCGGGCCTCGGGACGGTGTAGCCGATGAGGCGTTTGCCGAGGGTGCCTTCGTCGCGGGCCACGACGACGGCCTGCGCGACATTGGGGTGTTCGGCCAGGACGTTCTCGATCTCGCCGGGTTCGATGCGGAAGCCGCGGATCTTGACCTGGTCGTCGGTACGGCCGAGGTACTCCAGCGTGCCGTCGGCGCGCCACCTGGCCCGGTCACCGGTGCGGTACAGCCGCTCACCGGGCCGGCCGCTGACATGGTCGGCCACGAAACGCGTCGAGGTCAGACCCGCACGGCCCAGATAGCCGCGGGCCAGGCCCGCGCCGGCGACGTACATCTCGCCGGGAACGCCGATCGGCGCCGGACGCAGACACTCGTCCAGGACATACACCGCCAGGTCCTCGATCGGCACACCGATCGGCGAACCACGCCAGGCACCATCCACCACCGCCTCATCCACAACCAGGTAGGACACGTGGACGGTGGTCTCGGTGATGCCGTACATGTTGATCAACGACACGTCGGGGTGCCGCTCACGCCAGCCGGACAGGCGGGCCACCTCCAGGGCCTCGCCGCCGAACACGACGTACCGCAGCGCCAGGTCGGGGATGTCGGCCTGGTCGGCGTCGGCCGCGGTGAGCTGGTAGAACGCCGACGGCGTCTGGTTCAGGACCGTGACCCGCTCATCGGCCAGCAACTGAAGCATGGCCGACGGGGACCGCGAGGTGTCGAAGGAGACGACGACGACCTTGCCACCCCACAGCAGCGCACCCCACAGTTCCCAGACCGAGAAGTCGAACGCGGCCGAGTGGAACATCGTCCACACATCGTCCGCACCGAACGAGAACCACTTCTGCGTCGAGGTCAGCAGCCGGATCACGTTCGCGTGCTCGATCATCACCCCCTTGGGACGACCGGTGGAACCGGAGGTGTAGATCACATACGCCACGTCCCGGCCACCGACCACCACCTCAGGCGCCTGCGCCGGATAGGAAGCCGACTCCGCAAGCAGATCCTCGGTGACCGTCGCGACCGGAGCAGCGTCCTCCAGCATGAACGCCACCCGATCCGCCGGATAGTCCGGCGGAATCGGCAGATACCCGGCACCGGACTTGACCACGCCGAGCAGCGCCACCACCAGATCGACCGTACGAGGAAGCGTCACCGCCACGAGACGACCCGGCTCCGCGCCACGCGCGACCAGCAGGTGCGCCAGCCGGTTGGCCCGCGCGTCCAGCTCCGCGTACGTCAGCGACCCACCGTCCCCGCCGACCGCCACCGCGTCCGGCCGCTCACGGACCCGCCGCGCGAACACCGACACGATCGACTCGTCCGACCGAGCAGGCTCGGCCACCGGCGCGGTGAGCGTGGCCCGCTCCCCCGGTTCGAGCACGTCGATGCCGGCCGGCCGCACGGCCGGGTCGGCCGCGACCTCGCCGAGCACCCGCGAAAGGTGCACCAGCACCCGTTCCACGGTCGCCGCGTCCAGCACGGAAGTGGAGAACGCGATCTCCACCCCGAGCCGGTCCTCCAGGTCCACCATCACCGTCATCGGGTAGTGCCCCTGCTCGACGTTCTCGACCGGCGCGAGCAGCCCGCCTTCCTCACCGGCGGGGTCGGTGCCTTCGTCGAACGCCTCCTCGGGGTAGTTGCCGAAGACGAGGATGCTGTCGAACAGCGCGGTGCCGCGCGGCACGGCGCTGTACCGCTGCACGTCCACCAGCGGCGTGAACTCGTACCGCCGCAGCCCCACCTGGTTGTCCTGCAGGTGCCGCAGCCACTCGATGAACGGCACGTCGTCCGGCACGTCCACGCGCATGGGAAGCGTGTTGATGAACAGGCCGACGATGGACTCCATGCCGGTCAGCTCGGCGGGACGACCCGACACGGTGAGGCCGAACGTGACATCCCGGTCGCCGCTGTAGCGCGACAGCAGCAGGGCCCACGCGGCCTGCACCACGGTGCCGAGGGTGACCCGCGCGCGGCGGGACACGTCCACGAGCGCGGCGGTCACCTCAGGCGTCAGGTCGATCTTGCGGCGGTCCTGGGCCCAGTGTTCCCCGGCCTGCCGGTCCAGCGGCAGCGCCGTCGGCGCCTCGAACCCGGCGAGGTACTCACGCCAGTACCGCTCGACTTCTCCTGCGTCGCGGCCCTGGAGCCACGCGATGAAGTCCCGGTACGGCCGCACGGCCGCCAGTTCGGCCCGCTCGCCGCGCCGCAGCGCCTCGTACACCAGCGACAGCTCGTCCATGACGATGGGGAGGCTCCACCCGTCACAGATCCCCTGGTACAGCGACCAGATCAGCCAGTACCGGCCGTCGCCTCTGTCGACCAGGTAGACCCGCATGAGCGGCGGCCGTGCGAGGTCGAACCCGCGGTCGCGGTCCACCTGGAGCAGCCGCTCCAGCCGGGCCTGCCGTGCCGCGTCGTCGTGGTCCAGGCCGGACCAGTCGAGGTGTTCGAACGGCGCACGCAGCCCTTCGTGCACGACCTGTACCGGTTCGGCGACCCCCTGCCACACGAACCCGGTGCGCAGCGCGTCGTGCCGTTCGACCACGACGTCCCAGGCCTGGCGCATGACCTCGGGGTCCACCCGGTGGCCGCCGAGCTCGTAGACACCTTGGGCCCAGTACACCCCGGCGCCGTCGGCGGGGGCTTCGATGACGTGGAACAGCATGCCCTGCTGGACGGGGGCCAGCGGGTAGACGTCCTGGATGCGCGCCACGGGGAGACCGGCGGCGAGCAGGTCCACCGACGCCTGGTCGAGCCTGGCGAGCGGGAAGTCCGACGGGGTGTTCCCGCCGGCCTGCGGGGACAGGCAGTGCGCGGCCAGTTCGCGCAGCGCCTGCAGGTAGCCCTGCGCGACCCGCTCGACGGTCGCGGTGTCGTGCAGGTTGGCGCTGTAGTACCACTCGAAGACCATGCGGCCCTCGGCGGACTGCGACACCTCGATCTGCAGGACGTGCGACCGGGTCTGCTCGTCCCCTTCTGTCGGTCCGGCCAGGTCAGCCGGCAGCTCGCGGGCCAGCAGGCCCACCGAGTCGTCGCCTGCGACGTCGGCGCCGCCGGTGTAGTTGAACAGGACCTGAGGGCCGGGGAGGTTCCGCAGCCGCCGCAGCGCCGCGTCGCCGTCCTCGGTCAGGTGCCGCAGCGCGCCGTAGCCGACACCCCGCCTTGGGATGCCGCGCAACTGCTCCTTGACCGACTTCAGCACCCCGGCCGGGTCGTTCAGATCGGTCCCGGACAGCGCGACGGGGAAGATCGAGGTGAACCAGCCGACGGTACGCGACAGGTCCACCCCGTCGGTGATCGCCTCACGACCGTGGCTTTCGAGGTCGATGGTGACGGCGTTCGTCCCGGCCCAGCGGCCGAGCGCCTGCAGCAGACCCGCGAGCAGCACGTCGTTGATCTGCGTCCGGTAGGCCCGGTGCACCCGGGTCAGCAGCGCGGACGTGGTCTCGGCGTCCAGCTCGACCTGGACCGTACGGCCCGAGGACTCGCAGTTGACGCCGGCGCCGTCCACCGGGACCTGGAAGCCGGAGTCGAGCTGGTCGAGCCAGTAGTCCAGCTCGCCGCGCACGCTCCCGGACGCCGCGAAGATCTGGAGCTGCTCGGCCCACTGCCGGAACGACGTGGTCTTCGGCGCGAGCGCGCCGTCCGGTGTGCCGCCGCGGGCCAGCACCTCGTACATCTGGTGCAGGTCCTCGAGCAGGATGTTCCACGCCACCCCGTCCATCACCAGGTGGTGGACGGTGACGCCGAGCCAGGACGGCGCGTCGCCTCGGTCGAAGTACGCGACCCGCAGCAGCGGCCCCTCGGCGAGGCTCAGCGACCGCTGCAGCACGGTCATGTGGTCGGTGACCAGCGCCTCCAGGCGTCCCGCTGTGGCGTCGACCACCGTGAAGATCTCGGCGGGTTCGTCGGCGGCGTTGGACTGCGTCCAGGTGTCGGCGTCGTAGGCGAACCGGATGCGCAGCGCGTCGTGGTGCGCCACCAGGGCCTTCACGGCGCGGGACAGCACGGCCGGGTCGACACCGGGGGCCAGCTCGAACACGCCGGACCAGTTCCAGTGGTCGCGGTCGGCGATGTCCTGCTGGGTGAACCAGTGCTGGATCGGGGTGAGCGGCACCGGCCCTTCGACGGTCCCCTGCTCGGCGAGCGTCACGGCCGGAGCTCGGCGTACGGCGCCGGCCAGCGCGCCGATGCTCTGGTGCGCGAAGACGTCGGCCACGTCGAGCTGGAGACCGGCGGCGCGCGCACGCGCCACGATCTGCAGGCTCAGGATCGAGTCGCCGCCGAGCTCGAAGAAGTTGTCCTGCACACCGACGCGCTCCACGCCGAGGACCTGCGACCAGATCCCGGCGAGGACCAGCTCGGCCTCGGTGCGCGGCGGCACGTACTCGACGCCTGCCACGATCGTGGCGACGTCCGGTTCCGGCAGCGCGCGGCGGTCCACCTTGCCGTTGGCGGTGAGGGGGAACGTGTCCATCGTCATGAGGACGGCGGGGACCATGTACTCCGGCAGGCGGGCCCGCAGGAACGCGCGCAGCTCGGCGGTGTCGGCGGTCGCGCCGGGCTCGGGGACGACGTAGCCGACCAGGCGCTTGCCGTTGGGGCCGTCGTCGCGCGCCACGACCGCCGCGTCCTGCACGGACGCGTGCTCGGCCAGCACGTTCTCGATCTCCCCGGGCTCCACCCGATAGCCACGGATCTTGACCTGCTCGTCGGTACGGCCGAGGAACTCCAGCATCCCATCGGCCCGCCAGCGGACCCGGTCACCGGTGCGGTACAACCGCTCCCCCGGGATGCCGCTCAGGTGGTCGGCGACGAACCGCTCGGAGGTCAGACCGGCGCGGCCGACGTACCCGCGTGCCACACCGACACCGCCGATCAGCAGCTCACCGGCCACCCCGGCGGGGACGAGCTTGAGCCACGGATCGACCACGTAGACCCGGACGCCGGCCAGCGGCCGGCCGATCGGCACCATGAGACCGGTGGTGTCCAGGGTCTCCGCCACCAGCGGCATCAGCAGCGAGTCGATCGCCGCCTCGGTGACGCCGTACACGTTGGCGGGGACGGCCTCCGGCGCGACGTCGGCGACGGCGCTCACCAGGGCCTCGTACCGCCAGATGTCGGTCCCGGAGATCACCAGCCGCAGCTTGTCGAGCCCGCCGCTCTCGCGGCAGTACCCGGCGAGCTCACGCAGCAGCGTGCCAGGAACGATCTCCGCGATCTCCACGGAATGCGTGGCGAGCACGTCGTGCAGCTCGGCGACCGACACGAAGTCGCTCTGCGGCGTGAACACCACGGCCTTGCCGAAGCACACGGCCCGCACGATGTCACCGACGGACACGTCGAACCCGGCGCCGGCCATCGACAGCATCGACCCGGCGCCGCCGAGCCGCTCGAACCTCTCCCCCCATCCGGCGACGTACCCGGCGAGGCCCCGGTGCGTGACCCCGACCCCCTTCGGCCGGCCGGTGGACCCGGAGGTGAAGCACACGTACGCCAGCCCGTCCGGCGAGACCTCGGCCGGAACGAAGTCCGCCGCCTCGACCCGCTCGGCCAGCAGCACGGTCCCGTCGAACGCCGGCACCCCGCCGGCCAGCTCACCGGAGGTGACGAGCACTCGGGCCCCGCACTCCTCCAGCATGAATCCGAGCCGGTCCGCCGGCTGGCCGAGGTTCAGCGGCACGTACACGCCACCGGCCCGGAGCACCGCCATGAACGCCACCACGAGGTCGACGCCACGGCCGAGCAGCACCCCGACCGGCACCTCGGCCGTCACTCCGGCCGACCGCAGCGACGAGGCGAGCGCGCCGGCACGTGAGTCCAGCTCGGCGAACGTGAGCCGCGCCTCCCCGCACACCACGGCGACCGCGTCCGGCGTGCGCCGGGCCCAGTCCCGCACCAGCTCGTGCGCCGGCACCAGCGCGTCGTCGGCGACGGGAAGAGACCGGGACCACTCGGCGACCAGCACGTCCCGCTCACCAGGCAGCACGACGTCGATGTCGCGCACCAGGACGGAGGGGTCGTCGGCCACGGTGCCGAGCACCTGCGCGAACCGGTCGAGCAGCCGGTCGACGGTCTCGCCGTCGAACGCGGCGGTGGAGAACTCGACCTCCATCTCCAGCCGGGCCCGCAGGTCCACCGCGAACGTCAGCGGGTAGTTCCCCTGCTCGAACGACTCGATCGACGCGAACGCGTCCCCGTCGGCGTCCCCGGTCTCCTGCGCGTTGTCGGAGACCGCCTCCTCGGGGTAGTTGCCGAACACCATGATGCTCTCGAACAGCGACGACCCGCGCGGCACCGAGGAGTAGCGCTGGATGTCCACCAGCGGCGTGTACTCGTACCGCTGCAGCTCGACCTGGTTGTCCTGGAGCCGCTGCAACCACTCCTCGAACGGCACGTCCCCCGGCACGTCCATGCGCATCGGCAGCGTGTTGATGAACAGGCCGACGATCGACTCCATGCCGGCCAGCTCGGCCGGACGGCCCGACACGGTGAGCCCGAACATCACGTCCGCCTCGCCGCTGAACCGCGACAGCATCAGCCCCCACGCCGCCTGCACGACCGTGCCGAGGGTGACGCGAGCGCGGCGCGACAGCTCGACCAGCCGGGACGTCACGTCGACCGGCAGCTCGACCCGCCGCTTGTCCTGGGCCCAGTGCGACGAGGCCCGCCGGTCCACCGGCAGCGGCGTCGGCGCCTCGAACCCGGCGAGGTAGCGGCGCCAGAACTCCTCGGCCTCGCCGGGCCGCCGGTCCTGGAGCCACTCGATGAAGTCCCGGTACGGCCGCACGGCCGGCAGGCCGGCCGGCTCACCGGAGCGCAGCGCCTCGTACGCGAGGAAGACCTCGTCCATGACGACCGGCAGACTCCACCCGTCGCAGATCCCCTGGTAGAGGGCCCAGATCATCCAGTACCGCTGGTCGCCCCGGTCGATCAGGTAGACCCGCATGAGCGGCGGCCGTGCCAGGTCGAAGCCACGCTCGCGGTCCTGCCGCAGCAGGTCGTCCAGCAGGGCCTGCCGCTCGGCGTCACCGGTCGTCGCCGACCAGTCGAGGACCTCGAACGGCACCCCGACGCCGTCGTGCACGACCTGCACCGGCTCCGGCACCCCCTGCCAGACGAAGCCGGTGCGCAGCGCGTCGTGCCGGTCGAGCACGGTGTTCCACGCCTGCCGCAGCACGGCCGGGTCCACCAGGTGTCCGGCGAGTTCGTACAGGCCCTGGGCCCAGTACACGCCGGTGCTGTCGCCTTGCAGCACGTGGAACAGCATGCCTTGCTGCACGGGGGCCAGCGGGTACACGTCGCCGATCCGCACGACCTGGCCGGTGAGCGCGTTCTCGTCCGGGGTGCCGGCCGTCAGCATGTCCACGGCGGCCTGGTCGAGCGTGGCGAGCGGGAAGTCCGACGGGGTGTGGCCGCCGGCCTCCGGCGACAGGCAGTGCTCGACCAGTTCGCGCAGCGCGTCGGCGTAGTCCCGCGCGACGCGTTCGACGGTCGCGGCGTCGTGCAGGTTGACGCTGTAGTACCACTCGAACGCCATGCGGCCCTCGGCGGTCTGGAACGCCTCGATCTGCAGCGCGTGCGACCGGGACTGCTCCTCGCCTTCGGTGGGTCCGCACAGGTCAGCCGGCAGCTCGCGGGTCAGCAGGCCGACGGAGTCGTCCCCGGCGACGTCGGCGCCGCCGGTGTAGTTGAACAGCACACGCGGGCCCGGCAGGTCACGCAGCCGCCGCAGCGACGCGTCGGCGTCGGTGAGGTAGCGCAGCGCGCCGTAGCCGACGCCGCGGCGCGGGGTGCGGCGCAGTTGCTCCTTGACGGACTTCAGCAGGCCGCCGAGGTCGTCGAGGTCGTCGCCGGACAGCGCGACGGGGAAGATCGAGGTGAACCAGCCGACGGTCCGCGACAGGTCCACCCCTTCGGTGATCGCCTCACGGCCGTGGCTCTCCAGGTCCACGGCCACCGCGTCCGCGCCGGCCCATCGGCCGAGCGCGCGCAGCAGGCCGGCGAGCAGCACGTCGTTGATCTGCGTGCGGTACGCCTTGTGGACCCGCGTGAGCAGCGCGGACGTGGTCTCGGCGTCCAGCTCGACCCGGATCGTGCGGCCCGACTCCTCGCTGTTGACGCCGTCGCCGTCCAGAGGGATGTCGGCCGCGGACTCCAGCTGCTCCAGCCAGTACCCGGCCTCGGCCCGCACACCGGGGGACGCGGCGAAGGTCCGCAGTTCCTCGGCCCACTGCCGGAACGACGTGGTCTTCGGCCCGAGCGCGTCCTGCGGCCGGCCGCCGCGGGCCAGCACCTCGTACACCCGGTGCAGGTCCTCCAGCAGGATGTTCCACGACACGCCGTCCATCACCAGGTGGTGCGCGGTGATGCCGAGCCAGCCGGGCTCGGGTCCGCGTTCGAACAGCACGACCCGCAGCAGCGGCCCGCCGGCGAGGCTCAGCGATCCCTGGATCGCCGTCATGCGGGTGGTGACCAGGTCCTCAAGCGTGCTCTGGTCGAGCCCCGCGGCGTCCACGACGTGGAACACCTCGTCGGGCTCGGTTGCGGCGTTGACCTGCGTCCACTCGCCGAGCGTGGCGTCGTAGGAGAAGCGCAGGCGAAGCGCGTCGTGGTGCGCCACCAGCGCGTCCACGGCGCGCGACAGCAGGCCGGCGTCGGTGCGGGGGGCCAGTTCGAACATGCCGGACCAGTTCCAGTGGTCGCGGTCGGCGATGTCCTGGCGGGTGAACCAGTGCTGGATCGGGGTGAGCGGCACCGGGCCGGTGACCGTTCCCTGCTCGGCGAGCGTCACGGCCGGGGCCTGGCGTACGGCGGCGGCCAGGGCCTCGATGCTCTGGCGTGCGAAGACGTCGGCCACGTCGAGCTGGAGGCCGGCGGCGCGCGCACGCGCCACGATCTGCAGGCTCAGGATCGAGTCGCCGCCGAGTTCGAAGAAGTTGTCCTGCACGCCGACCCGCTCGACGCCGAGGACCTGGGACCAGATGCCGGCGAGGACGGTCTCGGCGTGGGTGCGCGGCGGCACGTACTCGACGGCCGCGGCGACGGTGGCGACGTCCGGTTCCGGCAGCGCGCGGCGGTCCACCTTGCCGTTGGCGGTGAGGGTGAACGCCTCGACGACCATGAGGACGGCGGGGACCATGTACTCCGGCAGGCGGGCCCGCAGGAACGCGCGCAGCTCACCGGTGTCCAGGCCGGTGTCCGTGACGACGTAGCCGACGAGGCGCTTGCCGTTGGGGCCGTCGTCGCGGGCCACGACCGCCGCGTCCTGCACGTCGGGGTGCTCGGCGAGGACGTTCTCGATCTCACCGGGCTCCACGCGGAAGCCAC
Source organism: Sphaerisporangium rubeum (assembly GCF_014207705.1). Taxonomy (NCBI): domain Bacteria; kingdom Bacillati; phylum Actinomycetota; class Actinomycetes; order Streptosporangiales; family Streptosporangiaceae; genus Sphaerisporangium; species Sphaerisporangium rubeum. Next base: position 6,165,922 of record NZ_JACHIU010000001.1, read on the forward strand.
GGATCTTGACCTGCTCGTCGGTACGGCCCAGGAACTCCAGCATGCCGTCGGCCCGCCAGCGGACCCGGTCACCGGTGCGGTACAACCGCTCCCCGGGGATGCCGCTCAGGTGGTCGGCGACGAACCGCTCGGAGGTCAGACCGGCGCGGCCGACGTACCCGCGTGCCACACCGACACCGCCGATCAGCAGTTCGCCGGTGACTCCTGCCGGTACGACGTTCAGCCACTCGTCCACGACGTACACCCGCACCCCGGCGAGCGGACGGCCGATGGGGACCATGAGCCCCGCGGCGTCCACGGCCGTCGCGCCGGTGAGCAGGCCGGCGCCGGACACCAGCGGCATGAGCAGCGAGTCGATCGCGGCCTCGGTGACACCGTAGACGTTCGCGGGGATCGCGGACGGCGCGACCTCGGCGACGGCGCTCACCAGCGCGTCGTACCGCCAGATGTCGGTACCGGAGATCACCAGCCGCAGCCGGTCGAGCCCGCCGGACTCGCGGCAGTACCCGGCCAGCTCACGCAGCAACGTGCCAGGCACGATCTCGGCGATCTCCACCTCGTGCGCGGCCAGCACCTGGTGCAGCTCGGCCACCGACACGAAGTCGCTCTGCGGCGTGAACACCACCGTCTTCCCGAAGCACACGGCCCGCACGATGTCACCCACGGACACGTCGAACCCGGCGCCGGCCATCGACAACATCGACCCGGCACCGCCGAGCCGCTCGAACACCTCACCCCACCCGGCGACGTAACCCGCCAGGCCCCGGTGCGTGACCCCGACCCCCTTCGGCCGGCCGGTGGACCCGGAGGTGAAGCAGACATACGCCAGCCCGTCCAGCGAGACATCGACCGGTACGGCCTCGGTGAGGTCCTGCTCGTCGAGGCGGTCCGTCATCAGGACCGGCCCGTCGAACGGCGGAAGGCTCATGCCGGTGCCGCTCACCAGTACGCGGGCCCCGCACTCCTCCAGCATGAACGCGAGCCGTTCGGCAGGCTGGCCGAGGTTCAGCGGCACGTACACGCCACCGGCCCGGAGCACCGCCATGAACGCCACCACCAGGTCGACGCCGCGGCCGAGCACCACACCGACCGGCACCTCGGCCGTGACACCGGAGGCACGCAGCCACCTGGCCAGCAGGTCGGCCCGCGCGTCCAGCTCGGCGAACGTCAGGCTCTCGTCCCCGCAGACCACGGCGAGCCCGCCGGGGTTCCGCGCGGCGTGGCGGCGTACCAGCTCGTGCGCCGGGACGAGGGCCCCGTCGGGAAGCGGCACGGAGCGCGACCACGGCCCGGTGAGGCGTTCACGCTCGCCGGGGAGCACGATGCCGATCTCGCGTGGCGGCAGGGTCGCGTCGGCCGCGACCAGGCGCAGCGTCGTGGCGAAACGGTCGAGCAGCCGGTCGATGGTGGTGCCCTCGAACGCGGCGGTGGAGAACTCGACCTCCAGCGACAGCCGGTCCACGAGGTCGACCGCGAACGTCAGCGGGTAGTTGCCCTGCTCAAGCGACTCGGTCGGCAGGAAGCCGTCGTCGGCCGGCGCGGTGTCGAGGTCGGCCGGCAGTTCCTCCTGCGGGTAGTTGCCGAAGACCATGATGCTGTGGAACAGCGACGCGCCGCGCGGCACCACCGAGTACCGCTGGATGTCCGACAGCGGCGTGTACTCGTACCGCTGCACCGCGACCTGGTTGTCCTGCAGCGTCCGCAGCCACTCCACGAACGGCGTGTCCGCCGGCACGGTGACCCGCAGCGGCAGCGTGTTGATGAACAGGCCGACGATCGACTCCATGCCGGTCAGCTCGGCGGGACGACCCGACACGGTGAGGCCGAACATGACGTCCCGCTCGCCGCTGTGACGCGACAGCAGCAGAGCCCACACGGCCTGCACGACCGTGCCGAGGGTGACGCGGGCCCGGCGGGCCAGCGCGGTGAGGGCCGCCGTCTCGTCCTGCGACAGCACGACCTGGCGTTTGTCCTGGGCCCAGTGGTCTGCGGCCTGGCGGTCCACCGGCAGCGGCGTCGGGGCCTCGAACCCGGCGAGGTACTCCCGCCAGAACCCCTCGACCTCGCCTGCGTCGCCGCGGCCGAGCCACTCGATGAAGTCGCGGTACGGCCGCACCGCCGGGAGCCGCGCCGGGGTGCCGTCACGCAGGCCCTCGTAGACCTTGGCGACGTCCTCCATGACGACAGGCAGGCTCCACCCGTCGCAGATCCCCTGGTACAGGGCCCAGATCATCCAGTACCGCTGCTCGCCTCTGTCGATCAGGTAGACGCGGGTCAGCGGCGGCCGTGCCACGTCGAAGCCCTTGGCGCGGTCCTCGTTGAGCAGCCGCTCCAGCATGGTCTGCCGATCGCGGTCGCTCGCGGCGCGTGACCAGTCGAGGTACTCGAACGGCACCCGCACACCGTCGTGCACGACCTGCACCGGTTCCGGCACGCCTTGCCAGACGAACCCGGTGCGCAGCGCGGTGTGCCGCTCGGCGACGGTGTCCCAGGCGCGGCGCATCAGCTCGGGGTCGACCCGGTGACCGCCGACCTCGTAGATCCCCTGGGCCCAGTAGACGCCGGCGCCGCCTTCGGGGGCCTCCAGGACGTGGAACAGCATGCCTTGCTGCACCGGGGCCAGCCGGTAGACGTCCTCGATCCTGGCGGGGGCCGCCGACGCGGTGAGCGTGTCCACGGCGTCCTGGTCCAGCGTGGCGAGCGGGAAGTCCGACGGGGTGTGGCCGCCGGCCTCCGGCGACAGGCAGTGCTCGATCAGCGCGCGCAGCGCCTCGACGTGGCGGTGCGCGACGCGCTCCACGGTCGCGGTGTCGTGCAGCTCGGGGCTGTAGTACCACTCGAAGGCCATGCGGCCCTCGGCGGTGGCGAACGCCTCGATCTGCAGCGGGTGCGAGCCGGTCTCACCGGTCGGACCGGCCAGCTCGGCGGGGAGTTCGCGGGCCACCAGGCCGACGGACTCGTCCCCCGCGACGTCGGCGCCGCCGATGTAGTTGAACAGGACCTGCGGGCCGGGGAGGTTCCGCAGCCGCCGCAGCGCCGCGTCGTCGCCTTCGGTCAGGTGCCGCAGCGCGCCGTACCCCACGCCTCGGCGCGGGACGGCACGCAACTGCTCCTTGACCGACTTCAGCACCCCGGCCGGGTCGTCCAGGTCGGCGCCGGACAGCGCGACGGGGAAGATCGAGGTGAACCAGCCGACGGTCCGCGACAGGTCCACCCCGTCGCTGATCGCCTCACGACCGTGACTCTCCAGGTCGATGGTCACGGTGTTCGTGCCGGCCCACCGGCCGAGCGCCTGGAGCAGACCCGCGAGCAGCACGTCGTTGATCTGCGTCCGGTAGGCCCGGTGGACGCGGGTCAGCAGCGCCGAGGTGGCCTCGGCGTCCAGCTCCACGCGGACGATCTGGACGGCGTCGCCGTCGAACGTCCCCCGGCGGTCCACGGGGACCTCGAAGCCGGAGCCGAGCTGCGCCAGCCAGTACCCCAGCTCGTCGCGGACGTCCGTGGACGCGGCGAAGGTCAGCAGCTCGCCGGCCCACTGCCGGTACGACGTGGTCTTCGGCGCGAGCGCACCCTTGGCCGATCCCTGCGTGCGGATCGCGCGGTAGGCGAGGTCCAGGTCCTCGAGCAGGATGTTCCACGACACGCCGTCCATCGCCAGGTGGTGGACGGTGACGCCGAGCCAGGACGGCTGGTCGCCGCGGTCGAAGTACGCGGCGCGCAGCAGCGGCCCGTCCGCGAGGCTCAGCGACTTCTGCAGGGTGGTCATCCGCTCGGTGACCAGCGCCTCGGCCCGCTCGGTGTGCAGGCCGGCCGCGTCCACGACGTCGAGCAGGCCGGTGGTCTCCTCGGCGGCGTTCTCCTGGACCCAGGTGTCGTTCTCGTACCGGAAGCGCAGGCGCAGCGCGTCGTGGTGCGCGACGACCGTGCCGAGCGCGCGGCCGAGGGTCGCGGCGTCCACGCCGGGGGCCAGCTCGAACACGCCGGACCAGTTCCAGTGGTCGCGGTCGGCGACGTCCTGCTTGGTGAACCAGTGCTGGATCGGGGTCGGTTCCACCGGACCCGTCACGGTGCCCTGCTCGGCGAGCACGGCCGACGGCGCCTTGCGCGCGGCGGCGGCCAGCGTGCCGACGGTCTGGCTCGCGAACACGTCGGCCACGTCGAGCCGCAGACCGGCGGCACGCGCACGCGCCACGATCTGCAGGCTCAGGATCGAGTCGCCGCCGAGCTCGAAGAAGTTGTCCTGCACACCGACGCGCTCCACGCCGAGGACCTGCGACCAGATCCCGGCGAGGACCAGCTCGGCCTCGGTGCGCGGCGGCACGTACTCGACCCCGGCGACGATCGTGGCGACGTCCGGCTCGGGGAGAGCGCGCCGGTCCACCTTGCCGTTGGCGGTCAGCGTGAAGCCCTCCACCACCATCAGCACGGCGGGGACCATGTACTCCGGCAGCCGGGCCCGCAGGAAGACCCGCAGCTCGGACACCTCGACCGTGGTGCCGGACTCGGCCACCACGTAGCCGACGAGGCGCTTGCCGTTCGGGCCGTCGTCGCGGGCCACGACGGCGGCCTCCTGGACGTCGGGGTGCTCGGCGAGGACGTTCTCGATCTCACCGGGCTCCACGCGGAACCCACGGATCTTGACCTGCTCGTCGGTACGGCCGAGGAACTCCAGCATCCCATCGGCCCGCCAGCGGACCCGGTCACCCGTGCGGTACAGCCGCTCACCGGGGACGCCGCCGAGGTGGTCGGCGACGAACCGCTCCGACGTCAGCCCGGCGCGGCCCACGTACCCGCGGGCCAGGCCCACGCCGCCGATCAGCAGCTCACCGGCCACGCCGACCGGGACGACGTTCAGCCAGTCGTCCACGACGTACACCCGCACCCCGGCGAGCGGCCTGCCGACCGGCACCATCAGCCCCGACGCGTCGACCGGCACCGCGCCGGCCGGCGGCTCGGGCCGCTCACCGGCGACCAGCGGCATGAGCAGCGAGTCGATGGACGCCTCGGTCACGCCGTACACGTTCGCGGGGACGGCGACCGGCGCGACGTCCGCGACGCTGGACACCAGCGCGTCGTACCGCCAGATGTCGGTACCGGAGATCACCAGCCGCAGGTGCTTCAACCCACCCGCGTCCCGGCAGTACCCGGCCAGCTCACGCAGCAGGGACCCCGGCACGATCTCCGCGACCTCCACCTGGTGCTCCTCAAGCACCTGGTGCAGCTCGGCGACCGACACGAAGTCGCTCTGCGGCGTGAACACGACGGCCCGGCCGAAGCACAGGCCCCGCACGATGTCACCCACGGACACGTCGAACCCGGACCCGGCCATCGACAGCATGACCCCGGCGCCACCGAGCCGGCCGAACACCTCACCCCACCCGGCGACGTACCCGGCGAGGCCCCGGTGCGACACCGCGACCCCCTTCGGACGGCCGGTGGAGCCGGAGGTGAACGCCACGTACGCCAGCCCGTCGAGCGACACCCGCGCGGCCTTCACGGCGCCGGTCGTCGCGGCCCGCTGCGCGAAGTAGTCGTTCAGCCGGTCGATCATCAGGACCGGCCCGCCGAACTCCGGCAGGCCACCGGCCAGCGCGGTCGAGCTCACCAGCACCCCGGCGCCGCAGTCGTCCAGCATGAACGCCAGCCGGTCCACCGGCTGTCCGACGTTCAGCGGCACGTACACGCCACCGGTCTTGAGCACCGCCATGAACGCCACCACGAGGTCCACCCCGCGGCCGAGCAGCACACCGACCGGCACCTCGGGACCCGCGCCGGACTCGCGCAGCCAGGCGGCCAGGGCCTCGGCGCGGCCGTCCAGCTCGGCGAACGTGAGACGCGTGGTGCCGCTGACGACCGCGATCTCGTCGGGGACGCGGCGGGCCCACTCCTCGACCAGCTCGTGCACCGGCACCAGCGGCCGGCCGTCGAGCACGTCACCGGCGACCGGGAGGCCGGACCGCGACCAGTGCTCGACGAGCATCTCGCGCTCACCCGGCAGGGTCAGCTCGACGTCCCGCACCGGCCTCGACGGGTCGGCCGCGACCGCGCCGAGCACCCCGGCGAACCGGTCGAGCAGCCGGTCCACCGACGGCCCGTCGAACGCGGCGGTGGAGAACTCCACCTCGAGGGACAGCCGTTCGGCGAGGTCCACCGCGAAGGTCAGCGGGTAGTTCCCCTGCTCCAGCGAGTCCATCGGCATGAACGCCGGCTCGCCGGGGCCGCCGGTGGTGTCCTGCGGCAGGTCCTCCTGCGGATAGTTGCCGAACACCATGATGCTGCCGAACAGGGACGAACCCCGCTGGACCGCCGAGTACCGCTGGATGTCCGACAGCGGCGTGTACTCGTACCGCTGCACCGCGACCTGGTTGTCCTGCAGCCGTGGCAGCCACTGGTCGAACGGCAGCTCCGCCGGCACCTCGACCCGCATCGGCAGCGTGTTGATGAACAGGCCGACGATCGACTCCATGCCGGCCAGCTCGGCCGGACGACCCGACACCGTGAGACCGAACAGCACGTCACGCTCACCGCTGTACCGCGACAGCATCAGGGCCCACACGGCCTGCACGACCGTGCCGAGCGTGACACGGGACCGGCGGGACAGCTCGACCAGCGCCGCCGACACCTCCGGGGAGAGCTCGACCCGCCGCCGGTCCTGAGCCCAGTGGTCGGCGGTCTGCCGGTCCACCGGCAGCGGCGTCGGCGCCTCGAACCCGGCGAGGTACTCACGCCAGAACCCCTCACCGGCCGCGAGGTCCTGCTCGGCGAGCCACGCGATGAAGTCCCGGTACGGCCGCACCGCCGGCAGCGCGGGACGGCGGTCGCGCCGCAGGGCCTCATAGACCGCCGACAGGTCGTCCATGACGACCGGCAGACTCCACCCGTCGCACAGGCCCTGGTACAGCGACCAGATCATCCAGTACCGCTCGTCGCCGCGGTCGATCAGGTAGACACGGGTCAGCGGCGGACGTGCCAGGTCGAAGCCGCGGTCCCGGTCGGCCTGGAGCAGTTCCTCCAGGCGGGCCTCGCGCGTGTCGTCGTCCGGCAGTCCCGACCAGTCGAGCGCCTCGAACGGCACCCCGACGCCTTCGTGCACGACCTGCACCGGCTCGGGGACCCCCTGCCACACGAACCCGGTGCGCAACGCCTCGTGCCGCTCCAGCACGGTGTCCCACGCGCGGCGCAACGTGTCAGGCTCCACGCGGTGACCGCCGAGCTCGTACAGCCCCTGGGCCCAGTAGACGCCGGCGCCGCCGGCGGGGGCCTCGAGGACGTGGAACAGCATGCCTTGCTGCACCGGGGCCAGCGGGTACACGTCACCGACGCGGGCCTGACCGGCGGACGCGGTGAGCAGATCCACCGCGGACTGGTCGAGCCTGGCGAGCGGGAAGTCCGACGGGGTGTGGCCGCCGGCGTCCGGTGACAGGCAGTGCTCGACCAGCGTGCGCAGCGCCGTCACATAGTCGTTCGCGACCCGCTCGACCGTCTCGGTGTGGTGCAGGTTGGAGCTGTGGTGCCACTCGAAGACCATGCGGCCGTCGGTGGTCTGGAACGCCTCGATCTGCAGCGCGTGCGACCGGGACTGCTCCTCACCCTCGGCCGGACCGGCCAGCTCGCCCGGCAGCTCACGCGCGAGCAACCCGCTGCGTCCCTCGCCGGGGCCGTCCGCGCCGCCGAGATAGTTGAACAGCACCTGCGGCCCGGGGACGCCGCGCAGACGCCGCACCGCGGGGTCGGCGTCGTCGTCATCGGTGAGGTAACGCAGCACGCCGTACCCGGCGCCGCGTCTCGGTGTGCGGCGCAGTTGTTCCTTGACGGACTTCAGCACGCCGGCCGGGTCGGAAAGGTCGGTGGCCGACAGCGCCACCGGGAAGATCGAGGTGAACCAGCCGACGGTGCGCGACAGGTCGATGCGGTCGGTGATCGCCTCACGGCCGTGACTCTCCAGGTCGACGGCCACCGCGTCGGTGCGCGACCAGCGGCCGAGGGCCTGGAGCAGCGCGGCGAGCAGCACGTCGTTGATCTGCGTGCGGTACGCGCGGTGCGCGCGGGTCAGCAGCGCCGCCGTGGTCCCGGCGTCCAGCTCGACCCGTACCGTACGGGCCGACGCCTCACTGTTGACGCCGGAGCCGTCCTGCGGCAGCTGGAACCCGGTGTCGAGCTGCTCCAGCCAGTACCCGGTCTCCCCGCGCGCCTCGTCGGAGGCGGCGAAGGTACGCAGCTCCTCGGCCCACTGCTGGAACGACGTCGTCTTCTGGCCGAGGACGGTCTTCACCGGGGTGTCGTCCACGATCGCGTGGTAGGCCCGGTCGAGGTCCTCGAGCAGGATGTTCCACGACACCCCGTCCATCACGAGGTGGTGCGCGGTGATCCCGAGCCACCCCGGCTCACCGCCGCGCTCGAAGTACGCCACCCGCAGCAACGGCCCCGACGCCAGGCTGAGCGACCGCTGGAGCGCCGTCATCCGCGCGGTGACCAGCTCCTCCAGCGCATCCTGCGCCAGACCTGCGGCGTCCACGACGTGGAACACCTCGGCGGACTCGGTGGCCTCGATGTGCTGCACCCAGGTGCTCTCGCCGTACGCGAACCGCAGCCGCAGCGCGTCGTGGTGCGCCACCAGCGCCGCCACCGCGCGGCCCAGCGCGCCGGCGTCCACACCGGAGGCGAGCTGGAACATGCCGGACCAGTTCCAGTGGTCCCGGTCCGCGATGTCCTGCCGGGTGAACCACTGCTGGATCGGCGTCAGCGGCACCGGACCGCTGACCGTCCCCTGCTCGGCGAGCACGGCCACCGGAGCCGCACGGACGGCCAGCGCCAGCTCGGCGACGCTCTGCCGCGCGAACACATCCGCCACGTTGAGCTGGAGACCGGCGGCACGGGCCCGCGACACGATCTGCAGACTCAGGATCGAGTCGCCGCCGAGCTCGAAGAAGTTGTCCCGAGCGCCGACCCGCTCGACGCCGAGCACCTGCGACCAGATCCCGGCCAGCGCGACCTCCGCGTCCGTACGCGGCGGCACGTACTCGACCCCGCCGACCACGGTCGCGACATCCGGCTCCGGCAGCGCGCGCCGGTCCACCTTGCCGTTGGCGGTCAGCGTGAACGCCTCCACCACCATCAGCACAGCCGGAACCATGTACTCCGGCAACCGGCCCCGCAGGAACGTCCGCAGCTCGCCGGCCTCGACCGCGGCCCCCGGCGCCGGAACGACATACCCGACCAGCCGCTTGCCGTTCGGCCCGTCGTCCCGCGCCACCACCGCCGCGTCCTGCACGGACGCGTGCTCGGCCAGCACGTTCTCGATCTCCCCGGGCTCCACCCGGTACCCACGGATCTTGACCTGCTCGTCGGTACGGCCGAGGAACTCCAGCATCCCATCGGCCCGCCAGCGGACCCGGTCACCCGTCCGGTACAACCGCTCGCCGGGAATCCCGCTGAGATGGTCCGCGACGAACCGCTCGGCCGTGAGCCCCGCACGACCCACGTACCCCCGCGCGAGCCCGACCCCACCGATCAGCAGCTCACCGGCCACCCCCGCAGGCACGACCTTCAACCACGGATCGACCACATAGACCCGCACCCCCGCCAGCGGCCGGCCGATCGGCACCATGAGCCCGGTGCCGTCCACCGGCACCGCGCCTTCGACCACCGGCGTCTCCGGCACCAGCGGCATGAGCAGCGAGTCGATCGCCGCCTCCGTGACGCCGTACACGTTCGCCGGCACCGCCTCAGGCGCGACATCGGCGACCGCGCTCACCAGCGCCTCGTACCCCCAGATGTCCGTCCCCGAGATCACCAGCCGCAGCGTCTCGAGTCCCCCCGACTCGCGGCAGTACCCGGCCAGCTCACGCAGCAACGTCCCCGGGACGATCTCCGCGACCTCGACCTCGTTGTCCGCCAGCACCTGGTGCAGCTCGGCCACCGACACGAAGTCGCTCTGCGGCGTGAACACCACCGCCTTGCCGAAACAAAGGGCCCGCACGATGTCCCCGACGGACACGTCGAACCCGGCCCCCGCCATCGACAGCATCGACCCGGCCCCACCGAGCCGCTCGAACCGTTCCCCCCACCCGGCGACGTACCCGGCGAGACCCCGGTGCGCGACCCCGACCCCCTTGGGCCGTCCGGTGGACCCCGAGGTGAAGCACACATACGCCAGCCCGTCCGCCGACACCTCCGGCATCTCCGCCGCAGGCGCCTCCCCGAGCTCGTCCACCAACAGCACAACCCCGTCGAACGGCGGCAGCTCCCCGGCGACCCCCGTCGAGCCGACCAGCACCCGCGCACCACACTCCCCGAGCATGAACGCGACCCGCTCCCCCGGCTGTCCGAGGTTCAGCGGCACATAGACCCCACCGGCCCGAAGCACCGCCATGAACGCCACCACCAGGTCCACCCCACGACCCAGCAGCACCCCAACCGGCACCTCCGCACCGACCCCCGAAGCCCGCAACCACCGCGCCAGCCTCTCGACCCGCGCCTCCAGCTCCCCGAACGAGACCCGCTCGTCCCCGCACACCACCGCCACCGCGTCCGGCGTACGCCGCGACCACTCCGCCACCAACTCGTGCGCGAGCGTCAGCCCCTCGGCGTCCCCGGACCCGGCCAAGCCCACCAGCCCCAGCGCGTCCCCGGACCCGGCCCAGCTCCCCGCCAGCAGCTCACGCTCACCCGGCGACGTGATCTCGATGTCCCGCACCAGCACATCGCCGTCCACGGAAACCGCGGTCAGCACCGCCACCAGCCGATCGAGCAACCGCTCGACCGTCGCGTCGTCGAAGGCCCCGGTGGAGAACTCGACCTCGATCTCCAGCCGTTCCCGCATGTCCACCGCGAACGTCAGCGGCGTGTTCCCGACCTCCACCGACTCCATCGTGGAGAACCCGCCACCCGGCGTGACCTCCTCCTCCGGCGCCTCGTCGTCAGGGAAGTTCCCGAACACCATGACGCTGTCGAACATCGCCGTACCACGCGGAATCGCCGACCACCGCTGCACATCCGTCAACGGCGTCTGCTCGTACCGCCGCAACTCCACCTGCGCGAGCTGAATGCGCCGCAGCCACTCCCCGAACGGCACATCCGCCGGCACCTCGACCCGCATCGGCAGCGTGTTGATGAACAGCCCGACGATCGACTCCATGCCGGCCAGCTCCGCCGGCCGACCCGAAACCGTGAGCCCGAACGTGACGTCCCGCTCCCCGCTGTACCGCGAAAGCAGCAACGACCAGGCCGCCTGCACCACCGTCCCCAGCGTCACCCGCGACCGCCGCGCGAGCCCGGAAAGCGCACGCGTGACGTCCACCGGCAGCTCCACCCGCCGCCGAGCCTGAGCCCAGTGCTCCTTGACCTGCCGATCCACCGGCAACGGCGTAGGAGCCTCAAGCCCCGCGAGATACCCCCGCCAGAACCCCTCGACGTCCCGCGGCCGCCTCCCCTGCAACCACGCGATGAAGTCCCGATACGGCCGCACCGCCGGCAGCTCAGGCTCCCTCCCGACCCGCAACGCCTCGTAAGCCTCCGCCACCTCCCCCGCGACGACAGGCACACTCCACCCGTCCGCCACGATGTGATGGAACGTCCAAACAAGCCAGAACCGGCCGGCCCCAAGGTCGATCAGATGCAGCCGCATCAACGGCGGCACCGCGATAGCGACCCCCCGCTCGCGCTCCTCCCTCAGAAACGCGTCCAGCCGCTCCCGAGTCCCCTCCCCCGCAGACCAGTCCACCACCTCGAACGGCACCGCGACCCGGTCATGCACCACCTGAACCGGCTTCGCGACCCCCTCCCAGATGAACCCGGTACGCAAAGCCGCATGCCGCCCCACGACAAGCTCCCAGGCCCGCCGCATGGCCGCGACGTCCACCCCGCCGGAGAACTCATAAACCTCCTGCGCCAGATACATCCCGGCGCCGTCCGGAGCCTCCAGCGTGTGAAACAGCATCCCCTGCTGCATCGGCGCCAAAGGATAAACGTCTTCAATCACGGCTTGCTCCCCGTTTCATCCATTTGAGGCCCCGGACTCAAAGAGGAAAGCACCCTCGAAACCGTTTCCCAGAGTCCTAGAACACCAGAAGCTCCAAAGAGCCGACACCCGCCGACCTGGGAAGATCCCCAATAGCCTTCGCAACGAAGAACGCCGGCCGACAACATCGCCCTGCGTCCCCCGCTCACCTACGAGTGTTCAATCTGGCTGCGACCACCACGCTACGCCAATGATCTTTCAGCCGGTTTTCAGTCCGCTGTCCAAGAAACAGACGCATGGAAAACAAAAACAGGAATCACCGTGATGGCGATTCCTGTTCCGCACGCTACCGGCAGCGACCGATACCGAAGATCAATGTACCGCTTCTGTGCCTGCCGCTTTGGACCTCATGAGAGGACCCGTTCCCTGAAGGATGCCGAGGTTGCCGGGCTTCTTCTGTACTCTCTGCTGAGAGGGAAGGGAGCAAGCCATGACCGCGCAACCATACGAAGTCACAGCACCCTCCCCACGTCTTGACGCCTCGCCGCCACGCAGGTCCGCGCTCGGTCGCAAAGGTGCTCAGCCTATGGGTACGCCCCACTTTGCACCAGCCCACCGTTCAACCACAAACGGACTGACACGTGAGAGCTATATCCAGTTTTACTGATGGGTGCTGGTCTAGAAGATGGCCGACATAAGCTACTTCGAAGCATGGGAAATTTGGTTATCCGGTCGCTCCACCCTCGGGCACGACCTGTTCGGTGTCATCTCTATGGTTTGGGTGGGACGAATAGGGAAAATCGTTTCATTTCTTGGAGGCCTTACGATACTGATTGATATCGTCGGTGTCGAAAACCTTGGAAAGTATGTTCCGGCGATCCGGAAAGTTACGAACACCTGCGGCTGCCTCTCCATCCCCACCGTTTTACTAACTCTCTTATTGGTTTTCAATGAAGATTCGCCCGTGTGGACTCTATTCAACATCCCGGCAGGTACAAATTTTCTGAACTATGTGGTGCGTTTTGCGCTTGGAATGCTGCTTTTGCCGGTGATTCTGGTGAGTGGCCCTATACTGATAAGCGCCGCCTATGCACTGATCGAGAGTATAGAGTCTTCTTTGGTCAAAGCATTTAGTGACCCGCAAAAATCGAAGGTACTGCTGAAGGTTGCGGCACTGTGCCTCTTGGTCGGTTTCCATTTCGACCTACTCGCTTCCTAGGTTATTAGAGCTGGAAACACACAGACGTCCCGGGTGTATCGAGGTGACGACGATCATTCAAGCGGGCTCGGCGCCTTGTCCGACAGCAATCGAGTCGATGTGGCGTGCCAGCTCAAAGTCCATGGATGTCAGACGGCGGCCGGCGTCGTGTGTGGTGATCGAAAAGCGAATGCGCTGCCAGGTGATGTGGATGTCGGGGTGGTGGCCGATTTCTCGGGCCTTCGCACCCACGTACATCGCGAGGTGAAGGCACTCGTGGTAGGTGTGCTTGAACGTCCGTGTGATCGCCTCGCCATCGCGGTCCCAGCCTGGCAGGGCTGCTAGCCGGGTGGCGATCTCATCTTCGGTCAGTGGGTGAAGGGACGGCATCAGGGCCTCCAGGCGGATCAGGCGATGTTTGCGATGATCTCAGTCAGGTCCCGGCCTGCGGGAGTGTCCCTCCAGGTGGTCGCACGGCGGGGGATTGCCCGCAAATCATTGCGCAATCGCGCTGAACCGGTGTCGCGAGCAATCACTGCGGTGGCCAGTACTATCTGAACCACCCGCTCCGGTTCAGGGACCATGGCGAGAGCGCATGCTTGACGCGCCAAGAAGACGCCGTTGTCGCGGCGTGCCGTTTCAGGTGCGGTGCCAAGGATGCGGTCCCACATTTCGACGGCTTTGTGGTGAGCACCCAGACGTACGTACGCGGTGGCCCGCTGGACGTCGATGTATCCGGGGGTCCGTCGGCAGGCGTTGCCCCAAGGATGCTCGTCATCGACCTGGTCCACCAGTCCGGCCGCGCGGTCGAGCAGCCGGTCGACCAGGCCTTTGTCCCGGGACGGCAGCATGGAATGGCCGTGCGCGCAGTGGACCAGTGCCAGCACTCGTACCTTCGGACATAGAAGGTGCTCGTCGGCCAGCGCGGCTTCGGCGTAGTCGACCACCGTGCTTCCGTCGCCGAGGTCGAGTGCGTGCATCGCCTTGTTGGTCAGTGCGTAACCGATGAGCTGAGGGTCCTGCGAACGGTGGGCCATGTCCAGACCCAGAGTGCGCCATGCTCCCGACCTGGCGATGTCACCGGCGTCCTGATACAGCCAGCCGAGCAGCGTCGCGTACGCGACACCGGCCCCCAGGAGGCCGCGACGCACCGGGGCATCGGCAGCACTGGCGAGTTCCTTGATGAGCTGCGCCTGCGTGGTGACGGTCGGGATCAGATGACGAGGGCCGAGCCACATATCGGCCCGGTAGTGCCCTGGTAGTTGCTCAAGGAAATACATCACGACCTCCGGAGCTACGTGTCCCCGATGGGGTGGGGGGGATGCGGGGCCAATGGTGATAAGGTCGGCAGCCGCCTTCAGTACTTCGCACTGATTTGGTCTGTATGCACGGAACAGCTCATCTTGGGGAATCCCGAAAGCTCCGGCGTAGGCATATGCCCAATCACGAGGAAAATGCCGGCCTTTCTCCCAGTCCCGGATCTGCCGGACGAGAGACTCCACAGGGCCGTGCTCGTGACCTGCTTCCCGCCGCAACCTGCGTGCCATCTCGGACTTGTTCCAGCCGCGCGCCTCACGCTCGGCTTGTAACCGTATCGCCCATGCGGGACACCGCTGCTGGCCCATTTGTACACCAATCGCCTGGCTGGAGCTCCCCGGCGAGTCAGAGTCTCCGGGTGTTCTCCTAGATTCTCCGACTGCCGCACCGGCATGCGCAGCAGTTCACTGGATGTGGCCAGAGAGGCTGGAGCGGCGAGACGGGATAAATGGATTCTTTGAGCGGATCGCTGTACTCGGCCCCGATAAATCCCTCTATGGAACAAGCGTGCAGGGATAGCACGAATGCCTGGACGCACCCTTGACCGCGTACTGGAGGCCACGATCCATGATCCGTCCCATCAACCTTGCGGTCACCGCGGTTCCGCCACCGCTGTATCCGGTACTCGCCGGGACGCGCTATGCGGCCGCGTGAGGTCCAGTGGGATCTTCCGGATGATCGCGGCGCGGTGTGCAAGGGCCGGGAGATCGTACGGGCCGTTCTCCGCGAGTGGGGCCTGGACGAATTGATCGATGATGCCGAGACGATCGTCAGCGAGTTGTACACCAACGCGCTGCGTCACGGCGTCGCACCCTACACACTCAGCCTGCGGGTGGCGGGCCGCTGCCTCGGCGGCGAGGTCACCGACCATGGGCCACTCTTCGTACCGCCGCAGCTACCCGCCGACGATGACCAGGAGCACGGCCGCGGACTGCGGATCGTCGCCGCGTACTCCACCGGATGGGGTGTGGACCCCGCCGAGGTTGGCAAGGTCGTCTGGTTCACCAAGTGTTGGTGAGAGATCCCAGAGGGCTGGTCCTCTGGGATCTCTCACCAACTGTGGCGGGTCAGGTCTGGGACTGGCGGAGGATGGCGGCCAGGCTGTCGGCGTCGAGGCCGGCGAGGGGGAAGTCCGATGGGGTGAAGGTGCCGGCTTCGGGGTTGAGGCAGTGGGCTATCACCTGTTCCAGGGAGTCCACGTAGCGGGTGGCGAGGGTTTCTATGGTGTCCGCGCGGTGGAGGGTGGGGGTGTAGTACCACTCGAAGAGGAGGCGGCCGTCGGGGGTTTGGGTGGCTTCTACGGCCAGGGTGTGGGGGCGGGTGCGTTCTTCGCTTACGTTGTGGCCCGCCAGGTGGGAGGGGAGTTCTTGGGTGATCAGGGTTTCGGGGGATGGGGTTGTGGCTGCTTGGGAGCCCAGGTAGTTGAAGCTGACGCTTGGAGTGGGGAGGGAGCGTAGGCGGCGGAGGTCTGGGGTGGTGGGGGGTGTGAGGTGGCGGAGAGCGCCGTAGCCTACGCCTCGGTTGGGGGTGGCTCTCAGTTGTTCTTTGACTTCGGGGATCAAGGTTGCGAGGTCGTCGAGGTCGGGGGCTGAGAGGGACACCGGGTAGATGGAGGTGAACCAGCCGACGGTTCGGGAGAGGTCCATGCCTTCGGCTATTGATTCGCGGCCGTGGCTTTCCAGGTCGATGGTGACCGTGGTCGTCGCCGTCCAGGTGCCTAGAGTGCGGAGCAAGGCGGCGAGGAGGAGGTCGTTGATCTGGGTGCGGTACGGCTTGTGTGCGGTGGTGAGGAGGGACGCGGTGCGATCGGCGTCGAGCCAGGTTTTGATGGTGCGGGTCTCGCGGTCCGAGGTGGTGGGGGGGTCCACCGGGAGGGTGAAGGTCGTGTCGAGTTGGCGGAGCCAGTACGGGAGTTCCGCTTGGGTCGCTGCTGAGGTGGCGAAGGTCTGGAGGTGTTCTGACCACTCCTTGTAGGAGGTGGTCTTCTCGGGGAGAGCGCCTTCGGTGGTGCCGGTCTCGGTCATGGCGCGGTAGGCGCGGTTGAGGTCGTCGAGGAGGATGTTCCAGGAGACCTCGTCCATCACCAGGTGGTGGACGGTCACGCCTAACCAGGCCGGTCGGTCGGCTCTGTCGAAGTAGGTGGCGCGGAGCAACGGGCCGGTGGACAGGGACAGGGAACGGTGGAGGTCGTTCATCCTGTCGACTACCAGGGCTTCCAGTTGGTCACCGGTCAGGCCCTTGGCGTCGGTGACGGTGAAGATCTCGGCGGGCTCGTGGCCGGCGTTGACCTGGGTCCAGGTGTCGCCGTCGTGGGTCAGGCGGAGGCGGAGTGCGTCGTGGTGGGTCACCACGGCGTCGAAGGCCTTGGAGAGGGTGGCCGGGTCGGTGCCTGGGGTGAGTTCCAGGACGGCGGGCCAGTTCCAGTGGTCGCGGTCGGCGAGGTCGAGGCCGGTGAACCAGTGCTGGATGGGGGTGAGGGGGACGGTGCCGGTCACGGCTCCTTGTTCGGCGCGGGGGGTCGCCTCGGCTTCCCGGGCCACCATCGCCAGTTCGGCCACGTTCTGGCGTGCGAAGACGTCGGCGACTTCCAGGTGGAGGCCGGCGGCGCGTGCGCGGGCCACGATCTGGAGGCTGAGGATGGAGTCGCCGCCGAGTTCGAAGAAGTTGTCGCGGATTCCTACGCGTTCGACGCCTAGGACGTCGGACCAGATGGCGGCGAGGGTGATCTCGGCGTCGGTGGTGGGGGCCGCGTAGGGGGTGGCCACGGCGGGACGTGCGTCGGGTTCGGGGAGAGCGCGGCGGTTGACCTTGCCGTTGGTGGTGAGGGAGAACGAGTCCACGGTCATGAAGACGGCGGGGACCATGTACTCGGGGAGGCGGGCTCGGACGAAGTCGCGCAGGTCGGCGATGTCGAGGGTCATGCCGGTCTTGGGGGCCGCGTAGCCGATGAGGCGTTTGCCGAGGGTGCCTTCGTCACGGGCCACGACCACGGCCTGCGCGACATCGGGGTGTTCGGCCAGGACGTTCTCGATCTCACCGGGTTCGATGCGGAAACCGCGGATCTTGACCTGGTCGTCGGTACGGCCGAGGTACTCCAAGGTGCCGTCGGCGCGCCACCTGGCCCGGTCACCGGTGCGGTACAGCCGCTCACCGGGCCGGCCGCTGACATGGTCGGCCACGAAACGCGTCGAGGTCAGACCCGCACGGCCCAGATAGCCGCGGGCCAGCCCGGCGCCGGCGACGTACATCTCGCCGGGAACGCCGATCGGGGCCGGACGCAGGTGCTCGTCCAGGACGTACACCGCCAGGTCCTCGATCGGCACACCGATCGGCGAACCACGCCAGGCGCCGTCCACCACCGCCTCGTCCACAACCAGGTAGGACACGTGGACAGTGGTCTCGGTGATGCCGTACATGTTGATCAGCGCGACCTCGGGGTGCCGCTCACGCCAACCGGCCAGACGCGCCACCTCCAAAGCCTCGCCACCGAACACCACGTACCGCAGCGCAAGGTCAGGGACGTCGGCCTGGTCGGCGTCGGCCGCGGTGAGCTGGTAGAACGCCGACGGCGTCTGGTTCAGCACCGTGACCCGCTCATCGGCCAGCAGCCGCAGCATCGCGGCAGGGGAACGTGAAGTGTCGAACGGCACCACGACGACCTTGCCACCCCACAGCAGCGCACCCCACACCTCCCACACCGAGAAGTCGAACGCCGCCGAGTGGAACATCGTCCACACGTCGTCGGGACCGAACGAGAACCACTTCTGCGTCGAGGTCAGCAGCCGGGCCACGTTCGCGTGCTCGATCATCACCCCCTTGGGACGACCCGTGGACCCCGAGGTGTAGATCACATACGCCACATCCCGGCCACCGACCACCACGTCGGTCGCGTGGGAGGGGGAGGAGACGGACTGCGCGAGCAGTTCCTCGGTGACCGTGGCGACCGGGGACGCGTCGTCCAGCATGAACGCCACCCGATCCGCCGGGTACCCGGGGTCCACCGGCAGGTAGCCCGCACCGGACTTGACCACGCCGAGCAGTGCCACGATCAGGTCCACTGTGCGAGGCAACGTGACGGCGACCATTGTGCCGGGGCCCGCGCCGCGCGAGACCAGCAGGTGCGCGAGCTGGTTGGCCCGCGCGTCCAGCTCGGCGTAGGTGAGCGATCCACCGTCGCCGCTGACCGCCACGGCGTGCGGTGTCTCACGGACCCGCTGTGCGAACAGCGACACGATCGTCTCGTCGGTGCCGGCGGGTTCGGGGACGGCGACCGGTGCGGTGAGGGTCGCGTGCTCGGTGGGGTCGAGGAACTCCACGGTGTCCGGCAGCACGGCCGGGTCGGCGGCGACCTCGCCGAGGACCCGTGAGAGGTGGCCGAGTACCCGTTCCACGGTCGCGGCGTCCAGCACGGACGTGGAGAACGCGATCTCCACCCCGAGCCGGTCCTCCAGGTCCACCATCACCGTCATCGGGTAGTGACCCTGCTCGACGTTCTCGACGGGGTCGAACAGGAGTCGTTCCCCGGTAGGCAGGCCGTCCTCAGGCAGTTCCTCCTGCGGGTAGTTGCCGAAGACCATGATGCTGGTGAACAGCGCGGTGCCGCGCGGGATGGCCGAGGCGCGCTGGATGTCGATGAGCGGTGTGTACTCGTACCGCTGGATCGCGACCTGGTTGTCCTGGATGCGCCGCAGCCAGTCCACGAACGGCACGTCGCCGGGGACCTCGACGCGCAGTGGCAGCGTGTTGATGAACAGGCCGACGATGAACTCCATGCCGGTCAGCTCGGCGGGACGACCCGACACGGTGAGGCCGAACATGACGTCCCGGTCGCCGCTGTAGCGGGACAGCAGCAGGGCCCACGCGGCCTGGACGACGGTGCCGAGGGTGACGCGGGCCCGGCGGGACACGTCGATGAGGCCGTTGGTGACGTCCACCGACAGCCGGAGCCGGCGGTGGTCCTGGGCCCAGTGGTCGTCGGCCTGCCGGTCGAGCGGCAGTGGCGTCGGGGCCTCGAAGCCGGCGAGGTGGGTCCGCCAGAACTCCTGCGTTTCCGCGGTGTCGCGGCCCTTGAGCCATGCGATGTAGTCGCGGTAGGGCCGGACCGCGGGCAGGCCGGCGTCCCGGCCGCGTCGCAGGGCCTCGTAGGTCTTGGCGACCTCTTCCACGACGACCGGCAGGCTCCACCCGTCGCAGATGCCTTGGAACAGGGCCCACATCAGCCAGTACCGGTCGCCGCCGCGGTCGATGAGGTACACGCGGGTGAGCGGCGGCCGGGCCAGGTCGAAGCCCTGGCGCCTGTCCTCGCGCATCAGGTCGTCGAGGGCCGCCTGCCGCGCGTCGTCGTCGGCCAGGCCGGACCAGTCGAGGTGCTCGAACGGCGCACGCAGCCCGTCGTGCACCACCTGCACCGGCTCGGCGACGCCTTCCCACACGAAGCCGGTACGCAGGACCACGTGCCGTTCGACCACGGTGTCCCAGGCGCGGCGCATCACGTCGGGGTCGACCCGGTGGCCGCCGAGTTCGTAGAGACCCTGGGCCCAGTACACGCCGGCGCCGTCGGCGGGGGCCTCAAGGACGTGGAACAGCATGCCTTGCTGCACGGGGGCCAGCGGGTAGACGTCCTGGACGCGTCCTGCGGGGAGGCCGTCGGCGAGCAGGTCCACGGCGGCCTGGTCGAGCCGCGCGAGAGGGAAGTCCGACGGCGTGTAGCCGCCGGCGTCCGGCGACAGGCAGTGCTCGACCAGGTCACGCAGCGCCTGGACGTAGTTACGTGCGACACGTTCGACGGTCGCGAGATCGTGCAGGTCAGGGCTGTGGTACCAGTCGAACGCCATGCGGCCGTCCGGCGTCTGGTACGCCTCGACGTGCAGGGGGTGCGCGCCGGTCTCCCCGGTCGGGCCGCACAGCTCGTGCGGCAGTTCGCGGCCGAGCAGGCCGTCGGGTCCCCCGGCGTCGGCGCCGCCGGTGTAGTTGAACAGCACCTGTGGCCCCTCGGCGGCCCGCAGCCGTTCCAGGGTGGCGGCGAGAGCGGTGTCGTCGCCGGCGTCGGTGAGGTACCGCAGCGCGCCGTAGCCGACGCCGCGACGCGGCACGGCCCGCAGCCGTTCCTTCACCGACTTCAGGACACCGGCCGGGTCGGAGAGGTCGGCGGCCGAGAGTGCCACCGGGAAGATCGAGGTGAACCAGCCGACGGTGCGGGACAGGTCGACGCCGTCGGCGACGGCTTCGCGGCCGTGGCTCTCCAGGTCGATGGTCACCGTGTCGGTGCCGGCCCAGCGGCCGAGCGCCTGGAGCAGCGCGGCGAGCAGCACGTCGTTGATCTGTGTGCGGTACGCGCGGTGCGCGCGGGTGAGCAGTGCCGAGGTCGTGTCGGCGTCGAGTTCGGCTCGTACGGAACGCACCGGCGCGTCGCCGAACCGGCCGGGCCGGTCCACGGGGACGGTGAAACCGGGGGTGAGCTGGTCCAGCCAGAAACCGGCCTGGTCGCGCACCTCGTCGGAGGCGGCGAACTCGCGCAGCGCGGTGGACCACTGCCGGTACGAGGTCGTCTTGTCCGGCAGCGTCGCGCCGTCGTACAGCCGGTGCAGGTCTTCGAGCAGGACGTTCCACGAGACGCCGTCCATCACCAGGTGGTGGACGGCGACGCCGAGCCAGGACGGCTGGTCGCCTCGGTCGAAGTACACGGCACGCAGCAGCGGCCCGCGCGCCAGCGACAGGGACCGCTGCGCGGCGGTCATCCGCTCGGTGACCAGCGCCTCAAGCCGTCCCGCTGTGGCGTCGACCACCGTGAGGACCTCGGCCGGCTCGTCGGCGGCGTTCTCCTGCGTCCAGACACCGTCGTCGTGGGTGAGGCGCAGGCGCAGCGCGTCGTGGTGCGCGATCACGCCGTCCAGTGCGCGGGCCAGGCGGCCGGCGTCGACGCCGGGGATCAGCTCGAACACGCCGGACCAGTTCCAGTGGTCGCGGTCCGGCACGTCCTGCCGGGTGAACCAGTGCTGGATCGGGGTGAGGTCCACCGGCCCGGTCACGGTCCCCTGCTCGGCGAGCACCACGACGGGGACGTCGCGGACGGCGAGCGCCAGCTCGCCGACGCTCTGCCGTGCGAACACGTCGGCCACGTCGAGCTGGAGACCGGCGGCGCGCGCACGCGCCACGATCTGCAGGCTGAGGATCGAGTCGCCGCCGAGTTCGAAGAAGTTGTCCCGCAGGCCGACCCGCTCGACGCCGAGGACCTGGGACCAGATGCCGGCCAGCGTGATCTCCGCGTCGGTGCGCGGCGGCACGTACTCGACCCCCGCGGCCAGCACGTCCACGTCCGGCTCCGGAAGCGCGCGCCGGTCCACCTTGCCGTTGGCGGTCAGCGCGAACGCCTCGACGACCATGAGCACGGCCGGGACCATGTACTCCGGCAGCCGGGCCCGCAGGAACGTCCGCAGTTCCGCCACGTCGGCCGAGATCCCCGGCACCGGCACCACGTACCCGACGAGCCGCTTGCCGTTCGGGCCGTCCTCGCGGGCCACGACCACGGCGTCCTGCACGGACGGGTGCTCGGCCAGCACGTTCTCGATCTCGCCGGGCTCCACCCGGAACCCACGGATCTTGACCTGCTCGTCGGTACGGCCGAGGAACTCCAGCATCCCGTCCGCGCGCCACCGCACCCGGTCACCCGTCCGGTACAGCCGCTCCCCCGGCCGTCCGCTCAGGTGGTCCGCGACGAACCGCTCAGCCGTCAGCCCGGCACGACCGACGTACCCGCGCGCGACTCCGACGCCGCCGATCAGCAGCTCACCGGCCACCCCGACGGGGACGACGTTCAGCCGGTCGTCCACGACGTACACCCGCACCCCGGCGAGCGGCCGGCCGACCGGCACCATGAGCCCGCCGCCGTCCACCGCGACCGCGCCGAACCCGTCCCCGGCGGTCTCGCCGACCGGCCCCTGGTCGGGGACGAGCGGCATGAGCAGCGAGTCGATCGCCGCCTCGGTGACGCCGTACACGTTGGCGGGGACGGCCACCGGCGCCACGTCGGCGACACTCGCCACCAGCGCGTCGTGCCGCCAGATGTCGGTCCCGGAGATCACCAGCCGCAGGTGCTTCAACCCGCCGGCGTCCCGGCAGTACCCGGCCAGCTCACGCAGCAACGTGCCAGGCACGATCTCCGCGACCTCCACCTGATGCTCGTCGAGCACCTGGTGCAGCTCGGCCACCGACACGAAGTCGCTCTGCGGGGTGAACACCACGGCCCGGCCGAAGCACAGGGCCCGCACGATGTCACCGACGGAGACGTCGAACCCGGCACCGGCCATCGACAACATCGACCCGGCGCCACCGAGCCGTTCGAACACCTCGCTCCACCCGCTGACGTACCCGGCCAGCCCTCGGTGCGTGACCGCCACACCCTTCGGCCGGCCGGTGGAACCCGAGGTGAAGCACACGTACGCCAGCGCGTCCAGCGACGTCTCCGGCAGCTCCGCCGAAGGCGCGTCCCCCTGTTCGTCCACCATCAGCACGGCGCCGTCGAACGCCGGCAACCCCGCCGCGAGGGCCGTACTGCTGACCAGCACGCGGGCCCCGCAGTCCGCCAGCATGAACCCGAGCCGCTCGGCGGGCTGGCCGGCGTTCAGCGGCACGTACACGCCACCGGCCTTGAGCACCGCCATGAACGCGACCACGAGATCCACGCCACGGCCGAGCACCACCCCCACCGGCACCTCGGCCGTGACCCCCGCGGACCGCAGCCACCGCGCCAGCGACCCGGCCCGCGCGTCCAGCTCGGCGAACGTCAGCCGCTCCGTCCCGCACACCACGGCGAGCTCCCCCGGCGCGCGCCTGGCCCACTCGGCCACCTGGAGATGAGCCGGGGTCAGCCGCCGGCCCCCGACGACGTCCCCTTCGACCGGGACGTCGGAGGCGGCCCACTCGTTCACGATCAGTTCGCGTTCGCCGGGAAGGGTGACCGGCACGTCGCGGACCACCACGTCACCACCGGCCGCGACCGCGGTGAGCACCCCGGTGAAGCGTCCGAGCAGCCGGTCCACGGTGACCCCGTCGAACGCCGCCGTGGAGAACTCCACCTCGAACGCCATGCGCTCACCCGGCAGGCACGCGACGCTGATGGGGAAGTTGCCGAGCTCGATGGAGTCCAGCAACCCGGACGGCTGGAAAAGCCCGGCCCCCTCGTCGAGCCCCGGGTAGTTCTGGAAACTCACCAGGCTGCCGAAGAGCGCCGTCCCCCGGGGGATGGACGAATGCCGCTGGATGTCGTGCAGCGCCGTGTGCTCGTACTTCTGCAGCCGCACCACGTCGTCCTGCAACGACCGCAGCCACTCGGTGAAGGTCACGTCCCACGGCACGCGCACCCGCATCGGCAGCGTGTTGATGAACAGCCCGACCATGGACTCCATGCCGGTCAACTCGGCCGGACGGCCGGACACGGTGCGGCCGAACGTCACGTCGGACTCACCTGAGCATTTGGCGAGCAGCAGAGCCCAGGCGGCCTGCACGACCGTGCCGAGCGTCACGCGGGCCTGGCGCGCCAGCCGTTCGAGCCCGGCGGTGGCCTCGGGGCCGAGTTCGACCCGGCGCCGGGCCTGGTCCCAGTGGCCGGTGGCGTGCCGGTCGACCGGCAGGGGGGTCGGCGCCTCAAGGCCGTCGAGGTAGCCGCGCCAGAAGTCCTCGACGTCCCCGAGGTCGCGGCGGCCGAGCCAGGCGATGAAGTCGCGGTACGGCCGTACGGCAGGCAGCGCGGGTTCGGCGCCGCGGCGCAGCGCCTCGTACGCCAGGGAGATCTCGTCGGTGACGACCGGCAGGCTCCACCCGTCGCACAGCCCCTGGTACATGCCCCACACCAGCCAGTACGCGCCGCCGCCGCGGTGGATCAGGTAGAGCCGCATCAGCGGCGGCGCGGTGAGGTCGAGCCCGCGGTCCCGGTCGGCGCGCAGCAGGTCGTCCAGCCTGGCGCGCCGGTCGTCGTCGGTGGTGCCGGACCAGTCGTGCTCCTCGAACGGCGGGGTGACGCCACCCATGACGACCTGCAGCGGCTCGTCCACCCCCTGCCAGACGAAGCCGGTGCGCAGCGCGGCGTGCCGCCGTACCACCAGCTCGAAGGCCCCGCGAAGGGCCGCGACGTCGAGGCCGCCTGCGAACTCGTAGAGGTTCTGGGCCCAGTAGGCCCCGATGTCCGCCGGCGCTTCGAGCACCTGGAAGAGCATGCCCTGCTGCATCGGCGCCAGCGGATAAACGTCTTCGATCACGGCTCGCCCCAAATATCGTCGTCGCAGGGCTCTCACATGGAGAGATGTGATGCCAGCCCGCGTATCTGCCGCCTATTCGACCCCACCGTCCAGGCTACGGTTATCGCATTTCAAGGTGTTTTCAGTGCGATGTCCGCATACCTTTATAAATAGCGGAGAAAACAGAAAAGCGACCGAACGACTCGGCCGCTTTTCCTTTTACGACAAATGCCGCTCAGCGGCCCCCCATCTGCTTCATGATCGCCGCGAGGGTCGCGTCGTTGAGGCCCGCGAGCGGGAAGTCCGACGGCGTGAGCCCCCCGGCGTCCGGGGACAGGCAGTGCTCGACGAGGCCCGTCAGCGCCGCCACGTAGTCCCGCGCGACCCGCTCCACGGTCGCCGCGTCGTGCAGGCCGGCGCTGTAGTACCAGTCGAACACCATGCCGCCGCCGGGGGCCTGCGCCGCCTCGATCTGCAGCACGTGGGACCGCGCCTGGTCCTTCCCCTCGGCCGGCCCGGCCAGCCGCGCCGGCAGGGTCGCCTTGACGAGGCCGTCGCCACCGGCGTCCCCCATCTGGCCCATGTAGTTGAACAGCACCTGCGGCGCGGGAAGCGCACGCAGCCGCTCCAGCCTCGGGTCGGTGGGATCGTCGGTGAGGTGGCGCAGCGCGCCGTAGCCGACGCCGCGGCGCGGGGTGCGGCGCAGTTGCTCCTTGACGGCCTTCACGATGGCCGAGGGGTCGTCGAGGCTGGTGGCCGACAGGGTGACGGGGAAGATCGAGGTGAACCAGCCGACGGTGCGCGACAGGTCGATCCGGTCGTCGATCGCCTCGCGGCCGTGGCTCTCCAGGTCGATCGTCACCTCGCCGGTCCCGGCCCACCGGCCGAGCGCCTGGAGCAGCGCGGCGAGCAGCAGGTCGTTGATCTGCGTGCGGTACGCCTTGTGCGCGCGGCCGAGCAGCGCGGCGGCCGTCTCGGCGTCCAGGGTGACGCGCACCGAACGGGTGGACGCCTCGCTGTCGTCCCCGGCGCCGTCCAGCGGCACCTGGAAGCCGGAGCCGAGCTGGTCCAGCCAGTAGCCGAGCTCGGCGCGGACCTCGGCGGAGGCGGCGAAGGAACGCAGCAGGCCGGCCCACTGGCGGAACGACGTGGACTTGGCCGGCAGCGCGCCTTTCGCGGTGCCGGCGGCGATGACGGCCTGGTACGCCTGCTCCAGGTCCTCGATCAGGACGTTCCACGAGACGCCGTCCATCACCAGGTGGTGCACGGTGACGCCGAGCCAGCCCGGTTCGTCGCCGCGGTCGAAGTACGCCACGCGCAGCAGCGGGCCGCGAGCCAGAGAGAGCGAGTGCTGCAGCGCTGTCATGCGTTCGGTGACGAGCCGCTCCAGCTCCGGCCGGTCGAGGCCGGCCGCGTCGACCACCGAGACGATTTCGGCGGGTTCGTCGGCGGCGTTCTCCTGGACCCACGCGCCGCCGTCGTGCGAGAAGCGCATCCGCAGCGCGTCGTGATGCGCGACGAGCGCGCCGACGGCCTGGCCGAGGACCTTGGTGTCCACGGCGGCGGACAGCTCCAGCACGCCGGACCAGTTCCAGTGGTCGCGGTCGGCGATGTCCTGCTCGGTGAACCAGTGCTGGATCGGGGTGAGCGGCACCGGACCGGTGACGACCCCCTGTTCGGCGAGGACGCCTGCGGGTGCGTCGCGTACGGCCATGGCCAGTTCGCCGACGCTCTGGCGTGCGAACACGTCGGCCACGTCGAGCTGGAGGCCGGCGGCGCGCGCACGGGCCACGATCTGCAGGCTCAGGATCGAGTCGCCGCCGAGCTCGAAGAAGTTGTCCAGCAGGCCGACGCGTTCGACGCCGAGCACCTGCGACCAGATCTCGGCGAGCACCAGCTCGGCCTCGGTGCTCGGCGGCACGTACGCCGCGCCGACCGTCGTGCCGAGTTCCGGCTCAGGCAGCGCTCTCCGGTCGATCTTGCCGTTGGCGGTGAGGGTGAACGCCTCGACGACCATGAGCACGGCCGGGACCATGTACTCCGGCAGCCGGGTCCGCAGGAAGACCCGCAGTTCCGGCACGTCGGCCACGGCGCCGGGGACGGCGACGACATAGCCGACCAGGCGTTTGCCGTTGGGGCCGTCCTCGCGGGCCACGACCACGGCGTCCTGCACGGACGGGTGCTCGGCCAGCACGTTCTCGATCTCCCCGGGCTCCACCCGGAACCCACGGATCTTGACCTGCTCGTCGGTACGGCCGAGGAACTCCAGGACCCCGTCCGCGCGCCACCGCACCCGGTCACCGGTCCGGTACAACCGCTCCCCCGGCAGACCGCTCAGGTGGTCCGCGACGAACCGCTCAGAGGTCAGGCCCGGCCGTCCGGCGTAGCCGCGTGCGACGCCGACGCCGCCGATCAGCAGTTCACCGGCCACCCCGACGGGGACGAGGTTCAGCCACTCGTCCACCACGTGGACCCGCGCGCCGGCCAGCGGACGGCCCACCGGCACCATCAGCCCGGCGCCGTCCACCGGCGCCTCGGCGAAGCCGCCAGGCGCGGGGCCGGTGGCGGGGAGGCCGCCGGGGGTGAGCGGCATGAGCAGCGAGTCGATCGCGGCCTCGGTGACGCCGTACACGTTGGCCGGGACCGCCTGCGGCGCGACGTCCGCGACGGCCGCCA
This sequence comes from Sphaerisporangium rubeum, assembly GCF_014207705.1. Lineage (NCBI taxonomy): Bacteria > Bacillati > Actinomycetota > Actinomycetes > Streptosporangiales > Streptosporangiaceae > Sphaerisporangium > Sphaerisporangium rubeum. The sequence goes on from NZ_JACHIU010000001.1 coordinate 6,193,304, forward strand.
CCAGGGCCTCGTGCCGCCAGATGTCGGTACCGGAGATCACCAGGCGCAGCTTGTCCAGGCCGCCGTTCTCGCGGCAGTACCCGGCGAGTTCGCGCAGGAGCGTGCCGGGGACGATCTCGGCGACCTCGATGTCGTTGTCGTCGAGCACCTGGTGCAGTTCGGCCACCGACACGAAGTCGCTCTGCGGGGTGAACACCACGGCCTTGCCGAAGCACAACGCGCGCACGATGTCGCCGACCGACACGTCGAACCCGGCGCCGGCCATCGACAGCATCGACCCCGGCCCGCCGAGCCGCGTGAACGCGTCACCCCACCCGGCGACGTACCCGGCGAGGCCCCGGTGGGTGACGCCGACGGCCTTCGGCCGGCCGGTGGAGCCGGAGGTGAACGCCATGTACGCCAGGCCGTCGAGCGGCACGTCCGCCGGGTCCGGCGCGGCACCCGCACCGTGGAAGCGGTCGGCCATGAGCACAGGGCCGTCGAACGGCGGCAGGTCCTGCTCCAGCGCGGTCGTGCCGATCAGCACCTTCGCGCCGCAGTCCTCCAGCATGAAGCCGAGGCGTTCCACCGGCTGGCCGGCGTTCAGCGGCACGTACACGCCACCGGCCTTGAGCACCGCCATGAACGCGACGACCAGGTCCGCACCGCGGCCGAGGACCACGCCGACCGGCACCTCGGCCGTCACCCCGGCCGAGCGCAGCCACGCGGCCATCGCGCCGGCGCGGGAGTCCAGCTCGGCGAACGTCAGCCGTTCGGTGCCGCACACCACGGCGACCGCGTCCGGGGTGCGCCGGGCCCAGTCCGCCACCAGCGTGTGCGCCTGGGACAGCGCGCCGGCGCCGGCCGAACGGGCCCAGGGGCCGCTGAGCAGCTCGGGTTCACCCGGCAGCGTGACCGGCACGTCCCGCACCCGAAGTGTGGGGTCGGCCGTGACCGCGCCGAGCACACCGGCGAACCGGCCGAGCAGGCGGTCGATCGTCACGCCGTCGAAGGCCGCGGTGGAGAACTCCGCCTCGACCTCCAGCCGGTCGCGCAGGTTGACCGCGAGCATCAGCGGTGTGTTCCCCTGCTCGAACGACTCGGCGTACTCGAACAGCGCGGCCCCCTGCGCCTGCGGGTAGTTGCCGAACACCATGACGCTGTCGAACAGCGCGCTGCCGCGCGGCACCTCCGAGCACCGCTGGATGTCCACGAGCGGCGTGTACTCGTGCCGCTGCACCGCCACCTGGCCGTCCTGCACACGTGGCAGCCACTCGGCGAACGGCGTGTCCGCCGGGACCCGCGCGCGCAGCGGCAGCGTGTTGATGAACAGGCCGACGATGGACTCCATGCCGGCCAGCTCGGCGGGCCGGCCGGAAACGGTCAGGCCGAACACCACGTCACGCTCACCGCTGAGCCGCGACAGCAGCAGGGCCCACGCGGCCTGCACCACCGTGCCGGGGGTGACACGAGCACGCCGCGCCAGCTCCACCAGGCCGGCGGTGACCTCCGGGGACAGCTCGACGCGGCGGCGGTCCTGGTCCCAGTGGTCGGTGACCTGCCGGTCCACCGGCAGCGGCGTCGGCGCCTCGAAACCGGCGAGGTGACCGCGCCAGAAGTCCTCGGCGTCGTCGGCGCGGCCGGCCAGCCAGGCGATGAAGTCGCGGTACGGCCGCGCCGCGGGAAGATCGCGCGCCTCGTACAGCCGGGTGGCCTCGTCCACGAGGATCGGCAGGCTCCAGCCGTCGGTGCAGATGTGGTGGAACGTCAGCACGAGCCAGTACCGGTCGCCGCCTCTGCCGACCAGGGTGACCCGCATCAGCGGGGGCCGCGCCAGGTCGAAGCCGCGGTCGCGGTCGGCGTCGAGCAGGTCGCGCAGCCGCGCGCGGTGGTCGCCGCCGTCGCCTGACCAGTCGTGGAACTCGAACGGCACCCGCGCCGTGTCCTGCACCACCTGCACCGGCTCGGCGACACCTTCCCAGACCAGGCCGGTGCGCAGCGCGGGATGCCGGGCCACGACGGCGTCGAAGGCGGCGTGGAGCGCGTCCGCGTCCAGCGGCCCGGTGTGCTCGTACAGGCCCTGCGCGAGGTAGACGCCTGAGCCTTCGGGGGCCTGGAGCGCGTGCACCAGGATGCCTTGCTGGACGGGGCTCAGCGGGTACACGTCGACCGGTTCCGCGCCGGTGTCGCGGACGGCGGCGGTGAGCCGGTCCACGGTGTCCTGGTCGAGCGTGGCCAGCGGGAAGTCCGACGGGGTGTGGCCGCCGGCGCGGGGGGACAGGCAGTGCTCGACGAGGTCGCGCAGCGCGTCGATGTAGCTCTGCGCGACCCGCTCGATGGTGCCTTCGCGGTGCAGGCCGGCGCTGAACTGCCACTCGACGGCCATGCGGCCGTCGGCGTCCTGGTACACCTCGATCTGCAGGCCGTGCGCGCGGGTCTGGCCGTCGGGTCCGGCGAGCGCGGCGGGGAGGCGCCGCGCGACCAGGCCGCCGGGTGTGTCGCCGGCGGCGCCGATGTAGTTGAACCCGATGTACGGCTCGGGCTTGTCGCCGAGCCGCCGGGTGTCGCCGAGGTGGCGCAGCGCGCCGTAGCCGACGCCGCGTCGCGGGCTGCGGCGCAGCAGTTCCTTGACGGATTTGAGCACACCGGCCGGGTCGGACAGGTCGGGGGCCGACAGCGCGACGGGGAAGACCGAGGTGAACCAGCCGATGGTGCGCGACAGGTCGACGCCGTCGGCGATGGGTTCGCGGCCGTGGCTCTCCAGGTCGATCGTCACCGTGTCGGTACCGGCCCAGCGGCCGAGCGCCTGGAGCAGGCCGGCGAGCAGCACGTCGTTGATCTGCGTGCGGTACGCGCGGTGGACGCGGGTCAGCAGCGCGGCGGTGGTGCCGGCGTCCAGCCAGGTGCGCACCACCAGCTGGTCGCCCTTGCCGGTGGCGCCGGGGCCGTCCAGCGGCACGGTGAAGCGTGGCTCCAGCTGCTGGATCCAGTACGGGATCTCGGCCTTAACCTGCGGTGACGCGGCGTACTCGCGCAGCAGTTCGGCCCACTGGCGGAACGACGTGGTCTTGCGCGGCAGGGCCGCGCGGTCGCCGCCTGCCTCGTACAGCAGGTGCAGGTCCTCAAGGAGGATGGTCCACGAGACGCCGTCCATCACCAGGTGGTGCACGGTGATGCCGAGCCGGCCGGGACGGTCGCCGCGTTCGAAGTACGCGACGCGCAGCAGCGGGCCGCCGCTGAGGGACAGCGACCGCTGGAGCAGGCTCATGCGCTCGGTGACCAGCTCGTCGAGGCGCCGCTCGTCGAGGCCGACGGCGTCCACGACCGAGAACAGGTCGGCGGGTTCGTCGGCGGCGTTCTCCTGGGTCCAGGCGCCGCGCGTGGAGTCGTACGTCAGGCGCATGCGCAGCGCGTCGTGGTGCGCGACGAGCGCGTCCACGGCGCGGGCCAGCGTGCCGGCGTCCACGGGTCCGGCCAGGTCGAACACCCCGGACCAGTTCCAGCGGTCGCGGTCGGCGATCGGCTGGCGGGTGAACCAGCGCTGCACCGGGGTCAGCGGCACCGGTCCGGTGACGGTGTCCTGCTCGGCGAGCACCTCGACGGGGTCGTCCCCGGCGGCCAGGGCCAGTTCGGCGACGCTCTGGCGTGCGAAGACGTCGGCCACTTCCAGGCGCAGGCCGGCGGCGCGCGCACGGGCCACGATCTGGAGGCTGAGGATGGAGTCGCCGCCGAGCTCGAAGAAGTTGTCGTGCGCGCCGACCCGTTCCACGCCGAGCACCTGGGACCAGATGCCGGCGAGCACGACTTCGGCGTCGGTGCGCGGCGGCACGTACTCGGCGCCGCCGGAGGCGGCCGCGTCGGGTTCCGGTAGCGCGCGGCGGTCGATCTTGTCGTTGGCGGTGAGCGTGAACGCGTCCAGCACCATGAACACCGACGGCACCATGTACTCCGGCAGCCGTTCATGCATGTACGCGCGCAGGTCGGCGACGTCGGCGTCACCGGTGACGTAGCCGACGAGGCGCTTGCCGGACGGTCCGTCGGCGCGGGCCACCACCACGGCGTCCCGCACGCGGGGGTGGTCGGCCAGCACGGCCTCGACCTCGCCGGGTTCGATGCGGAACCCTCGGATCTTCACCTGAGCGTCGGTACGGCCCAGGAACTCCAGGACGCCGTCCGCGCGCCACCGCACCCGGTCACCCGTCCGGTACAACCGCTCCCCCGGACGGCCGCTCAGATGGTCGGCCACGAACCGCTCGGCCGTCAGATCGGCCCGGCCCACGTACCCCTGGCCGACGCCGACGCCGCCGACCAGCAGCTCACCGGGGACACCTGGGGGGACGAGGTTCATCCACTGGTCCACCACGAACAGCGACGTGGCGACCAGGGGACGGCCGATCGGCACCACGCCGTCGCCGGTGCCGTGGCCCGCGCCGAGGTCGAACAGCGAGCTGAACGTCGTGCACTCGGTGGGGCCGTAGCAGGCGACGAACCGCAGGCCCGGCAGGCGGTCGCGTACCTGGTCGCAGTGCGCCGGCGACAGCGCGTCGCCGCCGGTGAGCAGCAGCCGCAGGCCGTCGAACGACTCGGGGGCCGCCTCCACGACCTGGTGGAACAAGCCGGCCGTGACGTGCGCCACCGTCACCTCGTGCTCACGCAGGAACGCGCCGACGTCCACCCCTTCTACCCGGCCGCCGGTGGCGACGACCAGCGTCGCGCCGTTCAGCAGCGCGGCCCAGATCTCGAACGTCGAGGCGTCGAACGTCACCGGCGCGAGCTGCGCCACGACGTCGCCGGGTGCGATGCTCAGCACCGGGTCCACGCACAGCCGCACCACGCCGCCGTGCGTCACCTCGACCCCCTTCGGCACACCGGTGGAGCCGGAGGTGTACATCACGTACAGGGGGTCATCGGCGTCCGCGTGGCCGAGTCCGCCCGCGGCGGGCTCGATGTCGCGGACGTCGATGACGCGCACCCCGTCCAGCTGGTCCGGCATCGGCTGTGCGGCGGTCAGCACGACACCGATGCCGGAGTCCTCGATCACGAAACGCAGCCGGTTCAGCGGCCACGACGGGTCCAGCGGCACATAGGAGGCGCCGGCCCCCGCCGCTCCGAGGATCGCGGTGACGAAGTCCACGCCGCGTTCCACGAACACACCGACCCGCGCACCGGCCCGCGCCTCGCGCAGCACCCGCGCCACCCCGGCGGCGCGGTCCTCCAGTTCCCCGTACGTCAGCTCGGTCCCGCCGCCGCGCACGGCCGGCACGTCCCGGCCCGTGGCGGCCCTGCGGGAGAACATGGCGGTCAGGGACGTGCGCTCCACCCCGGCGCCGGAGACACCGAGGCCGCGTACGCCTTCCAGCTCGGCGGCGCCGACCAGGCCGACCGCTCCGACGGGGGTGCCGGCGTCGCCTGCCACCGCGCCGAGCACCCCGGCGAGCCGGTCGAGCAGGCCGTCCACGGTGGCGGTGTCGAACGCGCCGGTCGAGTACGTCACCTCGAAGCCGAGGCGCTCGCCGCCGGCGAACATCGCCACGTTCAGCGGGTAGTTGCCGAGTTCCACGTAGTCGAGCAGCTCCATGCCGCCGGACAGGCCCTCGGTCATCTGCACGACGAAGATGCTGTCGAACAGCGACACCCCGCCGCGCACCTGCGAGCAGCGCTGGATGTCCACCAACGGCGTGTACTCGTACCGCTGGGCCGCGAGCTGGGTCTCCTGGAGCCGCCGCAGCCACTCGGCGAACGGCACGTCCGCGGGGACCTCGGTGCGCAGCGGCAGCGTGTTGATGAACAGGCCGACGATCGACTCCATGCCGGCCAGCTCGGCCGGACGGCCCGCCACGGTGACGCCGAACACCACGTCACGCTCGCCGCTGTAGCGGGACAGCAGCAGGGCCCACGCGGCCTGCGCCACCGTACCGACCGTCACCCTGGCGCGGCGGGCCAGCTCGGTGAGCCCGGCGGTGACCTCGGGGGACAGCTCCACGCGGCGGCGGTCCTGGGCCCAGTGCTCGGTGACCTGGCGGTCCACCGGAAGCGGCGTCGGGGCCTCGAAACCGGCGAGGTATCCGCGCCAGAACCGCTCGGCCTCGCCGAGGTCGCGCTCGGCGAGCCAGGCGATGAAGTCGCGGTACGGCCGCACCGGAGGCAGCGTGATCTGCTCGCCGAGGGACAGCGCGTCGTACACGCGGCTCACCTCGGCCAGCAGGATCGGCAGGCTCCAGCCGTCGGTGGAGATGTGGTGCATGGTCCACACCAGCCAGGACCGGCCCGCGCCGCGGTCGATCAGGTGGACGCGCATCAGCGGCGGCACCGCCAGGTCGAACCCGCGGGCCCGGTCGGCCTCGAGCAGTTCGGCGAACCGTTCCTGCTGCTCGTCGTCGGGAAGCGTGGACCAGTCGAGCGCCTCGAACGGCACGGTGACGTGGTCGCGCACCACCTGCACGGGCTCGGTGACGCCTTCCCAGACGAACGCGGTGCGCAGCGCGGGATGCCGGTCCACGACGACGTCCCAGGCGCGCTGGAACAACACGGTGTCGACGCGCCGGCCGGTCAGCTCGTACAGGCCCTGCGCGAGGTACACACCTGAGCCCTCGGGGGCCTGGAGCGCGTGGAACAGGATGCCTTGCTGCACCGGGGTGAGCGGGTACACGTCGGCCAGCTCGCCACCGGCCCGCCGCGCGGCGGCCGTCAGTGTGTCCACGGCCGCCTGGTCCAGCGCGGCCAGGGGGAAGTCCGACGGGGTGTGGCCGCCGGCCTTGGGGTCCAGGCAGTGCTCGACGAGTTCGCGCAGCGCTTCCACGTAGGCGCGCGCGGTGTGCTCGACGGTCTCCGCGCGGTGCGCTCCGGCGCCGTAGTGCCACTCGAAGGCCATGCGGCCGTCGTCGTCCTGGAAGACCTCGATCTGCAGCGCGTGGGCCCTGGTCTGGCCGTCGGGGCCGGTGAGCGCGGCGGGGAGCCGCCTCGCGACGATGCCGCCGGTGGAGCTGTCGAGGCCGCCGAGGTAGTTGAAGCCGACGTACGGCTCGGGGGTGTCGGCGAGCGCGCGCACGCGGGGGTCGGACCGGTCGCCGAGGTACCGCAGCGCGCCGTGGCCGACGCCGCGGCGCGGGCTGCGGCGCAGCAGTTCCTTGACGGACTTCAGGACACCGGCGGGGTCGGAAAGGTCGGGGGCCGACAGCGCGACGGGGAAGATGGAGGTGAACCAGCCGACGGTGCGCGACAGGTCCACGCCTTCTGCGACGGACTCGCGGCCGTGGCTCTCCAGTGCGATGGTGACGGCGTTCGTGCCGGCCCAGCGGCCGAGGGTCTGCAGCAGCGCGGCGAGCAGCACGTCGTTGATCTGCGTGCGGTACGCGCGGTGGACGCGGGTCAACAGGGCCGCGGTGGTGCCGGCGTCCAGCCAGACGCGCGCCACGGCGTTCTCGCCGGTCGGCGGGCCGTCCACCGGGGGGTGGAAGCCGGTCGCGGACTGCTCCAGCCAGTGGTCCAGCTCGGCGTGGGCCTCGGGGGACGCGGCGTACTCGCGCAGGACGTGCGACCACTGGCGCAGCGACGTGGTCTTCGGCGGCAACGCGCCGTCGGCGGTGCCGGTGGCGGCGATCGCGTGGCAGGCGGCGCCGAGGTCGCCGAGCAGGACGTTCCACGACACCGCGTCCATGACCAGGTGGTGCACGGTGAGACCGAGCCACGCGGGGTCGTCGCCCCGGTCGAACAGCACGGCGCGCAGCACGGGGCCGTGGGCCAGCGACAACCGGTGCTGTGCCTCGGTCATGCGGCCGGTGACCAGGGTCTCCAGGTCGTGGCCCGCGGTGACCGCCACGGTGAGCAGTTCGGCGTGCTCGGCGGGGACGATCTCCTGGGTCCACTCCCCCTGATCGTGCCGGAACCGCAGGCGCAGCGCGTCGTGGTGCGCGACCACGGCGTCGAGCGCGCGGGTCAGCGTGGCGGCGTCCACACCCGGGGTCAGCTCGAACACGCCTGACCAGTTCCAGTGGTCCCTGTGCGCGATGTCCTCGGCGGCGAATCGGTGCTGGATCGGGGTGAGCGGCAGTGGTCCTGCGACGGTGCCTTGCTCGGCGAGCACCTCGGCGGGGGTGTCGCGTACGGCCAGGGCCAGTTCGGCGACGCTCTGGCGTGCGAAGACGTCGGCGACCTCCAGTCGGAGGCCGGCGGCGCGCGCACGGGCCACGATCTGGAGGCTGAGGATGGAGTCGCCGCCGAGCTCGAAGAAGTTGTCGTGCGCGCCGACGGTCGCCACGCCGAGCACCTCGGACCAGATGCCGGCCAGGGTGATCTCGGTCGGGGTGGCGGGTGCCACGAACGTGGTCTCGACGGCGAGGCGGATGTCGGGGTCGGGGAGCGCGCGGCGGTCGATCTTGTCGTTGGCGGTCAGCGAGAAGCCCTCCACCACCATGAACACCGACGGCACCATGTACTCCGGCAGCCGGCCGTGCATGTAGGCGCGCAGGTCGGCGACGTCGACGCCGCCGGGGTCCTCGGGGACGACGTAGCCGACCAGCCACTTTCCGGACGGGCCGTCGGCGCGGGCCACCACCACGGCGTCCCGCACGCGGGGGTGGTCGGCCAGCACGGCCTCGACCTCACCGGGCTCGATGCGGAACCCTCGGATCTTCACCTGAGCGTCGGTACGGCCCAGGAACTCAAGGACGCCGTCCGCGCGCCACCGCACCCGGTCACCCGTCCGGTACAACCGCTCCCCCGCACGGCCGCTCAGATGGTCGGCCACGAACCGCTCCGCGGTCAGTCCCGGACGGCCCACATAGCCCCGGCCGACGCCGACGCCGCCGACCAGCAACTCGCCGGGAACTCCCGGGGGGACGAGGTTCATCCACTGGTCCACCACGAACAGGGAAGTGGACACGACGGGACGGCCGATCGGCACCACCGCGTCGCCTGCGGGGAATCCGGCGCCGAAATCGAATATCGAGCTGAACGTCGTGCACTCGGTCGGTCCATAACAGGCCACGAACCGAAGATCCGGCAGCCGGCGGCGTACCCGGTCGCAATGCGCGGCCGACAACGCGTCACCACCGGTCAGCAACAGCCGTAAGCCGTCGAAGGACTCGGGAGCCGACTCCACGACCTGATGGAACAATCCGGCGGTAACGTGCGCCACAGTGACCGCGTGTTCACTCAGGAAAGCACCGACGTCGAGGCTTTCCACCCGGCCGCCGGTCGCGACCACGAGCGTGGCGCCGTTAAGCAGAGCGCCATAGATCTCGAAAGTCGACGCGTCGAAGGACACCGGCGCCAATTGCGCCACCACATCGCCGGGGCCGATTCCGAGCACCGGATCGACACAGAGCCTTACCACACCGCCTTGCGTTACTTCCACACCTTTTGGAACGCCGGTGGAACCGGACGTGTACATCACATAAAGCGCGCCGTCCCCGCCGGTCCCCACGGCGTCCTCGCTCACCGGCCGACCCGGCGGCATGTCGGCGAGCGCGACCACGCGTGCGTCGCCTGCGCCGTCGGGAAGGGGCTGACCGGCGGTCAGCACGACGGCGGCGCCGGAGTCGTCGATCACGAAGCGCAACCGGGACAGCGGCCACGAGGGGTCGAGCGGCACATAGGACGCGCCGGCCGCCGCGGCGCCGAGGATCGCGGTGACGAAGTCCACGCCGCGTTCCACGAACACGCCGACCCGGTCGCCGGGCCGCACCCCGGCGTCGCGCAGCAGCGCCGTCACGCCGCCGGCGCGCGCGTCCAGCTCGCCGTACGTCAGTTCCGCGCCACCGCCGCGCACCGCGGTCACGTCGCGGCCGGCGGCGACCCCGCGCGCGAACAGCCCGATCAGCGACGTCTCGTCCACCTCGACGCCGGAGACCCCGAGGGCACGCAGGCCGTCCGCCTCGGCGGCACCCGCGAGGCCGAGCGAGCCGGCCGGCGCCTCACCGTCGAGGTTCTCCAGCAGGCCGGCGAGGCGGGCCAGCAGGTTCTCCACGGTCGCGGCGTCGAAGGCGCCGGTGGAGAAGTCGGCCTCGACGGTCAGGCGCCGGCCACCGGAGATCGTCAGGTGCAGCGGGACGGGGTCGGTGGCGGCGTACGGCAGCGCGGCGAGGCCCGTCACGCCGTCCGGCAGGTCGGTGAGGACGGCGGCGAACAGCGGGGTCCCCGGCTCGATCTCCGAGTACGCCTGGATCTCGGCGAGCGGCGCGAACCCGTGGCGCCGCACCGCCTTCTCCTGTTCGCGCAAGGAGCGCAGCCACTGCGCGACCGGCAGGCCGGACGGCACCTGGACGCGCAGCGGCACGGTGGTGGTGAAGCTGCCGACCAGCGGTTCCATGCCGGCGGGACGGCACGGCAGCGTCAGGCCGAACACGACGTCGCTCTCACCGGCGTGCCGCGACAGCAGCAGGGCCCACGCGGCGTGCGCCACGGTGGCGAGCGGCACCTCCGCGCGGCGCGCGAGGCCGGCCAGCGCGGAGGTCAGCTCGGGGGTCAGCTCGACGCGGCGCCGGTCCCGCTCGGCGGGGCCGTCGTGCTGCCGGTCCACCGGCAGCGGCGTCGGCGCGTCGAAACCGGCCAGGTGGCCGCGCCAGAACGGCTCGTCGGCGGCGCGGTCACGGCCCACCTGCCAGGCGACCACGTCGTGATAGGGCCACACCGGGGACAGCGCCGAGATCGCGTCGCGGCGCAGCGCGGCGTACGTCAGGGCCACCTCGTCGAGCACCACCCGCAGGCTCGGCCCGTCGCACACCCCCCGGTACGCGCCGAGCAGCAGCAGGCACCGGTCGCCGAGGTCGGCCACGTACGCGCGCAGCAGCGGCGGACACGCCGGGTCGAAACCGCGTGCGGTGTCGGCGCGCAGCAGGTCCGCCAGCCGTGCCTCGTGGTCGCCGTCGCGCCAGTCCAGGGTCTCGACGGGGACCTCGGCACGGTCACGCACACGGAGGACGGACCCGTCGGCGCCGAACCCGGCCCGCAGCGCGGCGTGACGCGCTGTGACGATCTCGAAGGCCCGCCGGAACGCCGCCGCGTCCGGACCGCCGGCGAACTCGCGGACCCCCTGAGCCCAGAACGCGCCCCTGGCACCGGCGGGTGCGCCGTCGAGCGCCGCCGCCATCGCCTGCTGCACCGGCGTCACAGGATACGAATTCTCAGACACGATGTTCTTCCCCGGGGTCGGTCGGACGAGCGACGGCGGGCCGCGAGAGAGGCACCCGGCCAGGATGGTCAAAAACTTGATTGTTTGCCTGACAGGTGATTCTGACTTTGCTTGACCGCCATTGCCGGTGTGCCATCCATTACGCGGCGAGTGAACGGAGCCACCCCTCCCGGTGACGTCGTCCCGCACGTCACGGCACATGCGCCGCGACGATAAATTACGTCGTTCATATTTCAACTTGATTTCAGTGTGATGTCTGTTGCGACGGCCGCGCTCGGCGTTACAGTAAGCCCGTCCACGACACATTCGCACACCATGGGAGACACGGCAGATGTGTCAACGAAGGAAACCGGCAGCTCATTGGAGGTGGCATGCTGGAGTTCGGTCTTCTCGGACCGTTCACAGTCAAGCTCGACAACAAGGTGGTCCCGATACCAGGCCGCGGCCCGAAAGCGGTGCTCGCGCTCCTACTCCTTAAACCGGACACCGTGTTATCGACGACCCGCATTATCGACTCCCTCTTCGACTCAGAAATGAGCGACATAAATGAGGGACGACTGCTCAACCGGGTACGCATTCACATATCACGGCTCCGCGCCACGCTGGAGCCGTGCAAGGTGTCGATCACCTCGGTCGACGGTGGATACGTGCTCCGCCTTCCGCCTGAGACGGTCGTGGACGTGACCGAGTTCAAGCGGCTGGCGCGTCAGGGACGAGCGGCGTTACAGGGTGGCCGGCACCACGAGACGGCCAAACTGCTCAAGATCGCCGATCAGACGTGGCGGGGATCCGCGCTGACGGGCTTCTCCGGCCGGTACTTCCAGGCGGAGGCCGACCATCTGGAGCAGCTCCGGGTGGATACCATCGCCGATCGCATCGAGGCGGCGCTCGCGCTCGGGCATCACGCTCAGGTCACCGAGGAGCTCCACGAGCTCATCAGGGACCACCCGCTGAACGAGCGGTTCTACGGGCAACTGATGCTCGCGCGGCACCGCGCCGGGTACAGCGGCGAGGCGCTGCAGGTGTTCGCCGACCTGCGTGAGGAACTGGTCGACAAGCTCGGCACCGACCCGAGCCCGGCGTTGCAGGCGCTGCACGAGCAGATCCTGCGCCAGGCGCCGTCGCTCGGCGTCGTCACCCCCGCGTCGCAGACACCCCGGCAGCTGCCGGCGCGTCCGCGTGCCATCGCGGGCCGTACCGCCGAGCTGAAGGAGGTCCGCATGGCGCTTGAGCAGCGTGAGCCGCTCGTCGTCATCACCGGGCCCGGCGGCATCGGCAAGACGACGCTGGCGCTGGAGGCGGCGCACCAAATCTCCGGCGAGTTCTCCGGCGGCGTGCTGTTCACCGACGAGCCGGAGAACCCGGCGACCGTCCTCGAACGGTTCCTGCGCGCCATGGGTGCGGCGGACATCCCCGCGGGGATCAGCGAGCGCAGTGCCCTGTTCCGGTCCCTGCTGACCGGACGCCGGGTGCTCATCGTCATGGACAACGTGACGGGGGTGCAGCAGGTGCGGCCGCTCATGCCCGGAGACCCCGGCAGCGCGGTCGTCGTGACCAGCCGTTCGCCGCTCACGTCGCTGCGGTCCTTCCGCACCACGCTCGGTCCGCTGCCGGCGGACGCCGCGCGTGGACTGCTCGCGCGAGGGGTGCGCAACGGGGACCCCTGGCAGGAGCACGAGGCGGCGAGAAAGGTGGTGGAGTTCTGCGCCGGGATCCCCCTGGCCATGGACATCGCCGCCGCCAAGCTCGCCGCCAAGCCGCACTGGACGATGAAGCAGCTCGCCGATCTGCTCGCCGACCACACCACGATGCTCGACACGCTCAGCCACGACGACCGGGCCATGCGGCCGGTCCTCGCGGGGGACTACGAGACGCTGAGCACCGCGGCGCGCTCGACGCTGCGGAAGATCGGTTACCTGGGGGCCAAGGTGATCGACGTCTGGATGGCCGCCGAGGTGGAGGACGTGTCCGAAGCCGAGGCCATGCGGAGGCTCGACGAACTGACCGACGCACACCTGCTCCGCGCGGAGCTGGACGGGGATCGGAACGTCTACTACTGCCACGACCTGATCCTGGCCTTCGGCCGGGAACGCGCGCTGGACGAGGACGATCCGGCCGTGCTGGCGGACGCGGCGAACAGGGGCTTCCCGTTCTCCGGTGAGGAGTGCGGACGCGCGCTGCTCAGCAGGTGAACGCCGGGACCCTGCGCCTCCGGCGCGGGTCCCACACAACGGGGACAACGGGGACGACGGGGAGACGGGGAAGCGCGACCGATGCACACGATGCCGTCGCAGGGGCTCAGGAGTGATTTTAAAAACACTCGGCACGGCATGGCCGGTGGCCGCGAGCGTTTCGCCGATGAGTCGGCGCAGTTGTCTTAAAATTACGGCCCGGCCGTCGCGCCGGGCCTCCCACCTGCACGGGAAGCCTTTCACATCCGCCGGCGACACCGGCGCGAGGCTTCCCGGAGCGGACGGGGACCCCACGGCCCGGCGGCTTCGAGCCGCCGGGTCTCGTGCCGGGTACGTGACCTCCGCCGGACCGGCCGACCGGCCGTCCGCGCGGAGCGGCACGCGGCGTCGTGGACGGTGACCGGCGGCCGGACGCGCGCGACGTCCGGCCCTGTCCGGCCACGGGAAAATCATTTCGGACAGCACAGTATTTGACCGATGCTCGTAGCCTGCTTGCCCCCGTATTTCTCCGGCACCGCACAACCGTCGTGCTCCGGAGAAAGTGGCCCTCGCCGTCCGGCCGCTTCGAAAGGCCGCCGGTTTCAGGCCGTGCTGTCTCGCCCCGTTGACGCCGCCACGCCTTGTTTCCCTCGCACGGCCGGCGTCCGGATCGTTCCGGCCGCCGGCGTTTCCGGGGCGACGCGCCGCTTTCGCGGCGGGTTACCTGTGTGACAACTCGGAACCCACGAGATGCCGCAAGGCATCACTGAGCAGACGTTGGGCCGCCACATCTTGTGTCATTTTTTCCTGCTTCGCATATAGTTGCAGGGTTCTGTGTTCCTCCGGGCTCAGTGTTACGATGATCTGCCGCGGTTTCTTCTCCGTCGACGCCTCTTTCAGCAACACCGTGACCGGCGTCTCCGGATTCTGGACCTTCGACTTCAGCACGCTGCGCCGCTGCACGGCCGTCATGTTGGACAGGCCCGCGGCCAGCGCCTTCACCTCGTCCTGGGCCATCGGCACCGACGAGTCGGTGAGGTCCTGGACCTTCAGTGCGACGTCGAGGCTCGCCTCGCCGGAATCGACCATGTTCTGCAGGACCGGCGTCAGCCGGTCGTATTTGATGTGCTTCCGCACCTCGTTATAAGGCAGCCCGGTCTCTTCAGCCACCATCCGCGCGCTCCCGTACCTGCGGTAGAGAGCGGTGCACCCGTCGATGATGTCCCTGCTGTCGAGATCGACCCGCACGAGGTTCTCGGTGAGCGACAGAACTCTGGCGGTCGTCAGATCGACCGCCTCGTCGATGATCGCCGCCAGAATGCGGCTCCGGCCGAGGATGCGATGCGCGTGCACGCGTCGCTGCCCCATGAGAACTTCCAGTTTCTGCGCGTCCTGCGCATGCGGGCATACAACGATCGGCTCCAGCATGCCATGCCGTCGGATACTCTCCGCTAATTCCTCTATCCCCTTATCCGCCCCCCGTACACGGGCCTGGCCCTCACTGAGTACCAGGCTTTTAATAGGAATCTCACGAATCGCCCGAATAGCTGGCATCAGTCCCCTTCCCAGCAGCGTTGATCACGGGACGTACCGTTGATCTTGGGAGAGTACTGGGCCATCTTCACATATCCATCAAAGCCAGTTCAAGGCTGCTGGACGACGGCCATACCCCCTCCGGCCTGTGGAAACCGGGGCCGGACCGCCGTCCGCCGGACCGACCACCGTAACGAAAGGGACAGTCCACCCGAAACCTCGTAGGGGGTACCCCTCCGCGGCCTGCCGGGTGTCCACCCCGGTCAGGGCCCGAATCGGGTTTCCTCCGCTGCTGGGAATGCGTCTGAGTCTTGACAACCACCTCCGACCTGCGGTGTTCACTCTCTGTTGTTCTGGCGGGCCCAATACGGGTTATAGGATTCGCTGCTAATAGTTACAAGTTGTAATAACTTACTTACAATATGCTAGGAACCCTGGTCGGGGATACCAGGTGGCGGTCCCTCTGCCCTGTCCGAACCGGTTCACGCCTCCCGTACCACGAAGATCACGCCTCCGATGATCATCGCCACGGCCGCGTACGCGGCGAGCACCCCGAGGCCGGGCCACGGCCCGATCGGCAGCCGGTCCAGATCTCTGGTCGCCTGGATCGCGAGGCCCGCCGTCATCGGCGAGATCCTGCGCAACCGGTCCAGCCACTCGGGGTCGGTGACGAACGTGCTCATCACCGGCACCACGTACAGCAGGCCGAGGATGGCGGTGATGCTCACCGCCGTGTCGCGCAGCACCGTCGTGACGCCGAGCGCGAGCAGAGCGATCAGTGCCAGGTAGAGCACCGTGCCGAAGGTGGCGCGGAACGTGGGACCGTCCGCGAGCGACAGCGGCGGATACCCGTTGGCCGGGGTGAAACCGTTCGCCGGCATGATCACGTTCCCGACGAGCAGCGAACCGAGCACACCCATCGCGCCGGTGGCCAGCACGATCCCGAGGATCACGGCCGCCTTGGTGAACAGCACCTCGACCCGCCGCGGCATCACCGCCAGCGTCGTGCGGATCATGCCGGTGCCGTACTCGTTGCTCATCATGAGGACCGCGAACACCACCACCAGCGCCTGGCCCAGCCACACACCGCGCAGAGCGAGCCGGGCCGTGTCCTCGTAGCAGGTGGTGACCGTCGGGCACTGCGCGGTGCTGACGGCGGCGGTCGCTCCCGCCGCCGCCAGCACCGTGCACACGGCGATCCCCACGGCCAGCCACGTGTTGCCGCGCAGCGTGCGGACCTTCGTCCACTCGGCGCGCAGGGAATGCCTCATGCCTCCTGCCGTCCCACGCGCCAGATCGCGACCCCGAGCGCGACCGCCGTGTACGCGCACAGCACCGCGAACCCGGACCACGGCCCGATCGCCGTGTCGTACCGCATGATGGTCTGCTGGATCGCGAAGCCGGCCGCCGGTGTCACGGCCTCCAGCCACTTGGCCACCGTCAGCGGCAGCGCGGTGCTCGCCACCAGCGGCACGAGCAGGAGCAGGAGCACGGTGGTGATCGCGACCGTGCTGCGGCGCACGATGGCGGCGACCGCCAGGCTGAACACCGCGACCACCCCCATCAGCGCCGCGGTGCCGACGACCCCGCGCAGCACCTGCGGATCCGACAGCGACGCCGCCGCGGCCTTCCCCTGGTTGATCATCGGCGCGGCGATGAGGAACACCGCGAACGACGCCACCAGCCCCACCACGAACGCCGCACCGCCGAGCACGATCGCACGCGCGGCCAGCACCCGGCCACGCCGCGGGCTCGCCGTGAACGTCGTCCAGATCAGGCCCTGCTGGTACTCGGTGGTGACGAACAGCACGCCGAGCGCCACCAGCGCCATCACGCCGATCATCGCGCCGGACAGGATCGTCTTGGTCTTGTCGGTCGCGAACTGGTAGAAGCCGATGTCACCGGCGCCGACCAGCGAGAACGTCGTGGCGTTCGGGTCGACCGCGGTGTTGCCGTTGCTCTTCCACGGCGCGAGCTGCTGCGGCCTCGCCGGCTCGACCTTCACGTTGTCGAACGACGCCTTGCCGAGGTTGGTGGTCTCGCTGATGTCCTCGCCGCCGAACTGCCGCAGCAGCTTCAGCGCGTCAGGCGAGGCGACGAACACACCGGTCTCCACGGTCGACCCCATGCCTTCGAGCGTGACCGTACCGACCTTGGACCACGACGCGCCGTCCGCCGACTCGTACCCGGTGACCGAGCTCCCCGTGCGGGTGAGCTTCAGCCAGCGCGGCGCGCCGCTGTCGGTCCCCGGCAGGTCGGTGACGAAGTTGGACTGCAGCCGCACCCCGTGGCCCGGCGTGATCATCAGGGCCGCGTACGGCGACCCCGGCTGCGCGCTGACCCGCATCATCAGGCCGGCCTTGGCCCACGGGTCGTTGCGCTCCTGCGTCGCCACCCGCGCGACGAGGCTGCCGTCGCCGGTCAGCGGCCGATGCACGTAGCTCCCCGCGTCGCGGAACTGCGGCGAGATGCCGGCGGTCGAGCCGTCCCCGCCGGCGCTCTGCGCGCCTGCCCCCGAAGCGAGCAGCATGCCGACCAGGACGGTCGCCGCCGCCGCGGCCAGCATCGTCAGGCCCCAGCGGGGGACCGACCTCAGCTTGGTCCACTCGGCGAGCAGCAACTGCGGGAACCCGTCCCGCGCGCTCTCCACGGTGCTGCGGTACGGCGTCATCGTCACCACGACGGGGCCCCCTGACCGGCGGGGGTGGCCTGGAACTCGACAGAACCGTGAGTGAGCTCCAGGTAGGCCTCCTCAAGCGTCGGCCGGCGCTCGGCCACACCGGAGAACGACACTCCGGCGTCGGTCAGCAGCGACACGATCTTCGCGACCGGCAGCCCGGTGACGGTGACCTCGTCGTGGTCGGTCGCGGCCACCGTCGCGCCTTCCTGGTTGAGCACCGTGATGGCCTCGCGGACCTGGCCGGTGCGCAGCGTCACCCGGCCGTCGGACGCCTTGGCGAGCAGCTCGCGCACACTGGTGTCCGCGATGAGCCGTCCCCTGCCGATGACCAGCAGGTGGTCGGCGCTTCCCTCCAGCTCCCCCATCAGGTGGCTGGACACCAGCACGGCCCGGCCCTGCTCCCCGAGGCGCCGCAGCAGATTGCGTATCCAGATCACCCCCTCGGGGTCCAGGCCGTTGACCGGCTCGTCGAAGATCAGCACAGGCGGGTCGCCGAGCAGCGCACCCGCGATGCCGAGGCGCTGCCGCATGCCGAGCGAGAACCCCCCCGCGGCACGCTTCGCCACCGTCGCCAGCCCGACGAGCTCCAGCACCTCGTCCACCCGGCGGCCCGGCAGGCCGTTGGAGTGGGCCTGCCACAGCAGATGGTCGCGAGCGCTACGGCCCGGGTGCAGCGCGGACGCGTCGAGCAGCGCGCCGACCTGGCACAGCGGGGTCCGCAGATCCTGGTAACGCTTCCCGCCGACCAGCGCCGTCCCCTCGTCCGGCCGGTCGAGACCGAGTAACAGGCGGATCGTGGTGGACTTGCCGGCGCCGTTCGGCCCGACGAAACCGGTGACCTGACCAGGCCGCACGGTGAAGGACAGGCCGTCGACGGCCACGGTGCCCCCGTAGCTCTTGCGCAGCCCGTTGATCTCGATGGTTGCCTCCATGACACAGAACGCTACGGACCCACCCCCTCCCGGTCGTCCCGCCGCGGAACCGTCTTCCACGTCCCGGCCCGAGGTGACCCCCGGCCCCCGCGTCCCCCTGACGGGGGATGCCGTCCGTTCTCCGCGCGGGGGATGCCAACCCCTCACCGAAGTGACGACAATGGACCCCGTGAAGCCGACCAGCACGGGGGATGCCAAGCCGGACCACGCGACCCCACCCCGCCAGGGGGACACCGAACCACACCGCTCGACCCTGGCCCGCACCGGGGACACCGAGCCGCACCCCGCGACCCTGACCCGCACCGGGGACGCCGAGCCGTCGCCGCGGCGAGAACGGACCACGTGAAGCCGGCCGGACGTCTCGCGGCCGGGCCACGCCGGTACCTCACCGGCGGTCCGCTGCGGCTTCTCCTGGCCGGTCCACGGCGGCTCGCTCTCATCGGCCGCGGTCTCGTCGACGAGCCGGACCGGCCGCTGGTGGCCGGGGTGGCGCTCGGTCTGCTGTCGACCGTCGAGACCGTCATCCGCACCGACGTGGTGATCCGTCCCATCGCCATGCTGCTCGGCCTCGCCGCCACCGTCCCCCTGGTCTTCGCCACACGGTACGTCGCACCGGCCGCCGCCACCATCACCACCGCGACTCTGCTCACCGCACTGGTGTACCGCTTCGGCCCCGCCGTGACCGGCGTCGCGGCGCTGCTCGCACTGTGGCTCCCCCTGCTGCGCCGCCGGGCCCTGCGCCGCCGGGCCGAAGCCGCCGAACGCGACACCGAACGCGAACTGATGGAGACCCGGCTCCTCGAACTGACCGCGCGCAGCGAACGCGCACGTATCGCACGCGAGCTGCACGACGTGGTCGCGCACCACATCTCCATGATCTCGGTGCAGGCCGAGGCGGCCCGCCTGACGTCCCCCGGCATGCCGGAGGAAGGCGCGATGCGCCTGCGTGCCATCGGCGACACCGCACGCACCGCGCTCACCGAGATGCGCCGCCTGCTCGGCGTGCTCCGCGAGGACACCGAGGACGAACCCCCCACCCGCCGTCCCCAGCCCGGCCTCCAGCAACTGCTCGACCTCATCGACCAGACCCGAGCCGCCGCCAAGGTCAACACCCGGCTCATCGTCCGCGGCGAGATCGTCCCCCTCGACCCCGGCGTCGAACTCACCGCGTACCGCATCGTCCAGGAAGCCCTGACCAACGCACGCAAACACGCACCAGGCGCCGCCATAGACGTGGAGGTCCGCTACACCCCCGACTGGCTGCACGTCCGCGTACGCGACATCGGCCCCGGCCCCTCCACCGCCAGGAAGAAGACCAACGGCTACGGCCTCCTCGGCATGCGCGAACGCGTGGCCGCCGTCGGCGGCAGACTCCACACCGGCCCCGCCCCCGGCTCCGGCTTCCTGGTGGAGGCGGCCCTCCCCACCACCCGAGCCGGCCACGACTGACCCACACCAAGGACCCCGATGCCCCGACCCACCACCCCCCGCCATGACGACCGCCTCGGCGCGGAGGTCGCGCCGTGACCAGGGACCGCCAGGTACGCGTAGTGGTCGCCGACGACCAGGAGGTCGTCCGCGCCGGCTTCGCCGCGCTGCTGGACATCCAGCCCGACCTCACCGTGGTCGGCACCGCCGCCGACGGCGCGGAAGCCGTTGCCCTGTGCCGCGAACACCACCCCGACGTCGTCCTGATGGACGTCCGCATGCCGACCATGGACGGCATCGAGGCCACCCGCCTCATCACCACCGACACCACCACAGAGAACCCCCCACGCATCCTCATCCTCACGACCTTCGACCTCGACGAGCACGTCTACGACGCCTTGGTCGCAGGCGCCAGCGGCTTCCTCCTCAAAGACGTCACCGCGGAACGCCTCTTCGACGCCGTCCGAATAGTCGCCTCCGGCGGCGCCCTGCTCGCCCCCGGCATCACCCGCCGCCTAATCAGCGAGTTCGCCCGCCTCCGCCCCCGCATCACCTCCCCCCTGCTCGCCGAACTCACCCCAAGAGAAATCGACGTCCTCCGCCTGATGGCCGAAGGCCTCACCAACGCCGAAATAGCCCCCCGCCTGGTGGTCAGCGAAGAAACCGTCAAAACCCACGTAAGCCGAGTCCTCCGCAAACTAGGCCTCCGCGACCGCGTCCAAGCCGTGGTCACCGCCTACGAATCCGGCCTCGTCACCCCCCGCTCGGAGAACCACACCGGCACCCGCTGAACCCACGGTTTCGCCGCGGCCCGCGACGGCGAGCCGCCGACGATGCCGATGGCCCACCGCCGGCCGGCTATGAACGATCTTCACGTCTCGCCTAAGCCGTGGCCGATAACGCGCTCCGCCATGCCGGCCGGTCTCCGACGTGACCGATGCGGCATTTAACGTTTACGCTTGCCACATATGGCATCACCCTCCAGAATCGCTACAGAAGCGAGCAATACATTTGGAGAGGCGTTAAACAGTGATCGAGACTTCCGGAACAGGGGAGTTCACCACGGCAAGCGAGTAGGACATATACGACACAAAGCAATCAACCGCACGTCATCTGTCGTGCGAGGCCTCCTCGGTGGCCGGTTCACATCCGCCGCCGGAAAAGCATCGGATTCCTCGTTCGATCACCGGCGAGACGACGACGTGAACTTCGCTGCGACAAAGCTGCCTGCACGCACTCTTCCCCGACTTCCGGGTTGACCCCTTGGGAGCGCATACGTGAGCGGCACGGGGCCCGGTGGGCTCAACGACGCTGACTGGGATCGGCTCCTCGATCAGCTGCAGCAGGGCGACTGCACGCCGTTCATCGGCGCGGGGGCATGCGGCCGGAGCCTACCGACCGGCTCTGAGCTCAGCCGACGGCTCGCCGACAAGTACGGCTATCCCTTTCCCGACGGCCGTGACGACCTCGCACGCGTGACGCAGTACATGGTCATGGAGAACAGCAACGACGCGGTCTACGTGAAGAAGCGCGTGCGCAGGGAGCTTGAGGAAATGGCCGGCGAAGATCCCGACTTCACCGATCCGCTCGAACCCCATGCTCTCTTGGCCGACTTTCCCATCACGACCTATCTCACGACGAATTACGACGACTTCCTCGTGCGCGCGCTCACACAGGCCGGTAAGCGGCCACAGCACGCCATCTGCCGGTGGAACACGGGGCCGGATCGAGTCAACGGATCATTCGCCGCGAGCGTGGACTGGAATCCACAACCCGAGCAACCGCTGGTTTATCATCTCCACGGCAGCCTCGAGCACCCCTGGTCCATGGTCGTGACCGAGGACGACTACCTGGAGTTCATCACCAGGCTGGCCGCGGACCGCGAAATCCTCCCGACGGCGATCCACGAGGCGCTCACCGCGAGACCACTTCTCTTCATCGGCTACGGCCTGCGTGACGCCACCTTTCGCTACCTGTTCAAAGGCCTCCAGAGCGCGGTCCCGGTGATCAACCAGCGAGCACACCTCAGTGTCCAGCGACGTCCCTGGCACGACGGCACACCGCAGAAACTCGAACAGGCGACCATCGATTACTTCTCGAAGTTCTACGGGAGATGGCGTATCTCCATTTATTGGGGCACGCTCGATGAGTTCGTGTCCGAGTTGCGGCGACGGATGGGGTAGGAGATGCCTCCCAAGAATCGGTCACAACAGACAAAAGCGTCATGCGCCATCAACTGCGTATTTTATGGCCTCACTACCCCGTATCCGCTCTCCGGACCACTGGAGACGTTCACATGCTGAACAGCACGGTGTTTTTTTCGCCAAACCGGCCAGCCGGAAGGCGTCGTTCACTAAATTTTCCCCATGCCGTGCGCCTGTCCGGTGCTCCCTGAAGGGCCGCACCCCACCCCTCAGACCACGTTCGACCGTCTCGACGGCCACGCGAGCGCTCCGGGTTGACCCCGGCCTTCTGAGCACAGGCCTGCCGCGCACCGGTCGCGATCAGGCGCCGGACAGTCCCGCCATCGGCGCCGCGTCAGGCCGCCTCCGGCCGAGGGCCCGCCGTCGAAGCCCCTTCGCGGCGAGCCCCTGTCATCCGGCCGCCGCCTTGCCAGGATTTTGCGATCACTCATGTTGCGACGGTCCGGCGAACGGTCTATCTATCCACCATGACCACCGGCCTCAAAGAATCCGGACAATTCCGGCTGTCCACCGTTCCTTCGCGTGCCCATGATCCGGCTGCCTACTCGGACTCACCGTGCGACCGTCCTGGGCCATCTGTAATGGAGAGTGACCGACCATGCCGGAATGGCCCGCCGATCTGAACGTCGGCGAACTCATGGCCTCGGGCTGGCGTCCGACGCCTTTCCAGCAGTTCATCCTCAAGATCCACAGCCGTTGCGACCTCGCATGCAGTTACTGCTACATGTACGAAATGGCGGACACCAGCTGGAAACGCCGTCCCAAGCGAATGCCGACGGAGGTCGTGGCCGCGGCGGCGGCGAGAATCGCCGAGCACACCCGCACACACGGCCTGTCCTCCGTCGAGGTGGTCCTGCACGGCGGGGAGCCGCTCCTCGCCGGAACAGATGCCATCCGGGACATCGTCACCCGCGTCCGGGCCGCGAACGGCACACGAACGCGCGTCGACTTCACCGTGCAGACGAACGGCACACTGCTCGGTCCCGCCTATCTGCGGCTGTTCGACGAACTCGGGATCCGGGTGGGAGTGAGCCTGGACGGTGATCGGGACATGCACGACCGGAACCGTCGTTTCGCCGGCGGCCGTGGCAGCCATGCCGCCGTGACGCAGGCGCTTCGACTGCTCACCGGCGCCGAGTACCGCCACCTGTTCGGCGGACTGCTGTGCACCATCGACCTTCGCAACGATCCGATCGCCACCTACGAGGCGCTTCTCGCGTTCGATCCGCCGAGCATCGATTTCCTGCTCCCGCACGGCAACTGGTCGGCACCACCCCCGGGCCGGGCCGCCGATCAGGAGCTGAGGCCCTATGGTGACTGGCTCACCGCCGTCTTCGACCACTGGCACCGCACCCGTCCCCGGCGGACGAGCGTCAGGATGCTCACCGAACTCATCAACCTGCTGCTCGGCGGCGAGTCGTCCACCGAACAGCTGGGGCTCTCCCCGGCCGCCATGGTGGTGATAGAGACCGACGGCGCCATCGAGCAGTCCGATTTCCTCAGATCCGCCTACGAGGGTGCGACCGACACCGGGCTCACCATCTTCGGCAACTCACTCGACGAGGTACTGCTCCTGCCGGGTTTCGCCGCTCGCCAGATCGGCGAACAGGCGCTGAGCCCGGCGTGTGCGGCCTGCTCTGTCAAAAGCGTCTGCGGTGGCGGCCTGTACGCGCACCGCTACCGCGAGGGCCAGGGGTTCGCCAACCCGTCCGTCTACTGCCCCGACCTGCTTCACCTCATCGGACATGTGCGGAAGACGATCGAGGCCGACCCCCCGGCAGGGTCGGAACACCACCGCCGATCAGAGAAAGGGAGCACGATGAAAGTCGCCGAACATCGGATCTCAGCCGGGATGTTCTCCGCCATCGCCACCGGAGGCGGAGGAACGGCCGCGATATCCCATCTCCGTGACGTCCAGCACAGCAAGCACATCCTGCTGGTCCGTGCCGTGATGGCCGCCGCCAGAGCGAGCGATCACCCCGACGCGGCCCTGACCCGCCGGGCCTACGACCTTCTCGCCACCATCCAGCGGCATCATCCCGATGTGGTGGATCGCGTGCTGCGGCACCCCGCGGCCGGCGCCTGGGCTCGTCAGACCATCATCGGCGTACGCGGCAACGACCCGTCGGCCGCGCCGGCGCAACTGGCCGGGCTCGCCGCCTCCGCGGCGATTCTGTCCGGCACGGTGTGCGACATCGACGTACCGGCGGTCCACGGCGTCGTGACACTCCCCGGACTCGGCCAGGCCAGCCTCTCCCCCACGGTCACCACGGCCACCGTCCAATGCCATGCTCACGGCGCCGAAGTCACCGGCGGCCACATGGTGGTGACCGTACCCGAGGACCCGCACACCGACGGCCCCGGATGGACGGGGCTGCGTGACCTGTCGGCCACCGCGGACGGCCACGCCATGCGCATCGTGATCGACGACCTGGACCCGTACCGCATGCCGGGGGTGGCCAATCTCGGCGGACGGCTCACATCGGCGGAGGTGCGGCAGTGGCAGACGCTGCTCGACGACGCCTGGAGAATCCTCGTCCACCACCATCACGAAGTGGCGGAGGAAGTGGCCGGCGCGATCACCGTGTTCACCCCGCTCAAGCCACCGGCGCGGGGTCAGTCGAGTGCCACGTCGCGTGAGACGTTCGGATGCATCGCGCTGTCCACCCCGCCCGACCCCACCACCATGGCCGTGACGCTGGCGCACGAGACACAGCACGCGAAGCTCTCGGCGCTGCTCGACCTGGTGCCGATGACCAAGCCCGACGACGGGTCCCGGTTCTACGCGCCATGGCGGGACGACCCCCGTCCGGTGTCCGGGCTTCTCCAAGGCGCCTACGCGTACCTGGGGGTGACCGATTTCTGGCGCAGACAGCGTCGCGTCGAGACAGGTGAGAGTGAAGTCCACGCCGCGGCGGAGTTCTCGCGCTGGCGTGCGTCGGCGCACGCGGTCACGCGCACGCTGCTCGGCAGTGGACGGCTCACCGCACCCGGCGAGCACTTCACGTCGCTGATGGCGGAGAGACTGGAGGCGTGGCGTGACGAAAGCGTCGCCGACGCGGCCAGTGCTCTCGCCATGCGGCGAGCGGAGCGGCATCTGACGGCGTGGAACGACCGCAACAGGTGATCAGAGGGCAGGCGGATCGAAGTCGAAGTCGAGACGCTCACCGCTGGTCGCCACCACGACGTCCGGGTGCTCGGTGCCGAGCACCCGGCGGTACCGCTCAAAGGTGTCGGCGGCCAGCGCGTCGGCCCGTTCGCTCTCACCGCTGCGCCGCAGGTCGATCACCAGGTTCGAGGCACCCGCGAGGGTGAGCGGGTGATCCTCGCCGAGGAGTGCGCGCAACCGGCCCAGTGTGCTTTCCCCCAGTCGCCGTGCCGATTCCACGTCGTCCATGGTGGCCAGGTCGCTGGCCAGATTGATGGCGCAGGTCAGCGAGTAGTGGTGCTCACGGCCGAGTTGCGCGTCGAACCCGTCGAGCGCCGCGCGGTCCCTGGTGAGCGCCGCCGCCGTGTCGCCGGTCACGCGGAGCAGCAGGGCGAGATTCATGTCGCACCCGTATCTGAAGGGATGGGTGTCGCCGTAGGCCCTCGGGTAGCGCTCCACCGCGTCCATCAGCAGGTCCAGGGCCTCCTCGCCTGCGTTGGTGGTCCGCAAGGCGTTGGCCAGGCACAGCGCTCCGGCGAGCGTGTCGGGATGGTCGCGGCCGAACAACCGCTGCTCCCGCTCGAACGTATGCCTCGCGATGTCGAGCGCCTCGTCGGTGAATCCGGCGCGACGTTTGGCGATCGACAGATCTTTCGCGGTCTTCAAGGTCCACACGTGATCGGCCCCGAGCTCGCTGACCCCGTACTCGTAGGCGTCCTCGCCGACGTCGCACGCTTCGAGGTAGTTGCCGCTGAGCCTGAGCACGCGAGCCAGGCCGTTCCAGGCCGCCAGCACGTTCAGCTGGCTGGACCCGGCCACCGGATTGTTACGCCACTGCCGGAACGTCTCCTCCAGCAGCTCCTGCGCTCGCGCGTAGTCGGCCAGGAGAAGGTAGTCGACGGAAAGGTTGTTCTTCACCCGCAGCGTGCGGCGGTGATGGGGGCCGTACATGTGGGTGTGCTGCTGCAGCAGCTCCTGGTCATGATGGAGGGCCTCGGTGAACTGGCCTCGTGCCCGCAGGTCGGCCCCATGGACGTTCGCGAGCGCCAGGGTCTCGGCGTGGTCGGGCCCGAGCTTCTCCCTCATCCGCGCGAGATTCTGCTTGTTCAGGCGGTAGGCGTCCGGAAAACTCCCGAGGGCCCACAGGATCGCTCCGAGGTGCCGCCGCATCACCATGACATCTCGATGGTCCTCCCCGTTGTCCGTTCGCCACCGGTCTTCGAACCTCTGGGCCAGGATGCCGGCGAGTTGCAAATCGCCAGAGGTGTAGAGGTAGCGCGTCACGTCGATGGCGAACTCTCTGATGAGCGGGTGCGGGCACAGTTCCACCTTGGCAGGCGACATGTGCGACAGCAGCGCCGCGTACCGCGGCCAGGCGGCGGGGTCGTCGGGGTGTTTCGGCGCGAAGGCGGCCAGCAGCAGGTGGACCTCGTGCCGGAACTCTTCGCGATCGTCCTCCGACAGCTCCTCGCGGAGCAGGGCCTGGACGAGACGGTGCAACTGGATTGTCCTGTTGTCGGAGTCGATCCGGATGAGCGCGTACCGTCCCAGCACTCGGATGGCCTTGCTCAGCAGGATCGTGTCGCCGAGGATCGTCTTCAGCCGGGATTGCTCGGCCAGCTCGGCGGGGAGCTCTTCGAACACATCACGCGGGATGGGGTCCGGTCCGAAGAACGCGCAGCATCTCAGCAGCTCGACCGCTTCCGGGAGCCGGGACGCCAGCTGGGCCAGGGAGATGGACCACGCGGCGGTCATCGAGAGCGGATAGTCCGCCGGCTTGTTGGCGTCGAGCAGCCGGGCCGTCTGCCGGGCGAGCAGGCCGAGATACGTCTCCACGGACATGCCTGTCTCGACCTGCAGCGCGCCGGCCTGCTCCAGGGCCAGTGGCAGATCTCCCAGCTCCTCCGCGAGCCTGTCGGCATCTTCGTCGGTCGTCGTGCCGGGCAGGCGCTTGCGCAGGAACTGGATGCTCTCCTCACGGCTGAAGACGTCGACGGCGACCGTGTCCACCACCCCTTCCCACCGATAGTTGCGAGAGGTGATCAGGACATGTCCGCGGCCCCTCGGCACCAATTCGTTGATGTCCTCGGGTTCGTCGGCGTTGTCGAAAATCAACAACCATCGCGAATAAGGGTCACCGCGCCGCAAAGCGTCCAGAACGGCATCTGAGGCGTCCGACACGGTTCGCGTCATGGACGCCGGAAGGCCGAGATGAGGCGCGAGGCCGGCCAGGGACGACCGGATCAGGTTGATCTGGTCCGCCGGAACCCACCAGACCAGGTCGTACTCATGGCGGAACCGCCATGCGTACTCCATCGCGACATGTGTCTTTCCGACACCGCCGAACCCGTGGAGCGCATGCGGGACGACCGCGGTGACGTCGGAGGTGACCGACTCGTGCAACTTGTCGAGCAGGTCCTCACGTCCAGTGAAGTTCTTGTTCCGCTGCGGGACGCGACCCCAGACCCTGGGCTCAGGCGCGTGTCCGGTCGATTGTGGGGTCGACACGTGAGACCGCCTCCACTTCACTGATCGGTACGACGTTAACTTGATCCAGCCAAATGAACCAGGCGAACTACTGCAAGTAGACAGTCTCTCTGAGTCTCAGTAATCTGGACCCGAGTTCACAGATCCCTTGATGCTAGAGCCACGTCCATCCCGTGTGAAGATATTAGCAAGACGAGAGAATCCCATGAGAGAGCATCTTTCCAAGGTGGGCGAAGAGCTGGGCGAGGCCCTCATCGACGTGCACCGTTCACCGCTCATCGAACTCGACGTCCTGGACGACTCCGTCGTGGATCAGGCCTTGCGGCACGTCTTCAAAGGCAGTGACAGCGGCCCCGTCGCAGGGTTCACCGCGAGCATATAGATCTCCACCGTTCCGTCACTTTTGCGGGAAAAGGTTGTCATAAAAGCACTTCATACCGATCGGCACCATGTCGGCCGCATGCGCTGACCCTGTGCAGCACTCCTCAGGAGACGCCGATGACCCCACCAATTGCGCCGTATGTCGGGTTGCGTCCCTATCAGGAAGCCGACCACGACCTCTTTTTCGGACGTGATCGGGAGGCTCGGGAACTGGCCATCATGTGGCAGGCCACCGGGCTGACGGTTCTGTACGGCGCGTCGGGGAGCGGGAAGACCTCGCTGCTCCAGGCCGGCGTCGTCCCGAGGATCGAGACCACCCGAGCCGATCTTCTGCCGCTCACCAGGGTCAGGCCGTACAGGACCGCGCAGGGCAATCCGTACGTGCTGGGCCTGCTGTCCGGGCTCGCGCCGGAGCAGCCCATGGAAGCGCTCGCCGGCTGGACGATCTCGGAGTTCCTCAAGGCGCGGCCCGAGCGCCGGGACCGGTACGGGGACCCCATGCCGGTGCTCATCGCCATCGACCAGGCGGAGGAGTTCCTGGTCGTGCCGCCGCACCACGAGAACGACCGCGACGCGTTCCTTGGGGAACTCGCGAAGGCGGTGGCGGAGAACGACGGGCTCCACCTGCTTCTCGCGCTCCGGGAGGAGCACCTCGCGAACGTCCTGCCGCACGAGCGGAGCCTCGGCCCCGGTTCACGTTCGCGGTTCCATCTGCCGCCGTTGACCCGGACGGCGGCGCTGGACGCGGTGACGCGGCCCCTTGAGAGAACCACTCGGTTCTTCGCGCCGGGTGCGGCCGAACTGCTCATCGACGATCTCCGCTCGGCCACGTTCGTCAACGACGAGGGGACCATCTCGCGCGTCGAGACCAAGACCGTCGAACCGGTGCAGGTCCAGGTCGTCTGCTCCGCCTTGTGGAGTTCGCTCGAGCCGGACCTGCGCGAGATCAGCGTCGAGCACGTGCGCCTGCGGGTCGATGTCGATCGTTTTCTCGTCGGCTTCTGCCGGCGGATGCTGGAACAGGTCGCCACCGAGTTCGAGCGCACCCCTGGTGAGATCCGGCACTGGCTACGCAGTTCCTTCATCACCGAGCACGGCACCCGCAACAGCGTGTACCAGGGACTGCACGAGACCGCGGGGATGCCGAACGAGATCGCCGCGGCTCTGGAGAGCCGTCACATCCTGCGCGGCGAGTACCGGCTCGGAATCCGCTGGTACGAACTCCAGCACGACCGGCTGATCAGCGCGATCCGCACCATAGCTCCGCCGGCGGAAATCCTGGAGGACGCGCGTCAGGCACTGGCGCGAGCGGACTTCGAGACCGCTCGCAGACTTGCCGACGAGGCGGTGCGGGGAACCGTCCTCGGTGACGCCAGGGTCGAGGGAGAGGCGCACCTCATCCAGGGTGAGGTCGCGGTGGCGCACAAGGACTTCGCCGCCGCGAGGAGCGACTTCGAGCAGGCGGCGGAGGCCTTCGCCGGCCTCCAGCAGTTCGACAAGGTCGCGGACGCGCTCGTCGCCGACGGCCGGACGTGCATGGCGCAGGGAGATTACCGCCGGGGAATGGACCAGTTGACCTCGGCACTGAACTGGATGCCGAACCATCCGATGGCGCATCTCGCGCTGGGACAGGCCCTGTGGCGCTCCGGACAGCCAGGCGCGGCCCTCGCGCTGCTCAACGGCGCCGTGGCCCTGTCCAAGGGGCCGGCGCCGGACGCACTGGAGCTGCGCGGACAGATCCTCGCCGACCTGGGACGCTCCGGAGAGGCCCTGCGCGATCTCAATCGTGTGCGGCACCACCAGCAGCCGGGGACTCTCGCGGCGCGTGGGCTCGCGCTCGCGGCCGACGGACGACTCGACGCCGCGGAACAGGAGGTGCTGGACGCGCTCGCGGTCGGCGCCGACAGCGGGCCCGTGCTGGTGCGGTCGGCCCGCGTCTACGCGTACCTCGGCCGGCGCGCGCGCGCGGAGGAACTGGCCAGGCGTGCCCTCCGTGCCGTCAATCCCGCGCTTCCCCCGCATCTCCGGACGCTCGCCGGAGAACTGGCCCGGAGTTCGGCGTGACCGCCGCCTCCCACAGGTGCTCGAACTGCTCGATCCAGTGGCTGTACCAGCGCTCGCTCCGCTCCGGCGTCAGTTCCAGGTGCATGCGTGCGAAAGTGGACTGGTTCCGGTAACCGTGTATCTCCATGATCACCCGGCCGTGCGTCGTCTCCGGATCGATGATCACGAGGCTGAATCCAGGATTGTAGGGAAAAAGGCGGTAGTCGAAGCTGCCGGACACCTGCCATCCGAGCATCGTCTTCAGGCGCTCGCTCATGGTCTCCAGAGCGGCAGGCAACCGCTGCACCTGGAACCGGACCGACTCGTCGAGCTGGCGTGAGGCGATGCTCACGGCTTCCCGCTCGCGAGCATCCAGGATTATCACCCGCACAGAGCCACCTTTACGGGTGAGCACGCTCGTGCGCAGGACCTCACAGGTATGCGCGGACAACAGATTGACGGCGGACGGCGCGAAGATCCGTACGTCTCTGGCGTTCGCGAAGGCCACCGGGATCGGGACCGAGTCGAAAGCAGCCCTGTCATGCAAGAAGTCGGCTTTCTGATCCCGCTCGTCGGGGATCGTGAGCCGGTACACCAATAATCCGACTCCGGATAACAGCGCAGCCCATTTAAGACTTATCGGCACCACATCTTCCACAACCGAGACAACGGCGAACGCTCCAGCCACGCACGTTATGACATACGCCTCGATGTTCTTGCGCGCCTTCACGTCCGACGCGATTCTGCGCAACGCTCTCATGATCGCCACCTCATCCCTCAATGAACCGTTCACCACAGCCGAGAACCTCGGGCTCGACTTCCTCATCTGTGCCCGGTCTGTATCGCATTCAATAGTGGAATGTGATCCGGACGGACCGGCTGCCGGTTGTTCGCGGACGGGCCTCAATGGTGGCGTGGTGTGCCTCGGCCATGGCCTGGACTATGGAGAGGCCGAGGCCCAGGCCTTCCGCTCGGCCGGTGCGTTCGGGTTCCAGGCGTTGGAAGGGCTTGAAGAGGCGTTCCACAGCGCCGGCCGGTACTTCCGTTCCGGTGTTGGTCACCTCGATCACCGGATGGCCGTCCGGCGCGGTGCGGGTGATTAGTGCCATCGGAGTGGTTGTGGCGGAGTGCGTTGTCGATGAGGTTGGTGATGAGGCGTTCGGCCAGAACCGGGTCGCCGGAGGCAGGAGCCGGGGTGATGGTGAGAGTGAGGGATCGTGAATCGGCTTCTTGGATTTTCGTTCTGAGGACCTGAGCGGTCAGGGCCGCCAGATCGAAACAGGTGTGGGTTTCGAGACCTTTCTGGCCGCGGGCCGGCGTGAGAAGGGCTTCTATCAGGCGTTCCTGTTGGGTGCCGGCTGCCAGGACGCGGTGGTGGGCCTCCTTGAGGGAGTCGGGGTCGGTGACGGCGAGTTGGCTGAGGACTCTTTGGCGGGCCAAGGGGGTGCGGAGTTCGTGGGAGACGTTGGCGATGAACTGGCGGTGGGCCTGGAAGGAGGATTCCAGGCGGGCCAGGAGATCGTCGAAGATGTCGCCGAGTTCTCTCAGTTGGCAGCAGGTCGCCGTCGACCACCGCAGGGGTGGATTCCTGCACGAGCCGCATGTTGTTGTCCACGACCCGCTGGACGGCCGACGTCGCCTCCCCGGGGGCCGGTGGTTCCGGACCCCCCCTGGATGCGCAGCACCATCTCGTCGCCTGGCTCAGCACGCCGAACCAGCCGGCCAGGTGGGTCGCGAGGCCCGCGTAGTGCCGCGTCCTCAGAGGTCCTCGCGAGGCGCCGACCGGTCGACCGCCTCGTACAGCGCCTTGATGTTGTTGCTGCCGAAGGTCCGCGCGCCGCGCCGGTCGATCAGCTCGTAGAACAGGGTGCGCCGCGGGTGCTCGGACCGGGTGAAGATCTGGAGCATGACACCCCAGTGGTCGCGGTCGGCGAGCACGTTGAGTTCGCGGAGCGTCGCGAGCGGCACCCCCACGGCGCCGAGGCGGTCGTCCAGCGCGTCGTAGTAGCGCGACGGTGTGTCCAGGAACCGCACCCCCGCGGCGGAGACGTCGCACACCGACCGCGTGATGTCGCCGGTGCGGAACGCGATGTGCTGCACGCCGGCCCCGCCGTGCGCGTCGAGGAACGCGTCGATCTGGCCGGGGTCCCTTGTGGTGTCCGGCTCGATGAGGGTGAACGTCACGGTGCCGGACTCGTTGGCCACCACCTTGGAGTCCATGGCCTGCTTGCCGACCTGGATACGCTCCTCGAAGGTCTGCGTGAGGCCGAAAACCTCCACGTACCGGCGCACGGTCTTGTCGAGGTCTCCCGCCGGCACCAGGACCGCGAGGTGGTCCACCGCCTCCAGCAGGCCGCCGGGTGACGCTACGGCCGTCTCCTCGACGACGCCGGGGTCGAACGGCGTGTCCGGTGTGTCGCGCGAGGTGAAGCGCAGCTCGACGTCACCGAAGCCGCGCACGGAGGCGAAGGTCGCGCTCGCGCCTCGCCGGCCGTGGACGACCGGCGGGGCCATCGGGTACGCGCCGCGCTCGACCGCCTCGGTGAAGGCGGCGCGCGCGTCGGCGACCGCGACACCGACGACGGCGACCCCGTCGCCGTGCCGTCGCACGTACTCGGCGGCGCCGTGGTGGCCGTCCACCGCGGTGGTGACCACAAGTGTGATGCCGCGCTGGCGCAGCAGGATCGAACGGCGACCCGTCAGGCCGGTCTCCGGCCCGCCGCGGCCCTGGACCGTGAAGCCGTACGCCTGCTGGAGGCGTGCGGCCACCTGTTCGCCGTCCTCCACGTACAACTCGAGATGGTCGATCGAGGTGATGTCCATTGCGTTGCCCTCCCTGGACACGTTCTGTGCGGTGGAGCGTTCGTACGTGGCCGTGGTCATCTGATCGATGGAGCTGTCCGCGGCCGTCCGGCCGTTCGGTTCCGGCATCGGGACGGCGGTGTGCGTGACCGCGTCCTCAGAAGAAGTTCACAACAACGGCCGTGACGAGGGCCAGAACAGCGGCCGTCACCAACTTGAGGGACGGCGGCCGTCCATGCAGGTCCGGCCCTCTTCTCTGATGAGAAGAGGGCCGGTAACGATACGCGGGTGAGCAGGTGGCGGATCAGCCGGCGGCGACCACCTCGACAGGGGTGCTGAGCCTGCGGTCGTGGCCGACCTCGCGGAGAGGGCCGGTGAGTCGGATGGTGCCGTGGCAGGGCAGGTGGCCGGCGGAGGTTCCTACGAGGATCTCGATGTCGCCGGGTTCGACGATGCGTCGCAGGTCGCGGCCGGTGAAGGCGGTGCGGTCGGCGTGTACGTGGAAGTGGACCCGCTTGGTCTCGCCGGGGTTCAGGTGGATGCGTGCGAAGCCGGTGAGTTGGCGTACCGGACGTGTGACCTGTGCGACGGCGTCGTGCAGGTAGAGCTGTACGACTTCGCCGCCGGCGCGGCCGCCGGTGTTGCGTACGTGGACCGACACGGTGAACTCGCCGTCGGTGGGGACCTCGGTGTCGCTGATGGTGAGGTCGCCGACCTCGAAGGTCGTGTAGGAGGCTCCGTAGCCGAAGGGGAAGAGCGGTGTCGGGTCGAGGTTGCTGATGTCGCCGCTGTCCGCGCCGAGGGGCGGCTGCAGGTACGTGCCGGGCTGGCCGCCGATGCCGCGGGGGATCTGGACCGGCAGCCGGCCTTCGGGCTGCAACCGGCCGGACAGCACGCCGGCGACCGCCGCGGCGCCTTCCTGGCCCGGCATGAACGCCTGTACGAGGCCGGCGCTCACGGCGTGCGCGTCGCCGAGCGCGTAGGGACGGCCGGAGACGACGACCACGACGACCGGCGTGCCGGTGGCGGCCAGTTCGGCGAGCAGTTCCGCCTGTACCCCCGGCAGGCGAAGGTCGTCGGCGTCGCAGCCCTCACCTGAGGTGCCGTGGCCGAACAGTCCGGCGAGGTCGCCGACGACGGCGACGCACAGGTCCGCGGCGCGCGCGGCCCGCGCCGCCGCGGCGAAACCGGAGCGGCCGGGTTCGCGGACGTCGCAGCCCTTCTCGTAGGTGAACTCGGTGTCCGGCAGCTCGGCACGAAGCGCGGCGAGCACACTCGGGGCCTCGACGCCGAGACCGAGTTCGGGGTGACGGGGCAGCACGTGGTTGGGGAACGCGTAGCAGCCCATCATGGTGCGCGGGTCGTCGGCGACCGGGCCCACGACGGCGACGCGGGCCGGCGCTTCGCGGCCCTCGCCGAGCAACGGCAGCGCGGTGCCGGCGTCGAGCAGGATGACGGACCGTTCGGCCATCTCACGGGCCAGTTCGCGGTTGGCCGGCGAGTCGAGGTCGGTGCCGCCGGCCGCAGCCACCGAGCCCTCCGGGGTCCAGTCCGGGTCGAGCAGGCCGAGCTCCACCTTCTGGGTGAGCAGCCGGCCGGCGGCTCGGTCGATCAGGGACTCGGGGACCTCGCCGGAACGTACGCGCTCCACCAGGTGGGGGCCGAACCCCAGGGTGTCGGGGAGTTCGACGTCGACGCCGGCGGCGAGCGCCTGCACACCGGCGTCGTCGGTGTCGGCCGCCACTTTGTGCATCGTGGCGAGGAACGGGACGGCCCAGTAGTCGGACACGACGGTGCCGGTGAAGCCCCACTCGTCGCGCAGCAGGTCGGTCAGCAGCCATGTGTCGGCCACGGCGGGGACGCCGTCCAGGTCGCAGTAGGAGTTCATCACCGAGCGCGCGCCGCCGACGGTCAGAGCCGCCTCGAACGGCGGCAGGATCATGTCCATCAGCTCGCGGCGGCCCATCGGGACCGGGCCGTGGTTGCGTGCGGCGCGTGAGGCCGAGTACCCGGCGAAGTGTTTGAGCGTGGCGATGATCCCGGTGCTTTCCAGGCCGCGCACGTACGCCGCGCCGAGTGTCGCGACGAGGTAGGGGTCCTCGCCGATGGTCTCCTCTACCCTGCCCCAGCGGTAGTCGCGCACCACGTCGAGCACCGGCGACAGACCCTGGTGCACGCCGACGGCGCGCATGTCCCTGCCGATGGCGGCGGCCATGCGCCGTACCAGTTCGGGGTCGAAGGTCGCACCCCAGGCGATGGCGGCGGGGTAGACGGTGGCGCCGTACGCCGTGAACCCGGTGAGGCATTCCTCGTGCACCAGAGCGGGGATGCCGAGCCGTGAGGCGGCCACGATCTGCCGCTGGAGACGTACGACCTCGGCGGCGCCTTCCACGGGGGTCACCGGCGCGCTGCCGTGCACACGGGTCAAATGTCCGAGCCCATGGCGGATGGACTCCTCGAACGGCACCGTGCCGGAGGCCGCGAAAACGTCCTGCATGGGGGCGACGTTCATCGCCGTCGTATCATCGCCGGCGGGTGCGGCGGGCTGTTCCTGCTCCTCGTCGTGCTGCATCGCGTTGCCAGGCCAACGGCTCCCGAGCTGGGCGACCTTCTCCTCCAGGGTCATCTCCGCGAGCAGAGCGGCGACCCGGTCGGCCACGGGGAGCGCGGGGTCCTGCCACGGACGGAGGACCTCGTCCGCCGCGGGTGTCCGGTCTAGAGCCGTCATCTTGCTGCTCTCCTTAGGAACGAATCCAGCACGAGTTTCCGAAACATTTCGGTGCCGTTGAGCGACCCGAGCGCGACCTTTCCTCCATCACCATGGTGAAAGGAGCTCGGTGCAAACGTACTCCTACCTGCACAT
This sequence comes from Sphaerisporangium rubeum, assembly GCF_014207705.1. Classification (NCBI taxonomy): domain Bacteria; kingdom Bacillati; phylum Actinomycetota; class Actinomycetes; order Streptosporangiales; family Streptosporangiaceae; genus Sphaerisporangium; species Sphaerisporangium rubeum. The sequence goes on from NZ_JACHIU010000001.1 coordinate 6,229,086, forward strand.
CGGTCACGCATGGCCCCAGAGCCGTCAGAGGTCTTGACACGCTCACGGTCGAAATCTAGATTGCGTCCCGCGCGGTCATGTCGCAAATGTTTCGACAAATCAACTTTTGAGAGGACCGGACGTAGCGGCAACGGGAGGTAGTTGATCCTGGACCGCCGGCCACCGTGATGGACGAGCCGCGGCCAGCCCCCGGCACTGGAATACGGAGAAAAGCGTGGAGCCCAGGACAACCTCTCGCCGCAACTTCCTCGCCCTTTCGATGGGCCTGCCCCTGGGAGCCGCGCTCGCCGCCTGCGGCACCTCCGGGCCGTCCAGCCCCGGTGGCGGCGCCACCGGCGGCGGTGGTGGCGGCGCCGGCGGCGCGAACACCACCTACTGGTACATCACCGGTCAGCCGCAGGAAGGCATCCGCGGCAACACCCTCAAGCGCTTCAACGACGCGAACCCGAACGAGAAGATCAAGGCGACGACCTTCCAGAACGACGCCTACAAGACGAAGATCAAGACGGCGATCGGCGCCGACCAGGCCCCCACCATCATCTTCGGCTGGGGCGGCGGCACCCTGCGCAGCTACGTGCAGGCCAACCAGGTCGAGGACCTCACCCCGTGGTTCGAGCAGAACCCGCAGGTGAAGGACCGGCTGTTCGAATCGGCGTTCGGCGCGGCCACCATCGACGGCAAGATCTACGCGATGCCGTGCGAAGGCGTGCAGCCGATCGTCATGTACTACGACAAGCGCGCCTTCGAGAAGATCGGCGCCGAGCCCCCCGAGACGTGGGGCGACATCATGGACCTGGTGCCGAAGTTCAACGCCAAGGGCATCGCGCCGTTCTCGCTCGGCGGCCAGTCCCGGTGGACCAACATGATGTGGCTGGAGTTCCTCTTCGACCGCATCGGCGGCCCCGAGGTGTTCCAGGCCGTGTTCGACGGTGAGAAGGACGCCTGGAACAACCCGGCCTCCATCGAGGGCCTCACCAAGATGCAGGAACTCATCAAGGCCAACGGCTTCATCAAGGGCTTCTCGTCCATCACCGCCGACTCCAACGCCGACCAGGCGCTGCTGTACACCGGCAAGGCCGCCATGATGCTGCACGGCAGCTGGACCTACGGCAGCATGGCGCAGGACGGCGGCGACTTCGTCTCCGGCGGCCACCTCGGCTACATGAACTTCCCGCCGGTGGACGGCGGCAAGGGCGACCCGAGCAACACCGTCGGCAACCCCGGCCAGTACCTGTCGATCTCCTCCAAGGCGACCCCCGAGCAGAAGGAGGTCGCCAAGAAGTACTTCGCGACCGCGATCCTCAGCGACGCCGAGATCAAGGAGTGGATCGACACCGGCGCCGTGCCGATCGTCAAGGGTGTCGACTCGCAGTACGCGACCGTCAAGGACGCGGCCTGGCAGCAGTTCGTGTACGGCATCTCCAGCAACGCCAAGTCGTTCGCGCAGTCGTGGGACCAGGCCCTCAGCCCGACCGCGGCCGAGAAGCTGCTCGACAACATCGCCAAGTTGTTCCAGCTCTCCATCTCGCCGCAGCAGTTCGCCAGCAACATGAACGCGGTCATCGGCAAGTGAGTACGACGCTCGCGCCCTCCGCCACGCGGAGGGCGCCGGCGGCCACCACGCGAGGCGGACGCAGTGTCGGCCTCGCGTGGCTTGCCGTACCGGCACTGCTGTTCTTCATCGCGTTCGCGGTGATCCCGCTCATCGGGGTCCTGCTGCTGAGCTTCAGCACGTGGGACGGGATCGGCGAGATCTCCTTCAGCGGCCTGACGAGCTGGCGCACCGTGCTCGCCGACCCGGGCCTGCCGCACGCGCTCTGGGTGACGTTCCTGGTCATCGCACTGTCCTGGGTGGTGCAGACGCCGGCGAGCATCCTGCTCGGCGTGTTCCTCGCCGGACGGCAGCGCTACCGCGCCGTGCTCTCGGTGCTGTACTTCATCCCGCTGCTGCTGAGCTCGGCCGCCATCGCCATCACCTACAAGGCGCTGCTCGACCCGAACTTCGGGCTCGGCGCCGGGCTGAACATCCCGATCCTCGTGCAGGACTGGCTGGGTGACCCGGTGCTCGCGTTCGGCGTCGTCATCTTCGTGGTGTCCTGGCAGTTCATCCCGTTCCACTCGCTCATCTACCAAGGCGGGGTGCGTCAGATCCCGCGCTCGATGTTCGAGGCCGCGCAGATGGACGGCGCGGGCCGGATACGGCAGTTCTTCAGCATCACGCTGCCGCAGCTGAAGTACACCATCATCACGTCCTCGACCCTCATGATCGCCGGCTCGCTGACGTTCTTCGACCTCATCTTCGTGCTCACCGCGGGTGGTCCGGCGGACGCGACCCGTGTGCTCGCGGTGGACATGTGGAAGCGCGGCTGGCAGGCCAGCCTCATGGGCCCGGCGAGTGCCATCGCGCTGATCCTGGTCCTCGTCGGTCTCGCCGTGGCGCTGCTGCTGCGCCGGGTCGGCGGCGGCTCGGCCAACGCCGGCGCCAGCCAGCAGGAAGGGGCCTGACGCCATGACCACCACCACCGTGTCACCGCCGCGCCGTGCCGCGCGGGGCCGCGAGAACCACACCGTCGCGAGCCGTCCCAACTGGTTCGCCGGCCTCGTCTCGCTGCTGTGGATGCTGGTCGTGATCATCCCGATCTACTGGATCGTGATCACCAGCCTCAAGACGCAGAGCAACTACTACGCGACCAACCCGCTGGCGCCGCCTGGCGAACCCACGCTGGCCAACTATCAGCTGGTCATCGAGTCGGACTTCATCCAGTACTTCATCAACAGCCTCATCGTGACCGTCGGCGCCGTCGTGCCCGCGGTCGCGGTGTCGTTCATGGCGGCCTACGCGATCGTGCGCAGCGCCGGCCGGAGCCGGTTCCTGCGGTCGGTGAACTCACTGTTCCTGATGGGTCTCGCCATCCCGCTCCAGGCGACGATCATCCCGGTCTACCTGATCATCATCAAGCTGCGGCTGTACGACAGCCTCACGGGGATGATCCTGCCGTCGATCGCGTTCGCGATCCCGCTGACCGTGCTCGTGCTGTCCAACTTCCTCAGGGACGTGCCGAAGGAACTGTTCGAGTCGATGCGCATCGACGGCGCGACCGAGCAGAGCATGCTGTGGCGCCTCGCGCTCCCGCTGACCCGGCCCGCCGTGGTCACCGTCGTCATCTACAACGCGCTGCAGATCTGGAACGGCTTCCTGCTCCCCCTGATCCTCACCCAGGACCCGAGCAGGCGCACCCTGCCGCTGGCGCTGTGGACCTTCCAGGGTCAGTACAGCGTCAACGTGCCGGCGGTCCTCGCGTCCGTCGTCCTCACCACGCTGCCGATCCTGCTGCTGTACGTCGTCGGCCGCCGCCAGATCCTCAGCGGGCTCACCGCCGGGTTCAGCAAGTAAGCCGGCGGCACCCGCGGCTCCGCCACCACGGCGATCCCCCATTTCACTGACACTCCCGTAGAAAACGGGAGTGTCAGTGTCGTTTCCGACAGCCACCGGTTTCTTCTCCTCCCGTACGGGACGTCACCGCTCGCGGGATCACCTGCCGATGCCTCGCGGAGCCGGCGCCTCCGCCGCCGCCGCCACCGGCCGAGCCGGGGAAAAGGGCAGGCCGCCGCAGACATTGAAGAAATATTTGACATGTCCATTATGCGAGTAAATACAATCGCTTTACCGACGCCACACGCTCCCCAGAACAAAGGGCTTTAATCATTACCGGCGGCCGACCACTCATCACCCTTACACCCGTTCGGCCATTGGGTAATGTCTGAGCGGACACAGTCGGTAATCACCGATCAGCAGGATTCGCAGAGAAGAATCTGTTTTCCGGTGGTTGACTCTAGGGAGAATTCGCATATGATTCGCCGCCTTCTGGTTACCACGGCGTGCATCGGGATGGCCGTCGTCGCCCCCGCGACGATGGCGTCCGCCGACGCGGCGGGGCACTCCACCCGCGCCAAGTCGGCCAAGGCCGCCTGCTGCACCACCGCCTGCACCACCGCCATTCCGGTGACCGTGCCGGTCCCCGTCGGCGTGCCGGTGGCCGCCGGTTGCTACGGCGCCTACGGCGCGGGGATCGGCTACGGCGCGGGGATCGGCTACGGCGCCGGCTACGGCGCGGGTATCGGCTACGGCGCCGGTTACGGCGTCGGCTACGGGGCCGGCTACGGCAGCGGCGGCGGCGTCGGCTACGGCGTCGGCTACGGCCGTGGTGGCCTCCTCGGCGTGGGTCTCGGCCTCGGCCTCGGCATCGGCCTCTGACCCGCACCACACAGCGAAGGCGGCGCCTCGCGGGCTTCGGTCCGCGAGGCGCCGCCTTTTGTTGTCCCGCTCGTACGAGCCGAAGGCCGGTCCAGGTGCGAGTCAGGCCGTGTCACACGCCAGTTCTCCTGGCGCCGGCGCCGGCAACCGTCGAGGCCGCTCGGTGCCGGCGCCAGGAGGCCGCGTACGACTAGCGGCCGGCCGGGTAGGTCACCGCGCCGCTCCCCCGCGCCTGCCCAGGTGCCACGGCTATCGCAGGACCGGCGGGGATGAGTTGTGCGCGCGGTGGCACCGGGATGGCGGGGACACCGGGCCGGCCCACCGGCGGGTACGGCCGCGGCCGGTACGGCGGGTACGGCGGGTACGGAGCCGGGTACGGCGGGTACGGCGGATACCCGGTCACGGGGACGCACTGATACTGCGGACACGGCACGGTGAAGCACTGCCTGGGTGAGTACACGCAGGTGTACCCAGGCGGACACTGGGTCAGCGCGCACCCGTCACAGGAAGCCGGCCGGTTCGCCAGTTCGGCGGTCCGTGAGATGGACGGCGCCTTCGGCGCTCCCGGTACCGGTCGTGCCATGTCGGCCGACGCGGCGGCCGTGGAGAAAGTCAGACCGGCCACAGCGGCCGCGATGACAAAAGCGGTTCGGACCATAACGAATCCCCCGAATTCCCTTCTGATCCAACGATCGATACCACTCTCGGGACCTGCGGCCCATCGAATACCGAGGTCTCGTACATAGATTCCTTGACTTGATCCGATCATCGCATTCAATGACCGGCGTTCACCGGAGCGTGCACCGTGGCCTCGGCCAGAAAAGAGTAAAGGGACGCGGTCTCCCGAGAGGTCGCGAGTACGCACATCGTTTTCTCCCGCGGCGGGTTTGCTGTCGCCTGCCTGACGGAGGCTCCGATGCTTGCTCACGTGCGCCTGGTCCACTCTCCCGCAGGCCACGGCAATGGAAAGGGGGTGAGCCGTGAGCCGGCCCACCCCTTTTCGTCTTCCTCGTCGCTACTCGCACACCGGTGTGACGAAAACCCCTGTGCACAAGGGGTACAGCACCGGTTGCGGCGAATACGGAGCAGTGGTCACCGGCGAGACGGCGATACCGTTGGTCCCGGCCGGACCAGGGGGACCCTGAGGTCCAGGCGGCCCCTGCGGACCGGCGGGGCCAGGAGGACCGTCCATCCCAGGAGGACCTGCGGGCCCGGGAGCACCGTCGAACCCAGGCGGACCCTGCGGACCGGCGGGACCAGGAGGACCGTCAAGGCCCGCAGGACCCGCGGGACCGGGAGCACCGTCGAACCCAGGCGGACCCGCAGGACCAGGAGGGCCTTGGGGACCGGCGGGACCAGGAGCACCGTCAAGACCCGCAGGACCCGCGGGACCAGGAGCACCGTCGAACCCAGGCGGACCCGCAGGACCAGGAGGGCCCTGAGGACCGGCGGGACCAGGAGCACCGTCAAGACCCGCAGGACCCGCGGGACCAGGAGCACCGTCGAACCCAGGCGGACCCGCAGGACCAGGAGGGCCCTGAGGACCGGCGGGACCAGGAGCACCGTCAAGACCCGCAGGACCCGCGGGACCAGGAGCACCGTCGAACCCAGGCGGACCCGCAGGACCAGGAGGGCCTTGAGGACCGGCGGGGCCCTGTGGCCCCGGCGGAACCCTGCAGAGCGCCTGAGGGATGTTCAGGTATCTGCACAGTGGGATGGCGTTGGGCTGAGCGGCCTCGACGCTTGGCAGCCGACTCGGAATGAGGATCGGTAGCGGGATCCTCGTCAGAGGGATCAGTTGCGGGATCGGCGACGAGCACAGGACGGTGACGGCCGGGTAAAAGCAGTCCCGGATCGCCGCGCCGTACAAGGTATGGCGCGCAGCCGACTCGTGGCCTGTCCGGAACACCGCGTCGGTGAAGGCACCTTGGTCAGGTGACATGGACGTGCTCGCCTCTGCGACGGCGGCGGCCGGTGCGCAGACGAGCACGATCCCCGTCAGGGCACCGCCCATGAGGGTTCGTTTCATCGAGGTAGCCACTATTCATTCTCTCCCGGAAGGGTTTATCGAATGGTTATCGGTGTTCGAGCCGGCCCCCCGCACCGGATCGGGAATCGGCACCGCGAAGCCGGTGAAGGCTGTCGCGGCATGAGGTGGGACGGACGGCTCTGGTGAGGCGGCAGGAACGAGATCCCGGTGACCGTCCCGGCGGCGAGGCCCGGTGGGACGGCCGGCCGGTCATGAGGGTGCGCTGAACCCGAGGGTGTAGGTCCCGGTGCCGGTATGGGAGACGACGCGGTACCGGTAGTAGCCCGGGGTACCTGTGTAGGTGACGGTCTGACGGTTGGTGGAGCTCTCCGAGGTGGCCACGGTGAGCCATGTCCAGCCGATCCACCTCTGCAGGTAGAGGTAGAACTCGGTGCCGGCAGGGGAGTACAGGCACCCGCTGTGCACTCCCTGCGTGGCCGACCTGTAGTAGAGATTGCCTGGCTGGTAGTGGGCCTGACCGTCGCGGAGCGAGCCTCTCACCGTCCGCGCGTAGCCGGTACATGGCTCGGTCTCCTGGGGAGGCGGGGTGGCCGCCGCGGTGGTCAAGGTGAGGCCGTAGGCGCTGAGGATCGGTGTGAGCGGCTGGAAGTACGTCGTCCCACCTGAACTGCAGTTACCTGTGCCGCCGGACGTGACGCCTTGTGCCTGCGGGCCGGAGATGAAGGGGCCGCCGGAGTCGCCGCGTTCCGCACAGGCGCTGGTGCGGGTCAGCCCGGAGACGGTGCCCTCGGGGTACTGGACGGAGGCGCCGCGCTGCTGGACGGTGCCGCAGTGCCAGCCGCTGGTGGAACCGGTCCGGCAGACCACCGCACCTTCGACGGCCTCTGCGGAGCTGGTGACGTTCACGGAGCCGTCTATCTGGCTCCTGACCCAAGGCTGGGGTGTCCAGTTGGAGTTCACCGCGATCCACGCGTGGTCGTGGACGGGGAAGACCGAGTTCTGGAACACCCCCTGGCCGATCCCGTTGTGTCCCGTGGTGACGTTCCCGGCATTACCGCAGTGGCCGGCGCTGACGAAGGCGTTCTGCGTGCCGCGCCGGACGGAGAAGCCGACGGAGCAGCGGACCCTGCCCTGGATGTAGTAGGCATCGCCGCCGACCAGGTCGTACAGGGGTTTCGGTCTTTCGTCGGACGGTCTCACGAGCACGTCGCCGTCCAAGCCGACATCCTTGATGTGGTCGTCCACGATCGCGGGCCTAGGGCTGAGGACGACGACCTTGTTCACCCGTACCTCGGGGAAACGCACGACGATCGAGTCGGCGGTCGGAGACGGCGCTTTCTTGGCGAGCACGGCAAGGAGCCCGAGGAGTTCGGCCAACGACTTGTCGACGACCCTCGGCTGCGCGCCGGCGGCGGCGATCAGGGGTACATCGGCGGTGCTGGTACTGGCCACCGTGAGGGTGGCCGAGGTGGGACCCGAGAAGTAGGAACCGCCGAAGCGGACGCCGAGCTTCTTGCGGAGCTCGATCGCGACCGGTGTCAGCCGGGCCTCGTTGCGCAGGCGCTCCATGATCTGGCCCGGCGCGAGATGGAGGTCCCGCGTCAGTGCTTCCATGACACCAGGCGGTGGCGACTGGCTCACGGCGACGGTGCCGGCCGGCGGAGTGCGCTTCGCCTCGGCGACGGGACCCATGAGGCTCAGCACGGCGAGCGCAAGCACGCATCCTGCGGTGACGACACGCCTGCGGGACGACATGGTTCTCCCCTCGGGAATCACAACGTGAGGGGAGAGCGCCACATGCTGATCGATCATGCGACGCACAGCAGAGTAACCCGGCCCGGCCGGCCTTCGGCGAAGCGCCACGCCGTGTGGATCTTCAGGTCCTGGCCGGGGAGCTCGGCCGCCCCTGGAGCTCACCAGTCGAGACGGACATCATTCGCGTTAACCGGCTTATCCCTATTCCAGTGGATAAACAAATTGAGAAGGCGCTCGACAGCACATATGTCCACGTCAGAGCCGCCACAGTAGGGCCTCAGCCACCGTCCGTAATTTATTGGACCAATATCATGCGTACCGTCGTATTCGGCCGGGATCAGTTCTAATATGCGATGAGTTTCACACCATTGGCCCCTGCTGATGCGGATGGTGCCATGAGCGTGCTCTGTGTTCCCGTTCACGTCGACGCTCTGTGTCTCGCCACCGACGCGGACGTCGCCGGTCCCCTGGCGGACTTCACCCGCCTGCCGTACGTCGACCCCGTCACGGGACGCGACGTCCGAGCGGACCTCCCCTATGTCGGCGAGGTCGTGCTCCCCGCTCCGTTCGAGGACGCCGGCCTGCGCCTCGGGGCCGGTGTGCACCTGCACTGGGCCCTCCCCGACGCGCTCACCCGCGTGGTCAAAGGCGAGCGGGGGACCCATGTCCCCGTGGTGCCGAACCGGTGGCTGGTGACCCGCTCGCGGGACGGCGCGGTCGAGGGCCGGTGGCTGGTGCTGAGCGACGTGTTGTCCGACGACGACACCGGAGGGGTCGCCTACCCGGTGTCCGGCGACGTCCCCGCCGGGACGGCGGGACGGCCCTACCGGTTCCTCGGACGCACGGTGCCGCTGCGGCGGTGGGACCCGCGTGAGCCGCTGGACCGCCTGCCGGAGCTCACCGCCGCCGGTCACGGCGACCCGGCGTTCGCCGCGTTCTACCCGAACTGCCACAGCGTGTTCGGCTTCCACGATCCGGCGTACACCGGCACTCCCCCGGCGGGCCTGAGCTACGACGTGCTCGGCTGGTACGGCGACACGACGCAGGACGAGTCGGCGCGGGTCCTCGCCACGGCCGGGGACGGCTGGCGCGCGGCCCTCGCGGACCGCCTCGGGTGGCGCGCGCCGGCGGACGCGGCGCGGCCGGCGCGCATGGTGTGCTTCGGCCGGCTGAGCTTCGCTCCGGCGCGTGACACCGTCAATCCGCTGCTCGCGGACGCCGAGACCGGGGTGTGTGTCGGCGAGAACCCCACCGGAGCGCTGGCGGCGCACCTCGGCGCCACGCTGCCGGGGGTCACCCCCGAGTCGCTCGAGGACCTGCTCGAGGCGCTGGCGTACGCCGGCGACCTGGAGAACGCCACGCTCGACCTGTCCATCGGCCTGGACGAGGCGCGGCACACCGCCGCGTTCACCCCGATCACGGCGGGGGTGCGGTGGAACGTCTACGCGCGCGACGACACCGCGACCCCGGACACGCCGCCGCTCACCCCGGAGGAGAAGCTGAACCGTGAGCGGCTGACCCCTCCGCCTGAGCTGGACGGCCTGCTGGCCGCGCTCAACGAGGCCCAGGAACGTCACGACCAGGCGCGGCGCACGCTGACGGGGCTGCGCAGGCGGCTGTACGCCGACTGGTACAAGTACATGCTCTGCGCCTACCCGAGCGACCCGGGCCTCGACAGCTACCCCTCCCCCGACGAGGTGAGGTTCTTCCTCGAAAGGAGCATGGACGAGCTGGACCGGCTGGCGGCCCGCACCGGGGTCCACCCCGCCGTGGGAGAAGGCGACACCCTGGCCCATCGTCTGGCGAAGGCCCGTGAGGCGGTGGACGCGTCGCTCGCCGCCGTCAACGCGACGACGGCCAGAGCGGCGCGCACGACGTACGTCCTGCGCGAGGTGCCGGGTCCCCGCCACTACCGGCCGAACGAGCCGGTGGTGCTGCTCACCGGGTCGGCCGCCACACCGTCCGACCGGTACGGCGAGGACGGCGCGGCGGAGCCGGACGGGCTGCTGCCGTGCGACGTGATCCCCGCGGCGGAGCCGGTGGACCCCGAAGGCGCCGTCGCGCTGTGGACGGCGGTGGCGCGCGGCGTCGCGCCGCCGCACCCGGCGGTGCGCGTGTGGACGCACGCGCCGTGGCATCCGGTGCTCCTGCAGTGGGAGGCCGAGTTCTTCCCCACCGCCGCCGGCGGCAACATCGGCTCCGGCCACCGGGACTACGACCCGGACTTCGTCACCGCGAACTACGCGCTGACCGCCGCCGACGTCGAGCTGCGGCCCCGCGGCGGCTTCCCCGGCAAGGCCGCCAACGTGTACTCAGGCACGACGGTGCTGTCCCCGTCGGCGCGGCCGGTGCTGACCGAACGCGTCCTGCGTTACCTGTCCGGCGGCGCGCTGGCCGCGTACAACAAGGCTTTGATGAAGGCGGGCCGTGCGCCGCTGTCCGCCGAGGACTTCCGTGCCTCCCCGGCGGCCGTCCTGGACTGGTACGACGCGAACGGCGACGACGAACGGAACAAGACGCTCGCCATGGTGTACCGGCACCTGGCGGCCAACCAGGACAACAACCTGTCCCAGAGCCTCGGCGGTTTCAACGACGCGCTGCTCATGTTGCGGCTCGCCAGGCAGCTCCCCGTGGACGACCCGCTCGGCTTCCCCGGCGACCGGGCCTTCACGGCGCGGGTGGCGGCACGGATCGGGGACGAGAACCGGCACGCTCCGCAGCCGCTCAGCGACTTCAACCCGATACGCGCCGGAGCGCTGCGGGTGCGCAGGCTGCGGATCGTGGACAACTTCGGCACCACGCACGACGTGGACGTCGGCACGCTGCGCACCACGACCCGGCTCACCGTGAAGGACCGGCCCCGGTGGGTGGCGATGGCGCCGCGCCTGGCCCAGCCGGCCCGCGTGGCCCTGCGACTGCTCGACGCCGCAGGCGAGACGGCGCCGCTGACCGGTCTGCCTACGTGCACCCCTGTGTGCGGATGGCTGCTGCCTGCCGTGCTGGAGGACGCCGTGCGCGTCCACACCGCCGACGGAGCCTGGGCCGGGTCGATCCACGCGCTTCCCGACCCGCGCAGACCGGACGCAGCGCTGTGGCGGCCGGCCCCGGAGTCGGACGTGACCGACCCCGAGACGGATCTGGCGAACCCTCATCTGCGGGACGTAGCCGGGTGGCTGCTGCGGTCCGGCGCGGACGGGGTCGGCGCGATGCTGTCGGCGCTCGACGAGGCGCAGGCCTCGGTGGAGCCCGAGGACCCCGGCGGGCTGCGCGGCGTGGCGCTGCTGCTCGGCCGGCCGGTCGCCGTGGTGCGCGCGGAGGTCGCGCTCGATCCGCTGGAACCGCCGGCCGTGCACCAGGACTGGAACGTGTTCCGGCAGGACATGGCACGCGCCGGACGGGAGACCAACGAGTTCACCCTGGTCCGGTTCCCCGTGCGGATCGGCGAGCACGGCCGGCTGTCCGACGGCGTGCTCGGCTACTGGGTGGAGCGGTCCCCCGGCGACCTCGGCCCGGACTACCACGACGTGCAGGCCCTCGGCGACGCCGACGCGCCGAGCCCCGTGCTGGTGGGTCTCGACCTGCCGCCCCGCCGTCTCACGGTGCTGCTCGACCCGCACGGCGCGATCCACGCGACCAGCGGCGTGCTGCCGACCGAGTCGGCGGCGCTCGCCGCCGAGCACTACCGGGACGCGCTCACGCGCCTTGCGATCGGCCTGCCGGCCGCGCCGGTCCTGACCGACGCCGAGCAGGTCGCGCTGCCGCTGCCGGCCGAGCCCGGCTCGGTGTGGTCGTGGCTGGAGCGCACCCCCGAGGGGTGGACCGGTGTCACCGATCCGCCGCGGCCGCAGGAGCGGTTCCCGAGCGGCCTGACCGTACGAGAGGGGCGGCTCACCTTGCGGCCCCGAGGACAAGGAACCCCGTGACGCAGCAGATCACCCTGACGTTGTCGATACCGCAGACCAACCTGATCCTGGAGGCGCTCGGACAGATGGCGTACGCACGGGTCTACGAACTGGTGGACACCATCCACCGGCAGGCCGCCGGACAGCTCGGCGACGACGGGGGACGGCAGGCGCGCGCCGAGGACGGCGTGTCATGACGGCCGGCCTGGTGCTGTACTGGCGGCTCGACGACCTCACACCGGAGAACCGCGCGGTCGACTCCTCGGGGAACCGGCTCAACGGGAACGTCGAAGGCGACCCCGGCGTGCGGGCCGACGAGCGGTTCGGCAGCTGCCTGGTCCTGGACGGCAGGGCCGACGCGCTGACCGTGCCGGACGACCCGGCGCTGCGCCTCACCGCGTACACCGTGTCGGTATGGGTCCACATGGCGCAGCCGATGGCCGCGCCGGCGAAGGGGGACGTGCCGCCGAGGGACGCGAAGGCGGACCCGCCGAAGAACGCGAAAGGCGCCGTCGCGCCGGTCCTGGCGAGAGACGCGGTCTTCGTCGCGGGGAAGGCCGACGGCTTCGCGTTGTCGCTGGACGCGCGCGGTGTCGTGCGGCACGCCGTACCGGTCGACGGCGACCGGTCGGCGGCGTACGCCACCGAGCCGGGGTCGTTCGACTGGAACCGGTGGCGGCACGTCGCGGTGACCTGCGACGGGAAGGTCGCGGCCGTCTACCTGGACGGGGTTCAGGCGGCGCGGTACACCCTTCCCGGCGATCCGCTTCCGGGCCGTGCGGCGCTGACCGTGGGACGGGACCCTGCGGCACGGCGCGCCTACCTGAACGGCGCCACGGCGCACCTGCGGATCTACGACGCGGCGCTGAGCGAGCAGGAGATCCGGCGGGACATGGCCGCCGACGAGGCCGCGCTCGCCGCGTTCGTCCGCGCGCATCCTCTCGACTTCGAGCTGACCGGCGCCGGCGAGCAACCGGTGCTGTACATCGACGACGACCCGGCCGGACAGCCGATGACGCTGCGGCTGGTCAACTCCTCACGGCAGGACCTGGAGCTGCGGGCCCCCGGCGCGGTACGGGTCTCGGCGGCCGACCACCATGTGGCGCTGGCCTTCCGGCCCGGCACGTTGGCCGCCTCGGCGACGCCGGGTGTCGTCACCCCGGGCTGGTCGATGGCCGCCGCGCCGGACGGCGCCACGCTGTACCTGCTGCACGACACCGCGGCCGTGATCAAGCCGGGTGCCGCTCTGCCGGTGGACCTGCGGGGGCTGAAGGCCGACGGCGCGGGTGGCACGCGCGGCACGCGTGTGGAGCTGGCCTACCGGCTGCTCGGGTACGCGAACGAACCCGGCGAGCTGACCGGGACACGCCGGCGGTACCTCGACGTCGTCAACCACCGGGGCCGGCCGGACATCCCGCTGGACGTGGGGTTCGCCGGCGGGGACCGGGTGCTCAGCGACGGCGTGACACCGGGGTCGCTGCGGCTGCGTGTCGTCAACGTGTCCCACGACACGGCGGTGGCACTCACCGGCGAGGCCACCGCCGGTGACGCGGCGTCCGCGTTCACCGTCGGCTTCGACGTCCAGCACCAGGGGGAGGCCAGGCCCTGGGCCCTGACGGAGTCCGGCCGCGCGGGGAACGTCCACCTCACGCTCGGCGCGACCGCGGTGAGCTGGGACGTCACGCGGGAGGACCTCGGTCAGCGCGTGCGGTGGACGCTGAAGCCGCGCGACGGCACGTCGCTGCCGCCAGGCGGCTTCCTGGACCTGACGCTCACCGGCGTGTACGCGCTCGACTCCCCCGGTCACGCACCTGTCGTCGTGGCGTACCGCAACATTCCCGGGTACCAGGACGGTTTCCGCACCGTGGTGGCCGAGCGCGCGCCGCTGCTGTTCACGGCGAGCGAGGTCGTGATCGGCACGGCGACCCCGTCGGCGCGGCTGACGGTCAGCGCCGCCGACGGCCATCTGCAGCTACGGCGCGAGTCCGACGCGGGAGGCGGCGGCAGGCTCCTGTTCCTGGACCTGTACCAGGACGCCACGGACGGCGAACTGGAGACGGTGCACCCCGCCGTCCGCTTCACCCACGCCGGCCGCTTCGCGCACCGTGTGGAGGCCAGGGCCGACGGCTTCCACCTCAGGTCCGGCGACCTCGCGTCCGACACCCCGGCCGACCTGACCGCCGGACGCGCTTCGGTGACGGCCCTGCGGGTCGCCGGGACCGGTGAGGACGCCAACGGCACGACGCTGGTGCTCGGCCCCACCGAGAGAACGAACCTGCGCCTCGGGTACCACGACCAGTACGGCTGGATCCAGTCGCACAACAGCAAACCGCTGGCCGTCAACCCGCTCGGCAACAACGTGGGGATCGGCACGACGACGGTCCCCGCGCGGCTGACGGTCGGCTCGGCGTCGGAGCACCTGCAACTGCGCAGGGACGCGACCACGGCCGGCAAGGTGCTGTTCCTTGAGCTGTACCAGGCCGACACCGCCGCGAACGTCCTGACGTACCCCGCCATCCGGTTCCACCACTCGAACAAGTTCTGGCACCGCGTCGAGGCCCGTCCCGACGGCTTCCACCTGAAGACCGGCGCGATGGACGCCGACACGCTGGTCCCGCTGGTCGCCTCAGGCGCGACCCTCGGCTCGCTGACCATCGGCGCCACCACCATCGGCGAGAACGAGCTGAAGATCCTGCGGCGGCTGGCCGCCGGCGCGCTGGAGTTCGACCTCTACAACATCGCGCAGAGCGAGTACGCCTTCGCCGGGACGTACACCTTCACCGACAACCGCCGCTACGTCTTCACCTGGGGTGAGAAGAACCAGCGGGTCAGCCAGGGCCGCTGGCGCCTCACCTTCCCGAGCTGAGGAGGCGCGACCATGCCGTGGGACCTGACCATCTTCACCCTGGACGTCCGGCAGGGGGACAGCTCGCTCGTCGTCGCGGAGAACGCGACGACCGGCCAGGTGCGCAGAATGCTGATCGACGGAGGGTCCGTGGACCATGCCGTCACGGCGCACGACGCCGTGGAGGCCAGGCTGAACCCCGGGGAGTCGCTGGACCACGTGCTGGTCAGCAGTTATGCGGGTGAGCACTACGAAGGCGTGATGCGGCTGCTCGGCGCCGACAACCTCCACCGGATCGCCGATGTGATCGCCGAGGTCGCGACCCGTGAGGCGGCGCTCGGGAACAGCGACCGGGAACAGGCCGCCGCGGCGGCGGCCGGCGCGTACGCCGCGTGCTTCGGCGGGTACGACACACCCGGCGGCGTCGGCGGGGTGGCGGCGCGGCTGGCGCCGGTGACGACGGCGATCCGCAACGGCGCGGCCAACGCGCCGGACGTCCCCACGGCCATCCTGCTCGGGTACACAGGAGCCCAGGTCGCGCTGCCCGTGGTGGCACCGCTCAACCCGGCGCTGACGACCGCGCAGGCCTTCGCGGAGCAGATCGCGCTCGTCGCGGCCAACGACGCCGACCTGCTGCTCGCTCAAGGCGGCTTCCCCAACGGCAACGCGACACCGGCGGCGCTGAACGCTCTGCGGACCGCCATCCGCGAGGACGTCCTGGACGAGTTGTTCCCCGCCGCGCCGCCGGGGGGCCGGTTCGACACCGGCGGCGTCTACGCCACGACCCAGGTCATCGTCCCCCCGGTGGCGGGTGACCCGGGGCAGGCCGGTCCCCGGCAGGCCGCGGCGAGGAACGCGGCGTGGCTGGCGGACGCCGCGGCCGGTGCCATCGACATCAACGGCAGAGTGGCATGGGCCCCCGGTGTCGCACGCACGCTCACCACGCTCGGACCGCAGGCGCTCGGCACCGAGATCCTGTGGAACTCCGGGCCCGCCGCCGTCCCCGCACCCGCAGGCGCACCCGGCGTCTTCCTGGTGGCGGCCGAAGGCAGGGTCTGGAACACCACGCAGGCCGTCACACCGGGTGGCGTGTCGATCCCCCAGGCCGAAGGACTCGGCGTCGTGGTGCGGTTCAACGACTTCTTCCACTACAGCGGGGGTGACCTGCCGCGTGACGGTTCCGAGCGGGTCGCAGCGGCCCTGACCGGCGCCGGGCTCCCCAACCCCCAGGGAGGTCCGGTGCTGCCGCCGGCGGCCAGGATCGCGTCCGTCAAGTGCGACGTCCACGGCGACGACGCCGGCACCGGCGCGACCTTCCTGAACACCGCGGCCCCGGCGGTGGCGTACATCTCCGCCGGGAGGACGGGGCCGCTCGACCGGTCGCCGTCGCAGGCCGTCGTGGACCGGCTGCACAACGACCCGAACGTCGAACGGTTCTACCTGACCAACTGCAGCTTCCCGAGGGCCCACGTCCCGGCGAGCACCGGGAACCCGCAGGCGGTCCTCGGCAACAAGTCACGTGTGTGCGGCGACAACGCCGCGGTGGACGGCGACAACCGTGTGAGGGGAAACGTGACGCTCATCATCTCGCAGAACAACTCCATGAACCCGGTGTCGTTCCTGGTCGTCCACCGCGACGCGACCGGCGGCCCGGTCATGGACCAGTTCCACCTCTGACGGCGGGAGACCTCATGGACCTGACCGCGCTCGCCGCGTACGTCTCCGGGACGACCGGCCCCGTCGTGCTGGACGCCGGCGACACCCGGCTGCCTGCCGAGCTGCGGGACCTGCTCGTCACCACCCCCGGCAAGCGGATCACGCTCACCTCGGCCGAGGTCACCCCCGGCGGCGCGGCGCTCGTCATCGCGGGGCCTTCGGGTGACGTGTGGCCCGTGCAGGGCCTTCCCGGTGTGCGGGTCACCCTCAGCCGGGTGACGCTGACGCTGACCGAAGGCGGCACCCCGCCGGTGACCGGGACCGCGACCGGCGTCCTGCCGCTGACGGCCACGGTCACGGCGCCGGTGACGCTCACCCGAGGCGCGGCGGAAGGGCCCGGCGCGTGGCGGCTCACGCTCGCCGGTGACGTACCAGGGGTGGCACCGACGGACCTGCTGTCCCTCGGCCGGCCCGGTGGCGCGTCGCTCGTGCCGGTCCCGTCGGGGCTCGCCGCTCTCACCACCGCGCGTACGGTGCCGGCCACCGGGTACGCCGTGACGTTCCACCCCGGCACCTCCTTCGAGGCGTACTCCACCGTGACCGTGCCGCTTCCCGGCGTGCGGTGGCCGATCGTGCCGGAGATCCTGGAGCTCGACGGGCTGGAGGTGCGTGCCGAGTTGTCCACGGTGTCGTTCGCCGCCGTGGTCGCCGGTCAGGTCGTCGTGGACGGCGTCCCCCTGGAGGTCGGTGTCGGCCTGCGGCCGGGGACGCACTGGTACGCGTACCTGAGGCCCGCGCCTGGCCGTGCCTTCCCCGGGGTGGCGGCGCTGGCGTCGTGGATCGGCGGGCCGTCGGTGACGGCGGCGTTCCAGGCGGCCGGGTTCGACGGCGCCGCGTTCGACCTCGCCGTCGAGAGGATCGAGACCGGGTTCGACTGGAAGGCGCCGGCGATCGACTACGTCGAGGTCGCGAGCAGGCTGACGCTCGGCGCGCTGGAGTTCGACGTCGTGCTGCGGCTGCCGGACATCGAGGTCCGCGGCTCGCTGCGTGGCGGCCCGGTGCCGCTGACCGAGGTGCTGGCCTCGTACGGCCTGCCGACGGCGGGGGTGCCGTCCACCTTGAAGATCCACAAGGCGGGGCTGACGGCGCGGCCCCGGCGCGGGTCCTACCTGGCCGAGCTGGACGCCGACGACGTGTGGCAGGCGGGGCCGATCGGCATCGACGAGGTCGGCGTCGTCGTGTCCTACCGCGAAGGCAGGGGGTTCGGCGGCGCCGTGCACGGCGTGATCGCGCTCGGCGCGTCGATCCGCCTGGGCCTGGTCGCCGCGTACGACCCCGTGGAGGGGTGGTCGTTCGCCGGGGAGACCGCGCCGGGGTCACGCCTCGCGATCGGGGACCTGGTGGCCGAGCTCGGCGACCGGTTCGGGGTGCGGGACCTGCCGGAGGCGGTGACCAGCCTGGCGCTGACCGGGCTCCGGGTCGCCTACCGGACGGGGGACGGAGGGTTCACCTTCGCCTGCCGTGGCGGGCTGACCATCGCCGAGGCCCCGGTGACGCTCGCCGTGGACGTCGCGGTGGCGCGTCCCGCGACCCCCGGCGGGCCGCGTCCGGTGTCGTTCCGCGGCCGGATCGACGTGGACGCCGGTGGCGTGCCGCTGCGGTTCGACACGGGGATCGCCACCGGCGCCGACGCCAAGCTGTTCACGGCGGCCTACTCGCATGTACCAGGCGCGGCCACCCCCGACGTGCGGAGCGTCGTCGCGGCGTTCTGGCCGTCGGCGGCCGAGGTGATCCCCGAAGGGATCGCGGTGGACGTGCGCGACGTGGTGTTCGCGGCCGACCGCACCACCACGACGGCGTACCTGTTCGTGGCGGACCTCGGCGCCACGGTGGACCTGTCCGGGTTGCCGGTCGCCGGAGAGCACCTCGGCACGGCGGGGGTGGACCCGTTGCGGCTCGTCGCGGCGTCGGGGCCGATCGGCGTGGAACAGGTCAGGAAGCTCAACGCGCTGCTGCCGGACACCGTGGCCCCTCTGCCGGAGCGCGACATCCCGGCGGGGGTCGCCTTCGAGGCGACGCTGAAGGCCGGCGACCTCAGTGTGCCGGTCTCGCTGCGCATCGGCGGCGCGGGGGCCCCGGCCCCCGGCACC